>JAFGGG010000001.1 GCA_016930675.1 Spirochaetales bacterium
AAGTGGTTCCATGATACGATAACCAAATGCCTTCTCCGGATCTATGCCCAGCTGCTCAAAAACATTGTGCTGCCGCTTGATGCCGGCCACGGTCTCATCCACATCGGTAAGAATCGTGCCCTGCAGCAAATATTTTGCTCCGCTCTGCTTTACCAGCCGGCCGAAGACACTGCGGTAGAAGGTTTGGGTAATGGCCTCACGCTTGGCTTCGGGATCCGTTACTCCCTTAAGCGCTGCAAAAAACTCCTCGCGTGCGTCCACGACTTCGATCGTAATGCCGAGAGCGCTGAAAAAGCCTGTAACCTGCTCGGCTTCGCCGGCGCGCATCAGACCGTTTTCGATGAACACCGTCTTCAGGCGCTTACCCAAAGCGCGGTGCCCCAGCATGGTCACCGTGGACGAGTCCACGCCACCGGATAGCGCGTTGATGGCCGATCCCTCTCCTACGGTCTTCTTAATCTCTTCCACCATATCGGTGATGAAACTCTCCGGATTTAATGCTTGCGCGGTTATTTCCTTAATCATGCCGTCTCTCCTTTTATAGTTTTCAAGTTGATCCTTACGATAGTTATAAAATAAATCGCTTGACGTATCAATCGTATTACACCATTTTTTGCTTGATGAACACATATTGAAATTGTTTGGTTAGAAATATTGTGCCTGAAGCGGAGGTTTCACCGACCGATATCGTATTACGCCTCCGGTTACTTGCAGGATGCAACGGCCGGGGCGTATGAAAGCAACCTATTCTCTGGAAAAAATATATGCCGCGCCCTGAAAGTTATGGGATCCTCTTTTGCGCTCGGCCCCGATAATTATGTGCTTTCCGCTCATGCCCACAGAATTCCCGAAGCCATCGCCGTCTTCCGCATCCGATGCCGTCAATTTTTTTATTTGCTTCCAATTACCCTCCTCGTCCCGGCTGCGATAGAAAATATAGGCGGCGCCCCCTCTGATGCCGCCGCCGCTGTCTCCGTTCGCACCCACCAGAGCGATATCTCCCTCCACAGACACGGCGGAACCGAAATAATCATGCTCTTCCGCATCCGCTGCCGTAATTTTTTCCGCTCCCTCTGGTGGAGGCTGAACCGGAGGATCATCCCCGTTCTGCAGAGAGCAGCAATAAAATAGAATCTGGAACAATATAACGGGCACATACACGAAGCACCTTTTCATGGAAATCCTCCTCTTTGTTTCATCATTTGAAGAACAAGATAATTCATAACCTGGAATTTACAATCATACTTTAGTATGGCTTACGGTTGTCCTGATGGAACCGGCATTAGTTAGTTTTAAAATTGTCTTTATATTCATTTTTAAAGTTGTCTTCAAAAAAGCGAGACGTCATGCTCTTTTCCGACAGATCATACATTGCTGTCCACAGAGTCCGGAATCCTTACAATTTTTAATAACAGGAAATATTATCGTTATCTATCTATACTATAAAAGTAAAAAGAATCTTTTCCGTCCAACCAGTAATGTATCTTCATGCTGAGCTGCTCAAGATCATAAAGGCTTGTCCATACTGTCTGCAAATAATCGAAGTCATTTTCGGCCATCTTGTTCCGTGCATGCGGATTTGAACGTACTATGCTTATTTTTTTCATCACCTCAAACAGATCGTCAAGGTTGTGAAGTTTTTTTTGCTCCAACTCATTGCCGGCAAACTCATAGCGCCAACATTGCCTCCGTTCAGATGGGATGGTTCCATATAACCACGAATTTGTTGAAACAAGGTACTTTTTTTCATCAGGAGAGACAATAAAAAGACGTCCCTGACTGTCAAACTCAAAAACGCACATTGCACCTGAAGCATCCGCCAGCAGCAAGTGAACCACATCGTCACCGAACCAAATTCGTGTTTTTTCCGTCAAAGCCGCGGCTTCCCGCACCGAAGCGCAGGTATTCAGAATTATTCTCATCATATGATGAGCGTCAACGGCCGGTGAATCGGGATAGGCAAGCCCGGCGTAACTTTCCCGTTCCGGAGTTGCTACAGTCAAAACGCCAATAAACAAACCCTTTTCGTTTATCCCATCCATAATCCAATGCTCAAGGCAGATGATTGTGGATCCCAAAGTTTTATAGTCACCCGATAAACCAGCGCGTACTACAGCGCCGTTGGGCTGCAGCCAATCGAAATTCCTGCCCACAATGGTTTTCTTTTTACCCTGCACATCAGAATTGCAGGCCACAATACTGCAAAGAGCGCCCAGTTCTTTAAAAGCCGTATGCTTTTTTTCTGCAAAACCAAGTCCCAGCCAGCCCAGGTTCACAAAAAACTCCCTTTCCATAAAGCGCAGATCCATATCTTCCATATTCATATCAAATGCTTTGGCAATCCCTTTTAGTTCCTCCAAGTAAGCCGGATAAAGATTTTCATACATCGCGATAATTCGCTTATTTAATTCCCGCGCGTTTGGTTCACATATTTTAGGCCGCACCACGGTTTTTTTGGCCAGCATACCCAGCTGACAACCCAATTCAAAATGAGTTCCGCCTATATGTATGTAATCGATAAAATCTACTCCCATTTCTTTGTCGACAAAGCGAATCACGTCCAAGCCCGTTTCTCTGCTCACTTCTTCAAGCTCAGCTTTAAAAGAAAATAAATAAGATATGAGGCAAGAGCATAAAGCCAAGACTGAAACCGGTATTATAAGCCATTTCGTATCCATACCATTATCCTTAAGCGGTTTTAAAGGCCAAATGTATAATAATACAGAAGTCTTTACAACCATATAGGCATATACCATTTTTTATGCTATAATATTAGCACTTAAAAACAAACAGGTTTACGCCTGCCGGGTATTAAGACAGAACCTGTTCAACCTTAATGCTCGCCTGAGGAGTAATTGTGAAATTGGTGGACATAATCCTTATTAAAGACTCGATCCAGGGAAATCACGGCGCCCTTGAAAAACTCATCCGCAGATATCAGCATTGGCTGTATAATCTGGTTTTGCGCATGGTAGGCGATCCTTTTGAGGCTGAAGATATTACTCAGGAAATTCTCATAAAAATTATAACCAAACTCCCTACATTCAAAGGAAAAAGCGAATTCAAAACCTGGCTTTACCGGATTGCCTGCAACCATGTCATAAACATAAAAAAATGCTCAAGAGAAAAGAAAGGCCCCGTTACCTTCAGCACACTCTGGAAAAACATACAAAGCACTCCCGATTTCGATTTCGCTGACACAAAAATCCAGGGAGTCGAGACAAAGCTTATTGTCGATGAGATAAAATTCGAGTGCATGTTGGGCATGCTTATATGTTTAAAACCTGTAGCGCGTCTGGCCTTTATTCTCGGCGTCTTCTTCCAATTTGAGGACACAGTTGCTTCTGAAATGATGGGAATAACGCGGGTTAATTTTCGGAAAATACTTTCCCGGGCCCGTAATGAACTGTTCAACTTTATGAACGATAAATGCTCTCTTATGAAGCCCGGTAATCCCTGCCAATGTAAAAGAAAGCTAAAGAGTATGCTAGCGGCGGGCTATATTGATCCCAAAAAATTACGCTTTAACTCCGATTTTATAAAAAAGGTTAGACAGATGATCCCGAAGAAAATGGAATCTTTTAATGATGTATATGATAGTAAGGTTATAGAACTTTTTCGTGATCAACCATTTAAAAATCAGCCTGATTTTAATAAACGATTAGCACATATTATAAATACTACTACGCTTTTAAAGATTTTCTCTCTTGATAAGATTCCGGCACGACAAAAACAACCAAGAAAATGAGGTTTTAAAAATGCGGACAAAATTGTGAATTAACTGTCACATATTCGTTTTTTTTCAGTCTAACCATATATAACTTTATCAAACCAAGGAGTTAGCTTATGAAAAAGGCAATGTACATTACGGGCATATTGTGTCTTGTTCTTATGAGCTGCAATGAACCGGAAAATACCGGTACCCAGCTTTTTAAGGCCATTTACGACAGCGATATTGACAAAGTAAAAGAATTGGTGAATCAGGGCATTGATGTAAACGAATACACTTCCGAGCATGGTGATTCGGCGCTTACGTATGCGATTCTCACCGGAACTAACGATATGGTAAATCTGCTGCTTGATAACGATGCCAAACCTGGTCCCAGTCGACCCGGAGATCACTGGAGTGATATGTCAATTCCCATGGCCATTACTTTAAATCAAATGGACATGGTGAAAACACTTATAACGAGAGGTGTGGGAGTAAACGCCGAAAGCATACGCGACGCCACATTGTTGATTTATACATCATGCAAAGGCTACACGGAACTGGTGCAGGCTCTCATCGACAGCGGCCAGGTGGATATAAATCATAGAGGAGGTTATTTGAAGCAAACTGCCTTGGAAAGGGCAAAGGCAGAGGGACATGACGATATTGTAAAACTCCTCATAGACGCCGGAGCAGAGGAATAATGCTGAAGCAGACCGATTCAATCATACTTGCAGCCGGCGGCACGGATAAAAGAAAAATCGTTTTAATCCAAATTGTACTCATAGCTTGTATTCTCTTAGCCTTGTTGGATTTCGGATACAAACTCATATATAACATAAATCCCGCCAATAAGCAGCAGTGCGTCGTGTATAAACTATTACCCGAACCGGAATTCATTCTGTTTGAAAACCTTATTGAACTGCCCATGATCATATTCTTAAGTATTTTTGCAGGTCTTTTTTTGCAGCGGCTGTTTTACCGACTGCGTTTCCCCATTCTCCACGGTCCTTTCCGAACATTTTTAACAGCCTCACTGCTGCCCATTTGTTCGTGCTCGTCGGTTTCTCTGTTAAGCGGTATGGGTAAAATATTTAATATCCGAAACACCGTGATTTTTTTTATAACAGCCCCGTTGTTAAATCCCTTTATCATTCTTATGTCTATAAATTTACTGGGAATAAAATACTGTCTGTTAAGAATTATCGGTACTTTTCTATTGTCCTTCTCTACGGGTTTTTTAATACATTTTCTGCATCCAAAAATTGAAATAAAAAACCAATGCCGGGTGCGGTGCACAAGGCAGGATGGATGTGTACCTGCGAAGCTAAATCCATTTGTAAAAGGCACGCGAATATTTAAGGGTCTCATTCCCTTTGTGCTCTTTGGCGCGGGACTTAGCATTACCTTCAGCTTTCTGCTGGGCAATCCACTGGAGGTAATGAAGGGTATCCTGCAGTCATTTATGAGTAAAGCCGGCATTGTGCTTCTGGGCATCCCGCTTTATATTTGCGGAGGAGCGGACATTCTTATCTTAAAGCCCCTCATGCATGCCGGCCTGCCGCTGGGCTCGGCACTGTCTTTTTCCCTTACGGCGGCGGCTGTTTGTATTCCCTCTTTGCTCATGTTAAGCCGTTTATTGGGAAAAAAGACAGTGCTCATGCTTACCGTGTATCTTGTGTTATTCAGTTTTTGCTGCGGAGAATTCATTAATATGCTGGTTTAAGCTCTCATCTGTTCCAGACGTTTTCGCGGAGTATCATCATGTTTCCAGATTTCACTTACCTTTTCACACCCGAAATCCGGGCAGTCCGCGCAGGTGGCAAACCCTTTCTCAAGCGCGCACAGCCTGATCCCGCAGACAAGACAGTGACTGAAAAGCTTGGCTTTTTCCTCCTGCTGACAGCCCAGACAATTAATTATTTTCCAGTCAATCGACACGTTGAACATTGCCGACCATTCCCGGGCTGTTTTTTTTCTCAGCTCATCATCATTCTTAAGCGTTGCTTTGTAGGCATTGCATTCGGAACACATAAGACCGCATTTGGCGATAATTTTTTCCATATTTCACTCCTTGTTTTTTTTAATAGTGTACAAGTGATACGTGACAGATGTATGTCAGGTTTGATTATTATTCCAGATCATTCGACAAGATCCAACCGCTGAGTCTCTCCTCAGTCCTTATTTTATAAAACCCGTCAATTTGATCTATCAGATTTTTTTCTAATTGAACAATTATTTTTTCTCCATTGATATCAACAACTACTTCAAAAATATTATTCTTAACCCCAATAATAATGCATTCTTTTCCTTTTGGAATGGTTATTGTTAATCCTTGTTTTGTGATTGTCATTTTTTTATTAATTATCCCGATAATATCGAGTTCATTTTTGTAATAGGAGAGTATTTCAATTCTATCACCCTTTTTCAATTTCTTTGATATTTCGCTACTTATAGTAGCAGACTTATATAAATTTACTGATTGTTTTTTAATTATATTATTTTCTATACACTGAGCTTTATTGAAATAATTTTCTATCTCCTCTCTTGTTTTTAATTCATCGGGTGAAAAAGATATTTTTGTAAAATCTATATTTAGATAATCCAATTTTTTAAAACGTTTAAACACTATTAATGAATCATTCGTTATATCCGTACGTTTCAAATTCAGCTTTTCTAAATTATTCAAATCTTGTATATGTTTCACTCCCTTGTCATCAATATTTGCATCTTCCAAATTGAGCACCTCAAGATTCTTCATACCCTTTAAATACTGCAAGCCATTATTACTTATATTTGTTTGATCCAGAATCAATACCCTTAGATTTATCAGTTTTGATATATGTTTTAAGCCCTCATCCGAAATAACTGTTTTTCCCAAATTCAGTTCTTTTAAATTTCTTAAATCTGACAAGTTCCTCATACCTTCATCTGTAATTTTTGTTTTTTCTAAAGAAAGCTTTTCCAATTCTTTCATCTCTTTTACATACTTCAACGCGTCATCATTTACTTTTGTAAACCCGAGATCAAGATATGTTATTTTGTTCTTTGCTATATAATCCAACCCTCCGTCTTCCGTTAATTTTGTACGGTGCAGATCTACATATTTCAAATTATTGATGTTTTTCAAAAATGAAATTCCCGCATTTGTAACATCCGCATCTCTTATTATGAGATATTGCAATTTTTTTAAATCTTTGAAATATGATAAAATTTCATCATTAATGTTGTCTGAGTTTTCAGAAAAATAATAAAGATTTTTTAACTCACTTAATATTTTCAATTGCTCATTTTTATAACCACTTGTTTTTATAAACAGATAAAAAGGTCTTTCCACATGTTTCAATGAACAAAGATCGACAGGCTCCTCTATCTCATAATATATTGTATCATGTTCCAGCATCTCAAAATCGTTTTCATGTTCAACCTCGATTGCGACCAGTTTATCATTGACATATAACTTTTGCTGTGTTGTCCGATACCGTAACTCATTTTCACCTTGATAGAAATAATAAAAGCCATGTATGGAAATAATTTCATTTACACTGCATATTTTTTCTTCTTTCTTATTATTCTGATTTATAAGGATAACTTTTTTTTCTTCCGCATGCAGAATGCAGACAGAATTAATTAAAAAAACGAGCACCATACAATATTTTAAACACTTACTCATAGACACCCCGTTATATTAATAACTATACACAAATCTGTAACCCTCATTCTTCAGCATTACACCTTTTACAAGCATGATGTGATATCCATGCTTACTTTTTATTATGTCACTCACCCTGTTCGACTCATATATAAACATAAGCTTGTTCTTAATTTCAGGAATTAAAAGTTCCTCATCCACCCAGCCAAGATCCCCGCTGTCTTCTCTGCTGGGACAGAGAGAGTATGCTCTTGCCAGATCCTCAAACGATTCGCCTTCCTGTATTTTTATTCTTATTTTTTCCGCCAGCTCTTTGTCTTTAACAAGGATATGGAATAATCTGTACTCCACCAGAGTATCTCCCGTAGGTTCCGCTTCTCTTTTTTTTATGCATCCGTAATTTATATACCCGACCGTGCCGTTTTTCGTTTTGATCTTATAAAAATACAAATCATTCGAAATACGATATGAATATTCCGCTTCTAAATACTCCTTTTCTATCGACACAATATATTTTTCATTTTTATTCTCTACGGCAAAAATATAACCATCATCATTATCTTCCACCAATATCATATAAGATCCCTGCTTAAGATAGATATCATTTACTTCATCGTAATAATCCGTTTCTAATTCATAATTCAACTGATTTTTAAATTCGCCCGCTTCGATAATCACAACTTGTTCTCCGTTTTTCAGTGTATCAATAACAGGATATAAGAGTCCCATTCCGCTCCTTACTTCAACTCCATCTTTAATGCACACCGCGTTTTCATAAGTCAATCTTTTTTGTGTGTGATAATACTTATAAGCGTGCTCCGAAACAAATAACAGATGCTGGAAACCATCCGCTTTGGTATCTGTTGCCAGCAACATGTTCAGTTTTTTTAGATGTGCCAAATATTTTATGCCTTCATTTGTCACATTTGTTCTGGAAATATAAATTTCCCTTAATTCTTGCAGACGCGAAATTATCTCCAATGATTTATCCGTAATATTCGTATGGCTGAGATCCAAGACCGTAAGATTCTTAAACCATTGTGCTATAATCTCAATGCCCCGATCATCGATACCGGTATATTCCAGATACAGCTTTTCAAGATTCTTCATGGATTTTAGATAATCAAGATCTTTGGGTTTTATTTTTATATCCTCAATATTCAACACTCTGAGTTTTTCCGTGTCTTTTATATGTTTCAGGCTTTCTGCTGTCACCTCAAGCCTGCTTATTCTCAGTGCCTCGAGATTTTTTAACTCTTTCAGAAAAGTCATCCCGTTATCGGTCACGTCATTATAGTCGAGATACAAATATTTAAGTTTTTTTAGACGCGCTAGATGTTTTATCCCGTTATCATTGAAATTCTTACAAAGTATCAACACCAATGTTTCAAGATCTGTTAAATTGGAAACGTATTCCAGTCCCGCATTACTCACTCGTGTTTCCGACAGATCAAGATATCTTAGTTCTTTTAAATCCTTAATATGTTTCAAACCGATACCGCTGACATGCGTATCTCTCAGATCCAAATATTTTAATTTTTTCATAGATGCGAAATACTGCAAACCTTCATTTGTAAGATCAGTATTGCTTACATCGAGATATTCTAAGTTGATTAAGTCTTTTAGATGTTTAATTCCATCACTGTTTATATCGTATACTTCTTTCAGACTCAACAGCTTGAGACCTGTTAGATCTTTCACGTGTTCAAGATCTTTGTTTTTTAAATTTGCATTTTCAAGGCTTAAGTATAAAAGATTTCTTAAATATTTTATATTCGCAAAACTGTCATCCGTATTAATATCATATAATGATAAATGGGTAAAATTCTTCAGATTTTTTATGAGCAGCAGATCTTCTCCGTTAAAAACATCCTCATCTATTGTTAAAAAAATATTTTTTTTAATCTTTGAAAGCGAATTCGCTATGTGCGAATTCATTCTTATTCTGAGATTGATATGGTTCACATCTGCAGCAATTAATGTGAGATCGTCAGGATTATTTATAGTAATCCCTCTCAGCTTTCCATTTATATAGAGCCTGTTGGCGCTGCATTTATAATCTATAATCTCTTCACCCTCATAAAGATAATTATAAACAGGAAAATCATGATTATAATGACGGGGCCGGATAAAGATGATGCCGCCTTCTGCTACATGAATTTCATGAACGTAATTTCCATTCTCCTTAATAGTGACTTTCTTTTCGCGCACTTGGTCATTTGCGGAAAATACCAATGTCGTCTGCAGACAGAGGAGAGCAATCAGAAACAGGTTTTTCCAGCCGCATATTATTTTGATAACATCTTTTATGCTAATATTCTTCATAAACTTCTTCCTGAGCATATTTTTTTGCGTTTTCTTCATCCACATAGTCTCCGTTATAATCTGACAATTTGTTGTCTTCGATATAGAATGTATCTTCAAAATTTCCAAGTGTTACCGCATATGGAGATTTGCCGTTATTTTCATTTTTCATTTCTATGTAGATTTTATATCCGCACTCCTCTATTTTTTCTATCTTAAGAATTCTATACGAATAATTATCATAATAACCGCCAAACACTATCCTTTGGTAAGGAATGTTTTTATCTGGATTCAAAATTGTTATCGCAGGATACATGTAACCTCCGTTTGATTCGATATACGCCCCCTTATCAAAAACAACTTTATATAACTTGTCGGGTATTTCTGCCAATAACTCGGCGTTTATGCAGTTTGGATCGCTTACAGGTTCAAGATCTCCGGTAAAAAAATAACCTGTTTTATCCCCATACTGCGCTTTGACCCATCTTCCTATCCGCCCATTATGAATCAATGTGTTTCCATCAAACTTTAAAATCAACACACGAGCCTTGCAGGGTACCCGCATAATCTTCTTGGAATTAAAACCAGTTTTATTATATATATAAGTACCGTCTTCATTTTTCACACAGGCAAAATACAGATAATTATATTTCTTCAAAACATCAATCCCGTAATCTTTCACTTTATTATATTTATAGAGATTGATTCTAAAAACATCGGGCCATGTTTTGAATATGAAATATTTTATTAATGCTGTTTTGTTATCTTTTAATGCGTACATAAAAGGAGTTTCCCCCATCGCATTTTTATAATCGATATCCATGCCCAGCGACAGTAAATATGAAATACACTCTATGCTGTTTTGCTGTACTGCAAAATGAAGCAAAGAATCATTCTTATTATTTATTTTTATGTATGGATTTTCACCGTTATTTATTATGCTTTTAAGTTCTGTTACATCATCGTTTCTTATGGCGTCCAAAATATTCTCATCTGAAAACAATGGTACCACACATAATAATAGAAGAAAAACAGATATTTTCATTCTGATCTCCTTTCTGTTTATGCTCTATTATATCATCCTCTTTCGACCGGTTACTGTAGTACTTTCGTATGAATCCAGTATCCGTCATCCGTTTTTATTCACTGAATTTATTTTTACTCAAACCACACTTTTTCAAGCAGGTCACGCAAGGCCGTAAGCCCCGGCGATTCTTTGTTTTTCAGCAAATAAGCAAAAGACAGGTCCGTAACAATCTTTTCACCCGCCCAAAGCACAAGCTCATTCCTCTCCACCGCTCTGCGGCACATATATTCCGGCAACAGAGAAATGCCGACACCCGACTGTACCAGCTGCAGAGTCGTGGTCTCGTGATCAGAGCTTACGAATTTTTTTGGTTCTACGGAATATTTTTGAAACAGGCCGTTTACCTTTTCATAAAACGGGCAGTTAACAGGCGGCATCACCCAGGGCAGTTCCAGGATCGCTTTCAATGGCACATCATCCAATTTATTCCGCCAGACACTCGGCGCGGCAATAACCAGCTCAATCTCGCACAAAGGGAGCGCTGCAATATTTTCATTCCATTGCTCACCGAAAAAAAATCCGCCGTCGAGCCGTCTGTTTTGGATTTCGCTTAGAATAGCCGCCGTGGAACTGTGCAGAAACTGAAACTCCAGTTCAGGATGATTTTCCGCCGCCGCTCCGAGCAGCTCGTTTATCTTCAACACACCGGCATCGGTGTTTAAGGCTATTTTCAGCTTTACATGCGGATCGTTTTTTACATGATGCACGTAATAATCAAAGTCCTGTGCCGCGGTGAGGATTTTATCTGCCTTGTCTTTGATCTTTTTTCCCTGTTCGGTTAAGACCACTCCCTTGCTGGTTCTTTGAAACAGAATAATCCCGAACTCATCTTCCAAGGCTTTGATCTGCGCGCTCACCGCCGGCTGGCTGGTGTGTAAAATTTCAGCGGCTTTGCTGATGTTGCACGTTTCAGCTACCGTAACGAATGTCTTCAGTTGATAGAGTTCCACAAGCACCTTCCGCTATAAAAATAGGCTATACCTTCCATAATAATATACGATTGGACACAGCTGATTACTCTTTATATTGTATAAATAATGAAGTTACAAGGAATTTATTTACCGATTATAACTCCTTTTAATAATGATGAAATCGACATAGACTCGTATAAGCATCTTATCGATTTTTATATACATAAGGGGATCCACGGGCTCATCCCTTTGGCCACCACGGGCGAATACCCCACAATCCAAAAGCAGGAATTCGGGCTTATTGTACAGACCACAATTGAATGCGTAGCAAAGCGTGTTCCTGTTTTTATAGGCGTAAGCGGTAATGATACGAACAGGCTTATCAAAAAAATAAAGTTCTTACGAAATTATAACATTTCCGGAATTCTCTGCCCCTGCCCCTATTATAATCTGCCCGATCAAAGAGGAATCTATGAGCACTTTTTACGTTTGTCCGAAGCCGGCGAGCTGAACATTATCATCTATAATATACCCTACCGTACCGGCAGAAACATTGAGAACCCGACCATCCGGCGTTTGGCCGAACTGCCCAATATCATCGGCCTTAAAGATTCCTGCGGCAGGACCGAGCAGAGCATGGAGCTGCTGCTGAATCCTCCGCCCGACTTTTCCATCCTTACGGGTCACGACACACATTACTATTCAAGTCTGGCCCTGGGCGGTAACGGCGGCATCCTGGCCTCGGCCCACATCAATACCGAACAGTTTATATCGGTCTATGATCATATACGGAATAATGATCACAAAGGCGCGCTTGCGGAGTGGCGCGAGCTTCTCCCCTTTATACCCCTCCTGTTTCAGGAACCTAATCCGGCCCCGATTAAATTTATACTGCATAGAATGGGGCTGATAAAGAGTTCCGAAGTTAGGCTGCCTCTGGTCGATATATCCGAAGATCTGCGGAAAAGTCTATTAAAGTCAGCGCCTGAAATTTAATGGAGCGGAGGATATTTAAAACTTCACGGAAAATCAAGCGAATGGCCAAGAAACTTGGTGCCGATCTCTGCGGAACAATATGTCCGTATAAAAATGGCAGAAACCACTAATAATTTCCCCATATAATTACTTGCATTATATTCTATAGTACTCTATAATATTACATATAGTAATATACTATTATATTTATAAGGAGTGCGATATGCTGAAAAAGCAAGACATCGACAATATAAACAAATGGTCACATACCATTATCGACGCCGTGGAAAAGGTTTTTTTCGGTAAGCGGGACGTGATCGAAAAGATATTGGTCAGCCTGCTCTGCGGCGGGCATGTGCTGGTGGAAGACGTGCCCGGTGTGGGCAAGACCATTCTGGCGCGTGCCATGGCCGTCTGCCTGGGCGGCGAGTTCCGCCGCATTCAATGCACTCCCGATCTTCTGCCCGCGGACGTGATCGGAGTGTCGGTTTATAATCCCAAAGAAAGCTCCTTCAAATTCCATCCCGGCCCCATCCTCTCCAATATCGTGCTGGTGGATGAAATCAACCGGGCCACACCGCGCACCCAGTCGGCCCTGCTCGAAGCAATGGCGGAAAACCAGATCACGGTCGAAGGCAGACGCGTGGCCCTGCCCGCGCCGTTTTTTTTGATGGCCACGGAAAATCCCATCGAATTCGAAGGCACCTTTCCGCTGCCCGAAGCCCAGAAAGACAGATTTTTCATGGCCCTTAAAATAGGCTATCCTCCCCGCGCCGCGGAGTCGCTTATTCTGGAAACCCAGAGAAGAACCACCCATCCTGTTACCGATTTAAAGCCCGTAAGCAACCTGCGTGCGGTGTCTGACATCCAGAAGATCGTGGTCAACGTTCAGGTGGACGACGGACTTAAAGGCTATATTCTTGATATTGTGGAGGCCAGCAGAAAGCACCACCTGTTTCAGCTGGGCATTTCCCCGCGCGGCTCGCTGGCCCTGTATAAAGGCGCCCAGGCCCTGGCAGCACTGCGGGGCAGGGATTTCGTTACGCCCGAAGACATAAAGGAGCTGGCCCTGCCTATTCTCTGCAAACGGGTTATCATCAAATCCGAGCAGATGATAAAGGGTATCACTGAAGAAACCGCCCTTACCCAGCTGATAGACTCGCTAGAGCTGCCCGTGCTCAAAGGCGTGCTGGAATGAAGCTGTTTCTGGTGCTGCTCTGCATATTCCTGGTGCTTTTTTTCCCGTTCTGGTTTATCCAGTTCTGCGCGCTCACTGTACTGCTGATAATTGTTTTATCCTATATGTATTCGAGACTGATTTACCACGGCGTAACCGTAACCCGCAACCAGGACACCATAAGAGCTCATAAATTGCAGATAATCGACATCGGGTTTGTGATCCAGAACAAAAGCTTCCTGCCTGTTCATTACATATCGGTTTTCGAAAGTCCCGGAGAGCTTTCTCCCCTGGGTGACTGCAGATTCGTATTCGCGCTTTCCAGACAGCAAAAAAAGAAATTAGCATACCGGGTGAAAGGTCTGGCGCGTGGTGAATACGAGCTTGGCCCCATTATAGTCAAATCCGCCGATCCTTTGGGGCTTTTCCCCTGGGAACGCAGGATTGAAAAAAAATGCAGGGTGATTGTCTACCCCTCCATATTCAAAATTACCCGGCAGATAAGCGAAGGCTATCCGGGCGGAAATATAAACATAAAGGACAAGATGTACGAAGACATCACCCGGCTCAAATCAATCCGCGAGTACATCCCCGGAGACGATGTCAGGCATATCAGCTGGAAGGTATCGGCACGGCTGGGAGGGCTTTTTACGCGTGAGTACTCCTCTTCCCTGCATTCGCCCGCTCTGCTGGCCTTGAACCTCGCTCTGGAAGACTATCCGCTTAAACGCAGGTACTCCCACGTGGAAAAGGCGATTGAAATATGCGCTTCGCTTATCAACTTTTTTACCACGCTCAAACAGGAGACGGGCTTGATCTCCTCAGGCCTTGCGGACAGGGCACATCCCCAGATCCAGATACGCGGCGGTCACGAACACGCCATGCTGCTTTTGGAAAATCTGGCCGTGATCAAGGGCTGCAGCGAACCTGTTGATATCATCGGTATGCTTAACAACTCGCACCTGCGCTTTCCAGGCGGCACAAGGATAATCCTTATCAGTCCCCGGCTTACAGCAGAGCAGATTCAGGCCTTTACCTTGCTCAGAAGGAGAAGAATGTTCTTGGAGTATATTCCGATTGCAGCGCGCACCGACAGTCTTGTCCACCCTAAGGTTAAAACCTACTCCATTTCCGAGCTGGGGGGAGAAGCGCTTTATGCCTGAGCTAAAGCAGAACAGGCAGTCCGCTGCCGGCACAAAGGGGGTCTACACCCTGTTCTCCATCCTGATTCCCAGCACACTGCTTCTAAGCATTGACCGCGTATCCAGAGAAGGCTTTGAGTTTTTAAACACCATTCCCTGGTGGTTTGTGCTGATCGCAATAGCCTGTAATATCGCGGCGTCCGGCGTGCTTTCTCTGTTAACCAGAAAACGCGCGGACTTTTCTTCATTTATAAGGATTAATTTTTTCATTTATTTCCCCGCGCTGGGTATCCTCACCCTGTTTTTATACGACACACCCCAATTAATCGCCTATCTGGCCGCGCTGTTGTTTATTCAGTGGATGATCGCTCATTACATCTTCAATCGTTTTAAGATTTACATGGAATTCAAAAACTTCGTCGGCAGCTATACGGGGCCGTCACTTGTGTCGGAAATGCGCACCTGTTCCCTGCTGATCCGGGACTCATACCGGAGTCTCATAAACCTGAGAAAAACCGTTCACATCATCCAGTTCACGGTGTTCGCGGCCGTCAGCGCGCTGCTCCTGGCCGGAGTACGGCTCAGTATATTCAGCCTGCTTGTATGCGTTTCCTGTGTTGTAACGGGACTGGTGTTAAGCATTACCATCAGCACGTATCTCGATGAATACAGGTTCTACATCGACGGAGTTGCCATTCATGACACACTAAAACGCAAACGGATCGCGTATTTGCTCATTATCCTGCTGGCCAGCCTGTTACTCGTGCTGCCCATTCTGAGAGACAGCTCGCTTTTTCCTCCCGCCTATATCGTCAGCGCCCTTAACTACGTTCTAGGCCTGTTTCCCGATTTCAAATTCGATATTCAGCTGCCCGATCATTTACGCGCTCAAAACCGGACCCAGACCTACCGGCCGCCTCAAGGAACGGGAGAATATCAGGAACCGCAGTTTTTAGCCGACCTGTCTTTGTTTTTTGAAATCCTCGGAATTGTCATAGTAGTCCTGCTTATTGTGGGTGTTCTGTACTTCCTGCTCAAGCCCCTGTTTAAAAAAGGCCTAAAAAACCTGTTCCAAGACAAGCATCCGCTTAAACCGATCATAAAACAGCTCAAGCGCCTGTTATATAGTTTTAAAAAAATTATCAAGGAAATTGCGCTGGCACTCGGCTCGCTGTTCGGTTTTGAAAAAAAGCGGCCGCGTTCCGCGCCTCAGGAAAGCAGTCTCTACGCGCTGTTGAAACCCAAAAGAACAAGCCTCAAAAAGCGCAGACAAAAGAACAGGGTGGTAAAGGCCTTTGTTATTTTAATCAAATGGGGCAGAAGACAAAAAATGCTTTTTCATCCCGCGCTCGGTCCCAAGGAATATATAAACATGGTAATAGAAAGGCTGCCGAATCTGAAGGAGCGGCTGATTTTTATCGCCGACACCTTCGAAGAAGCGGTGTTCTCAACCCATATCATGAGGCCCGCGACCATAACACATTATATCAGTGAGATAAAGGATATTATCCGCTCATGAAAACAACAAGGGAGGTATACATATTATGCTTAACGATCAATCCTTAACCATTAAAGATGTGGCCAAGTTTTTAAACATATCCACCCAGATGGTGCATATACTGATTAAAAAAAGCCAGCTTAAGGCCTTCAAAATCGGCAGCGCCATCAGAATCCTCTCCTCCGATCTGAAGGAATTCGTGCAGTCCCGGAAAGCCGAGTTTCAAAACGGCGGTACAGAGTATTGGAACAAGGACGACTCCCTGTTCGTGATTCACAACCTGACCTGCCATAAGGGCGGTTTTTATCTGCGCGACATCAACATCGGTTTTCCGAAAAACAAGCTGCTGGTGCTTTTGGGCCCTTCGGGCTCGGGAAAATCCATGCTCCTGCAGAGCATTGCCGGCATTCTGAAACCGGATTCCGGAAGCGTGTTCCTGGGAACACACCGCATGGACCAGCTGGCCGTGCAGGACCGACAGGTGGGATTCGTGTTCGAGAACTACGCGCTGTTTGAAAACCTGAAAGCGCTGGAGAACATTGCCTTTCCCTTAACCGTACAGCACGAAAAGAAGAATATCATCAATGAAAAACTGGCGGAAATTATCCGGGAGTTCGAGATCGATCCTAAATACATCCCCAAACAGATCGACGAGCTGCCCGAGGGCATGAAACAGCTGGTGGCCATCGGCAGGGAAAGAATACGAGAAATCGATCTGTTCCTGATGGACGAGCCTATGAGCAAACTGGACAAACACATTACCCAGCTCATGACCGTATTCATTAAGCAGCTGATCAATAAGATGAACAAAACCACGATCATCAGCCTGAACGATCCGGAGCTGACCATGGCCCTGGCCGATTACGTGGCCGTGCTGGGCGGGAACACCCTGGTACAGTTCGGCACAATACGGGAGGTGTACGAGCGGCCCTGCAGCCCCTTTGTCATGGAGCTTTTGTCCCGGTTCAAGACCAATATCATACCCGTAGAAGTTCGGGGCGGGAAAACCGTGCCCCTGGGTCTGGCAGCAGACAAGGCGGACGGCAGCTACCGGATAGGCTTCCGGGCCGAGGAGATAAAAATAGCGGACTCCGGTATTCCGGCGCGCGTGCTAAAATCCTCATTCTACGACAGCAGACAGAAGATCGCGCAATGCGCGTTGGAACAGACCGGCGCGGAGGTGGAACTGCTGGTGCCCGTGGACACGGGAGAGGAGTTTGCTTTTGTGCCGGTAAAACCGGTGTTGTTTGAGAGCTGACAATTTTGCAATTTGATTGCATAATTGTCTGAAGTATTAATACTTCTCATTTCATACAGACACTTATTATATATGTCTTTATGAAAATGATATCATCCAGAAATTATTCTTCCGATCATTTTATCAATACTATTCCATCCCACAATGTTGAATTCATTTCTCAGATAATTATCAATCCCGCCATATATTAAAAAACCGGTCGAACTTCGACTGCCGGTCAGCCTGTTCCAATACTTTAATCCAGCAAAGAAATTCGGCTGTATTGTTTTTCCTGATTTTATTTCAATGCCATATATATTTGCGCCGTATTCCAGTATCATATCAATTTCTTTTCTGTGGTTATCTCTCCAAAAGTATATATTAAAGATATCACCTGCATTGAAATTCTCTTTTAAAAACTCATTTATTATGAAGGTTTCAAATATATTGCCCTTTAAAAAATGTACATCCAACTCCTGCGGACTCTTAATTCCTAACAGGCTGCATACCAAACCTGTGTCCGTAAAGTATATTTTCGGATTCTTAATTATTCGCTTATTATAATTTTTATAAAACGGCACCAATTTGTAGACTATATAGCTTGCTTCCAAAACCGACAGCCAGTCCTTGACCGTATTATGCGAAATTCCGCAATCCTCGCTAATGGAGGCTGTATTCAATACCTGCCCTGTTCTTCCCGCCAATACTTTCAAAAATCTAATAAAAACGTCGCGTTTCTCTATATTTTTTAACAATCGTACATCCCTCTCGATATATGTTGCGATAAAATTTTTATAGAAGACGGAGGGCCTGATTTTTTTATCGTAAATTCTCGGATAACATCCTGAAAAAAGCAGATCTTCAATTGTAAAATCCGCCATGCGTGACAACTCGGTTGTAGAAAAGGGCAATAAGGTGGCGATTCCCACTCTTCCGGCCAGGGACTGGCTTATTCTTTCCATTAAAAGAAAATTATGCGATCCGGTGATCACAAACTGACCATTTATATTCGCACTATCAACATGTGTCTGCACATATGACATTAATTCCGGCGCTCTTTGTATTTCATCAAGTATTACCCGGTTCTTGTATTTATTTAAAAATCCGCGTGGATCTTCGCGGGCAAAATCTCTATTATCAATATCCTCAAATGAAACATATGTAAAGTCTCTAAAAACCATTTTCGCCAGCGTTGTTTTACCCGACTGCCTTGGTCCTATAATTGCAACAAGCGGAAATTCGGAGAACAGGGTTTTAATCTCGTTTTCTATGCTTCTTTTTATCATAGTAAAAAAATATTGCTAAAAAATTATTTCGTGCATGGTTAAAAAACGGTAATAATGTATTATAATGCAGTAATAAGATGTGAAGATTGGATGTAAAAAAACTTATTAAGCAGCAACTCTATTAATACTATTTAAGAGGAGTTAGTTATGAAAAAAAGTATAACCAGTATTTTAATGTTATCAATTTTGATTGTTCTTTCATCATGTACTCCGCCCACATCCGAAGACGGATCGGGGCCCGAGCCGGTTACTACCTATTCAAGGAATAATATTGACGACATGGCCGTTGACTTTGAAATACCATACGGCAAAGGGATCAATAAAGTGTTATTGTCACTCAATACCGATCTCCCTCAAAATCCCGTGTTCTTTCTAAGATTGCCGGATGAGAACTGGTGTTTGATTGAACCGGGATACACATACGATACCTATGAAAAAGACAGTGCAAGCGGCCTCATAGTTCAATTGACCGGTCAGGACAACTATATGCTGACAATCACGAAAAAACCTCTTGCTTTTCCGGGCGGTGTGTATGAGGGCCAGGGCTTAGAACAGTGGAGTTTTGCCGTAATGGATCTGACGCCCGGTACTAACGCCGGTGGAGAAATTACCTGCACGGATATCATATACCATCAGCTTGTCGAGCTGTCCCAGACACAGGATTTCGATATTGCCAATATCACCGGCACAGATGTTTCAGGGGCATGGAAAACACAACCGCCGCCTGATACATCATATAACAAAACAGATACAACCGACATTACGGTCAATTTCAAAATCCCGAAGAACAGAGGGATTAACCAAGTAAGACTTGAACTCACTACCAATCAGGTTCAGGGCGGTGCCCAATTTTCAGCATACTCTTCACTTTTTAATTCATGGATTCTCATTATATTAGGAAACAATAATGAAACCGGCAGCACTTCGGAGGATGGAGTAGAGTTTAGTATAACGGAGCCTGTGGCAAACTCGGGCAATTATCTGTTTACTGTTACCTGTAAACCGGTTGACCCTCCCCGCGGAGGTTTTGAAGGTCTGCCGGCAGATACATGGAGAATAAGGATCACCGGTTTACAAGCAGATTCCGATATACAAGGTGTTGTCACAAGCTGGGACAATAATTTTGTGCCGGGACTGCTTTCAGAAGATGCGGCTACGCCGGATTACGATATTGCCCATATAACGGAGATAGAATAGGTTATTACAAGCGGCCTGGTGTTAAAAGAAAGATAATCATCCACCAATGCCCTTACTTGTACCCTGTTACTTTTATCGTTTCTATTCGGTATGAAACTGCCACACGTCGCTCTGTTCCGACAGGTTATAGTCGTTTTTCGCTTCTATCTTCCAGTAATAGGTGGTGTCGGGATCAAGACCGTTTTGAGTCGTCGTGACCTCAATGGGGTCAGGTGGTGATGTCTTGCCTCCGCCCAGCTGGCAGTACACCATTGGCAGGATAACCAGGAGTATCAGCATGCTCAAGCCCAGCAGCATCTTTCTTTTAATGATCAAGGCAACCGAACAGACAAAAAGCAGGGCCCAAAACGCGGCCGCGGCGTAAGCCACGTGTGAACGTGCGGTCTGCACAAGAACGGGAATACAGCCGCTGAAATCCGCATCCGTGCTCAGATATAAATAATAACTTGTGGCGTTAGTGTCTGCGGGCATCTGCCAGGTGAAGGTGACGCTTGCAGGGCTGATACCGACAGCATTATTAACAGGTGAAATCAACTGCGGCTTTCCCGGCATAAGCTCCGCACCTCCCGCGTCGCCTAACGTCGCCTCACCCCACCACACAGGGTGATAAAAATAACTTTCCATAGCTCCCAGCGTTTGCGGGGAGTACGAAGGCCACCTGAACTCGTTCCAATCCTGCAGCTGGCCCGCGTTATAGAAAGCGCGAAAAACCTCATAATAAAATAAAAAATTATCAGCGATATCCGGCCAGCCCGCGTCTCCTGCGGCAGCCGCTGTGACGGGAAGTTTTACTTCCATGTTCCAGGCATTGCCAGAAGAAAAATTGTTCCTCACTTTTATTTCAATATTGTAATCATACACATCACCCGCGCCCGCGGTCAGCACCTGCCAATCCCATCTATAACCGGCCGTATTCCATGTGCCCAGCTTAACCTGCTGCGGAAGCAGATCCGCTCCGGAAGGTGGTGCTGCGGAAAAGGGATAGATCAAAAGTACGATATCGTTTTCCGGTGTAACGGCCGTGGCATCCGGGCTCAAGGCAATCAGGACTGCGTCGTACTGATTCAAAGACTGATCCTGTCGTACTTCGAAAGACAGATATATAACATCATCGGTTCCGTGCCTGACGCTGCGGAATGTTCCCTCTGTTAAAGCATCGTCCTGCAGTAACATAACCTGTGCGCGCTGCCAGCCGTCGTCCGCCAGAATATCGGTATCATAGTCGGTGGTGACTGTACCGTCGATAAGCGGAGGATCGCACCCACCGTCGGGCGGACTGCAGTGATAGGGAAACAGCACATACTCTGGTTCCACCACATCCAGCGCCAGACTGTCCGTTATTGTATAGGTGAAATCGGCGTATGTGGCTCCGATGTCAGTACTTAACGGATACGATTCCGTAACATTCAGATCAATCGTATGCGCACCCGTAGTGTCGAAGGAGGCGTCAAAATCCGGATTCTGTTCGGTTCCGTGCGCCGCGAAGTTGCCGCCGTCCAGCTCCCAGTCGTAGGTAAAATCACCATCGTCCTTGTCTTCATCGAAGGGATCGCTCAGGTAGCGGAAATCGCGGCCCACTACCACCTTGAGCGGATTGGGATTCAAAGTGGTTGACAGCTGATTGCCCGGGCTCCTGATAATACTCAGCGGCGGCCGGTACAGTTCGATCGGATCCGGGTTGATGGCCGTCGGCGCCGCACCGTAGGGAAAGGTTTCAATGGATACCGCGGTTTTGTTCACGGCCGAGGTAAAATCGATGCGGAACTGCCATGGCTCGTTATTGTCGAATTCGCAGTCGGGGCCGGGGGAGATACAGGACTGAGGATGTGCTGTAATCTCCAGTCTGTACAATCCGGTAGCTTCGTTATGCACTTCCACGTGTACACCGGCGGTAGTACCGCCGAAATCATCATTAATCGTAGCTGTATTAATAGCACTTGCCAATTCTGCAGTGCCGAGATCTGATCCGTATGTTTCCGCCCTGAGGGTGTAATCGTCCGGTGTGCCGTCGGTCTTGATCCACAGGTTGACCTGATGTATGGTGTTCGTATGGTCCGCGCCCGTAATCATAAAGTACACGTCCACACTGGCTTTGTCCACAAAGTAGCAGCCGTTGGGGATGATGCCGGCCGTGCTAGTAGGTGCCGCATCAAAGCTTATACTGGCGTCCAGCGTATTGGTTGTTCCCAGATTGGCCACGGTAAGCCCCCAGACCTCGTCGCTGCCAAACGTGTCGCCGGAAGCGGGATTCTTCATGATGGAAAGCTCGTACTGATCGCTCCCGGTCTTCTGCAGGGATACATTACAGCCTATCGTTGAATCGGAAAGCGTGTCGTAGATCGATCCTATAGTAACGGCGTCCGTGTGCCCTTCGGGATAGGTGATAAAAAACTCTGGGATATTGGAATTACCGTTGGTATCGAGCGAGAGGGTGACCTGCTGGATGCCGTCTCCTCCCGGAATCAGCATATAGACGGGTACATCCTCTTTGTTCACCCATTGGTAGCTGGTTTCGGTGTAAAAGCTCTGCGTCCAGCATACGGAATGTATTAAGAATAACAGAATTGTTATAAATAATAATTTTTTTGTATTGGTTACAAACATGCAGCCCTCCTGAGGTTGAGGTCGATTTCGCATAAATAAATATTTTCTATAACAAAGAGCCGAAGACAGTTAACCGCCCGCTGGCCATAACAGCATTGTGAACGGCTCGCCGCGCACAATTAACCTGGTGGTCTGCTGCCCGCCGTATAGCTGCCCGCTCGCGGGCGGCGGCCCGCCGGAAGTCCACCGGCCGGCCGCCACAAGGTAATTTCTATATCTAAAACCTTATAAAAGCCCCGACATGTCCCTGCAAAAACATGGTCTGCATGTCGAAGGTGGAGTGATACTCCACTCCGGCCTCCAGCACGATACGCGGATCTATGACATAGTCCACACCCGCGCCCACGTTAAAGCCGTACAGCAGGGTGGTGAAATCCTGAACATAGATGTCGGGTCCCGCTCCGGCATAAGCCTTGAAATCGCCGCTTATGGGAATGGTATACCTGCCATTCAGGGTGATATTGATGATGGACGTGCCGTCGTCGCTGCTGTTCACGGCCGGAAAATAGTTGTAACCAAGCATGGCGATAATAGAGATGTCAGGCGTTATCTGATAGCTGACGTCGGCTATCACATTGAAGCCGATTGTGTAGTCATTGGCCAGGTTGCCCACGGGCAGGGATGCGCCCGCGTGAATGCTGACCGCGAAACCGGAAAACTCGACCGGTTTGATGCGGGTAAGCACTTCCACTACGGTTTCGGGATCGATCTCGATTGTGTAATTATGCTCATCGGCCTTTTCCGCTCCTTCAATATCCGTTTCCCACTGCATGACTTCGCCTTCATGGTGCACCACGTATCCGAACGAACCCATTGAGTCGGCTAGGTAATACGGATTCCCTTTTATTATTACCGCCTTGCCGTTATAGCGGTAGCCGTAGGCGGCCCAGACCAGATAAGAGTCCGTGTCTTCGTCAACAATTATGTCTTCGCCCGCTTCTCCGGCCGCGCCCTCTTCATCGCCTGTGCCTTTGGGACGGGTATTCTCTATTATATCTTTCTGATTGATACGCTTATCAGGGTCACGCCGAATTACCCACTCGCGCTGGGATACATAGATAACATATTTATGCTTTTTCCAACGTGACGGCGGCTTTCCTAAACCGCGCACGCTGATCACGGCCTTGCGCTTGAACTCCGAAGCGTCCACAAAGTTCATGTTGCGGTACACACTGGACCGCACAATCTTGGCGTTCTGATTGGAAAAAATAATGGCCTGCACGCACTGATGCGTGTGCGCCTGATAATCGGTAAGATTGGGATCGGTTAAAGCGATGCTCCAGATTGATTCAAAGGTATATTCTCCGGGTGCTCCCCCCGCGGTACCGCCCAGTACGGTTTGAGGAGGACTGGTGGGATTGGGCACGGACGGCACATCAGACCAGTCGCCCAACGCGGGAATGCCCCAGTTGGCGATGCGGAACTGCACGTACACGCCGTTGGCGTCGATCCGTTCCAGAAACGGCGCCGCCAGGATTTCCTTTTCCCAGTTGTTCTGCACCCTGGCCACAAAGCGGTTCACGGCGGGATCCACTAAAGCTGTAGGCAGTTTTATGGAACTTCCGATGGGATCGCCGGGATTGTCCTGGATTCCGATATCGTACTTGTCCACCCACACGCCGTTGCAGGTCGCGCCTGTGGTCTTGTCCGCGTGGCTCCACCAGCGCCGGTCGAAGGCATACAGCTCCAGGTCGCCGTCAACCTGCGCCCCGTTATAAGGCCATCTGTACTGCACGGCAAGGGGTTCGGGCACGGTTTGCGTCCGGATCACGTTATAGTAAAAGAGAAAGTTGTCGTTAAGCGTTATCCAGCCCGCGCCGCCCGACGTGGTGTTGGTGGGAATGCGAATCTCGATATCCCAGGCGTCGGTATAACCGGGCACGGCCGAGCGTATTTTAATCTGCATGTTCATGGTGGTCATCTGGGCGGCACTCAGGTCGGCCCACACTCCTCCATCCCATATGCGCACGTGATCAGGATCCAGATTTACTCCCGGAGTATGCCCCACTGCGAAAGGATAGATGGCCAGAATGCGATCGTCGGCCGGTGTGGCCGTGCTGTCGTCCGCGCTTAATCCTATAAGCACCACGCTGTCCTCATGAAACTCGCTGTCATTGCGCACCTGAAAAGCCAGGTACAGGTAGCCGTCGGCCAAGGCCGTGCTGCGGTCTTTCAAACCCTGAAAGGTAAGCTCCGCGTCCGCCCCTCCTTCGTGGGTAATCTTCATGGACTCGTTCCAGCCAGTGTCTTCCTGTATCTCACCGTCCATAACAGGCGGGGTCAGATACACCCCGCTTCCCGCCACATTGATGTGCGGCGGAAACACGATGGTCTGGTCGGGATACACGAGAACGTTGAACTCATAGGCCGTGCTGACCGCGCTGTGGGTGTCGGTTACCACCAGCGAGGCCGTGTACACGCCGTGGTCGATGTAGTCGTGCGTAGTAGTGGGCAAAGCCGTAGACACCGGAGGATCCGCGTCGTGAATGTCGAAATCCCACGTGTACAGGGTGATGGAATCACCCGGATCGGTTTCGCTGCTGCAGTTCCCGTCAAAGCTGATGGTGGTAGGCTCGGTGCCCGCGGTGGCCGTAAAACAGGCCGTGGGCGGGGTGTTGGAAGCAGGACAGGGATTGGCCGTGAGGTTGGCGATGTCGTAATCGCCGCCGGGAATTTCGAAAAGCTGTACAGGGATAATATCATTGCTCCAGCTTTCAATAGTGCCGGAAATGTCACACATATCCATTCCTGTAACAGTGAAGGTCCAGTGCTCGTCACCGCCGTAATATCCTCCGGCTCCCACTTCGCCGCGGGGATGGTCCTCGGGTTTTTCTACAACAACAAGTTCGTAGTTTCCCGTGGCGGGTTCTGTTAAATAAATAAGTTTCCCAGAAGTTGGATTAGGACCAAGATCAAGAGTTGGATCACCGGAATTATCTATATTAATATATATTGGAGTAGCAGAACCGGGAGTAGTCAACCTAAAAAGAGGTGTTGATGTATGAGTCGTATTGGTATTGAAGGTCAGTATAATTAAATTTATACCCGTATCTCCCGGCACATCAAACTCTATAGTCAGATCAGTGCGGCCGGTGCAGGAGTAGCTGGTAATCTGGGCGGTCAATGTCAGGGGGGAAAACACACCCCACAGTAGAATACACAGCAAAATCAAAATTATTTTTTTCATCAAATCCTCCTTTTTTTTATCTACATTTTCGCTACATATTTTTTATCTGCATAACTTTTTGCACTATGGTAGTGGCAACATCATACGCTGTCAAGAATTTTTCTCTTTTCTAAATTTTTTTTAAATCACTATATCACTCCACATTGGCAAGATTGGCGATGTCGAATTCCGGAGTGGCGCCGATCTCGGCAAGCTGGACAGGGATTATATCATTGCTCCAGCTTTGGATAGTACCGTCGACATCACACAGATCCATACCCGTAACCGTGAATGTCCAGTGTTCGTCGCCTCCGTAATAACCGCTTGCTCCCACTTCGCCGCGGGGATGATCCTCAGGCTTTTCTACAATAACCAATTCGTAGTTTCCTGCGGATGGTTCGGTTAAATAAATAAGTTTTCCATTATCAGGATCAGGTCCAAGATCAAGAGTTGGATTACCGGAATTATCTATATTAATATATATTGGAGTAGCAGAACCGGGAGTAGTTAACTGAAAAAGCGGTGTAGAGCTGTGAATCGTGTTCGTATTGAAGGTAAGAACTACTCCATTAATGCTTTTGTCTCCGGGTATGTCAAACTCAACAGATAGACTTGTCTGATCTGAAGCAGTGAAATCAAATGCCGTAAACTGTATCGGAGAGCCGCCTCCCCCGATCGCACAATACGAGCATAAAAGCAGTATAAAAACAATTACAACCGTGTTTTTCACCACTAACGAGATCCCAATCTTATTTTTTCACCAGCCGGCGCTCGAACACGTACACGGCACCTCTTTCTGCATTACACATGTTGGCACCCACGACTGCATAATCACCGTCAATCGCTACTGAAATCCCGAAATTATCTCCTGCCACACTGTCATCGCCATATATCTTGTCTTCTTCTATGAAATTATCATTAATCACTTTATAGAGGTAGGCGGAACCCCTGCCGCTTGTATTATTATACGCGCCCACAACAGATAAATCGTCGGAAATGCTCACCGCTGTGCCAAACCTGTCAGCAATTACTAATTCTTCACTAGCCGTGAGTATGTCTATCTGATTCCAGTTACTTCCGTTCCATTTGAAGGCGTACGCAGATGCACTGCTATATGTTCCAATAACCATATAACTTCCAGATATGGACACCGTCCAACCAAAATTATCAAAATTTTCAGCATCACTTGCATTTAGTTTCCAATTCTCATGAAATGGCGCTGGAAGAGGTACTCCCCAATTCGAACCATTTTTTTCATAAATGAATCCGGCGCCTAGTTGGTTATTCTCATATCCCCATGCACCGCATACAGCATAATTACCTGAAATCGCCACTGAATGTCCCATATACGCGTTCAACCGGGGTGTACCGGTAAAAACCTGTGTCTGCATACTCCAGTTATTCGGATCACTTGTTCTATGAAAAAAATATGCAACCCCTTCATTATTAAAAGTATCATCATATTCATGAGCGCCTACTACGGCATAACTGCCGTCGATTGAAACGGACTTACCAAAGGAACCCGAAGTAAAAGCATCCAGTATTTCCACATCACCCCAGGAAGTACCAGTGCGTTTATATATATACGCCTTACCGCAAAAGGGAGCACCGATAATCATGTAATCTCCCGAAATCGATACCGATTCCCCAAAAAGATCACCTATTGCCTGACCGCTGATACGCTGGGGTACATCATCCTTCCATGTACTGATTGTTTTGTCAAATACATATACGGCTCCCGTATATGTATCTTCATCGGGAGCCCCCACTATAATATAATTTCCCGAAATGGCAACGGATGTACCAAAATGATCATCTTCTTCCAAATCATTAACAGTCAGCTTGGCCACCTGCACCCACTCGTACTGCACGGTGAGCAGATTGATATCCCCCTTCATGGGAATATCCTCGAACATATCGCAGTTCACGATTAAAAAAACGCACAGCGCGCACAGCACGCCGAATACTAAGATAAATAGACTTATTTTTCCCATAACATCTCCTCCTTCATCAGCTGGGCGTTGTTGGCCCTGGCCCCGGAATCGCCGCCCTTTAAATCAAGGTAGCTGTAGCGCCCGGCCAGCTCTGCGTCCTGCTTTTTCAGGGCACTGTAGTAGGTGTCCACCTGGCTGTAGCGTCCCAGCTCGTAGTTAACCTTGGCCAGATTTAACAGTACTGTTTTATTGTTGGGCGACCTGTCGTAGGCCTTTTCGTAGTAGCGCTTGGCCGACGAGTACTCGTCGTTTATAAAGGCCAGGTTGCCCATATTTATCAAAGCGGGAACATAGTTCTCGCGGTCCAAAATCTTTTTAAAGGATTCCTCGGCCTTGTCGTACACCCCGTAGCTGGCGTAGAGCACGCCCAGCTGGTTCAACAGCTTGTTATTGTCGGGGCTGGCCGCGATCTTGCGCTGCAGCTCCTCCACCCGCGGCAAGAGGTCGCGGTTGGTGTACTTGTCAACCTCGGCTTTAAACGCTTTCACGATCCTGTCTTTGGCGGGCAGGTTGAGTGAAAAACTCTCCCTGTTAAAGCCCACGGGCTCGTACATCTTCCAGGCGTCTCTGATCGCGATGAAGCCCGCGCGGCCCTGGGGCGCGTGCTCGTTCCACTGCTTGATGCCCACGTACCAGGCCTCCAAAAAGCCCTTGTTCAGCATGGTGATCTCCACCGGCAGCCAGGCGTTGTTGTCCTTGTAAATAAGATCGCCGTAGTCCTGAAACGAGCGGCGCGCCTCCTGCGGGCTCATGTCCAGGGAAAAGGCCACATAGATGTGCCCCGGAGTAGTGACAAAGGCGGTTTTAATACCCACGCTCTCCAGCAGAGCAGAGTAAAGAATGGAAAGATCGTCGCAGTCGCCCGCCTTGTACTCCAGGCTCTGGTTGGGGAACTGCAGGTAGTCCACCGCGTTCCTGCGCTTGGAAAACTCGGCGTAGGGCGTGGTGGGGTCTTTGACGTAGCTCATGCCGTACAGCTTGAGCGCCTCAAAATAAGCCAGACCGGTTAAAAAGTTCTTGTTGAACGCGCCTCCGGCCTTGTTTTCCGTGTAGCTTTTTACGTTCTTGGCGAACTTGAGCACCACGGGATCTTTGGTGGTCACGAAGGCCGCGGCCCTGCGGTCGTCCTCCCAGGTAATGGCGTTTCTGTCGTACAGGCGCAGGGTTTCCACCAGCTCGTTGCCGTAGTTCTCTCCGGCCGCGGTACACTCCACGGAAATCTGCATCTGCACCTTGGTGCTCTCGGAAATGCTCAATACCTTTTCATTGAACAGGGCGTAGAGATCGATCCTCTCCTCCCGGCCCGGTGCCAGTGAAGCAAAGGTCTTGCACACATTGGGATTGTCCATATATTGATTAACAAAGATTTTTACCCGTACGTTTTGCAGGGTGGCGCTGCCGGTATTCCTGATATTCAGGGTGCCGATAGGATGATCGTCGTAGTACTTGAAAAATACCGGGAATACTTCATTGAAATTGACGTCCTTGATTATCAGCTCGTTATACGGTATGGACTGGGGCGAGAGGATGGTACCCCCGGTTCCCGGCGAAAAGGAATACGATACCCCCAGACTCAGCATGATATCGTTATACAGTCCGAAAAAATAGCGGTAGGACGCGTCTACTCCCAGACTAAAATTGTCCGTAAGCTTGTACTTGAGGTCGGCCCCCACATCGATCAGGGGATTGGAGCCGGTGTTGTTTTCCGTGTCCACGTCCAGGCTGGCAAAGTAGTAGCCCCCGTGCGCGTGGATGCCGACCGTAAAATTGTCAAAGGGCTCGAAGCGCAGCGCCACGCCTGCGCGCGGAGAGACAAGGTACATCATGGCCGCGTCGTAGGACGCGGTTTCGAGCAAGCTTAACGGCGTCACACTGAAACCCACTCCCGCTTCGATGTACAGGAAAGAATCTCCCAGTATGGCCAGCCGCCCCAGCAATGAAGCGCCTCCGCCCATGGTAAAGGAATTCGCGTCCTCTCCCATCGGGAAGGAAACTCCGGGAATAAAGTGCATGGAAAATATTCCCTCCTCCCCTTCCTGAGCCTGCAGCGCTGCGCCGCTTAGCAGCAGACAGGCCGCAATTATTGTCATAAATATGCTTTTTTTCATATTAACACCTCCGTTTTAAAAATTGGGTTCTCACGGTGCTCACTGACAGACTGTGTGCTCGGTGAGAAATTTCTTCATTAACTTTCATTTGTTTTTCCGCTACAGTCTTTTTCATAATAACTCACATGTCCTTGAGCAGCTGCCCCGCCTCTTTGCCCAGCAGAGAGTCGGGATCGATTTCCTTGGCTTTAAGCAGGCAATCTTTCTGCCTGTCCGTATCAGCAAGCCCCTTATAGCAGTAGGAAGCCAGCAGCAGCACGGCCTGGGTGTTTTCACCTTGGCTGTTGAGTGCCAGATACTGTTCGAAGATCTGCAAAGCGCTTTTATAGGCGAAGCTTTCCAGCAGCAGCCGGCCTTTGAGCATCACATAGTCGGCGTAGAGAATATGCCCCTGATTGACGGTTATTTTATCCAGCAGTTTAAGCGCCTGTGCTTTCTGATTCTTTTCCGCGTACGCGTAGGCCAGATAATAGGTGAAAAAGGGTTTGGCTTCGGGGTACGGCCACTCGGCGATCATCTTTTCAAAGTGGGTGATGGCTTCGTCGTATTTGTTCAAAGCCAGCAGGTTCTGCCCCTGCGTGATGGGATCCACCTCGCCGCCTGCTTCATCCTCTTCAACCGCCCATTCCACTTCGTCGAACTCACTGCCCCGTTCGCCCTGTTCGAATCCGCGCAAACCCGCGGCCGTGGTGCGGTGATAGTCGTTACCCTGCACCACATTCTGGATGCGGGCGTCCACCGCGTTCAAAAACTTTTGGGACTTCACCTTTTGCGAAGCATTTAAAAGCTCATTAAGTACATACGTGCCCGGATCATAAAGCGTAAGCGTGCTTTTATTGGAAGCGATCTCCAGCATACTGCCGCTTTCCAGCTTTACCGTATTGGAGCCTGACAAACTGTCGCCTATGTTCACAGATTTCCAGCTCGCTCCGGATTTGACCTTTACCGTGCCGTCGGAAAACACGACGGTAAAACTCTCCGCCTGTAAAAACGCCACAGTGAACAAAATCATACATAGTGTTATAATTATCTTTTGGCTTTTCATAAGACCTCCTACAATCAACTATTTTATGAGCGAATGCCTGTCGGCACGTGTAATTTACTGCTAATTTCGTACCAAACTGTATGTTTTTTCATACACATAGTGTTTTTGAAACCTCATCTCTAGGTATATATTGCAAATGGCGTGCCAAGATAAGGGGAAAGCTATGATATTTTTAAAGCGTATTAAAGCGTGCGGCTTGAAGATATATACTTATTGTGTTTAAGGGAAAGCATGAAGACTACTTTGAATGCTCGTCAAAGCCCCGGCCCGCGAGTTCGACATGGCCGATGCCCGTGCGCAGAATCAGGTTGCGCAGGTGATAATTATACATAAAAGGACTTTTCAGGTTTTTTAACAGAATGTTTCTGCGAAGCCGCGCGCACTGCTTTTTATAACGCGCGTGGAATCCTTCAAGACCCTGCCACAGGGCCCGGGCCAGATACAGGGCGCTTTTAAACGCGTAGCTCAAGCCTTCGGCCGAGCTGGGGCTGATCCAGCCCGCGGCCTCACCTACAAGTGCCGCGTGCCGCCCCCCGCCGCACAGACAGCGGCCGCTGACGGGTCTTTGCACAAAGGCTCCTCTTTTTCTTACGGAGCGGCCCAGCCGGTAGCCGTAATGCTCAAGTTTTTCTTTGAGCAGACTGAATTTGGCATGGATAGCGGAGCCCCGCTCCAGAGCGGCACCCACCAGCAGGTGCTCTTCTTTAGGTATTGTCCAGGCGTAAAAATCCGTGATGGCGGGATCAAATACGGCTGAAAAATAGGGCGCCGGTTTTTGAACCTCAAACCATTCCTGCAGGGAAAAATAGAGTTTCTGGCGGTTCTTGTGCGGAAAACAGACCTTTCTCACCCTGGAGCGGGCGCCGTCGGCCCCGACCAGGACACGGGCTTTTTCTTTAAAACTTTGCCCCCTGCTCCATAATTCAAGCTCCACATAGTCGGATTTTCGCTCGCAGCTTTTGAACAGAGTGTCCGGCAGATAACTGACCGCGTCAGCGGTTAACGAAAAAAGCCAGGCATCCAGTTTTTCTCTGTTCAGATTAATATAATGACGCTGGTAAAAGCGCTCACGCCCGCTTTTCAGATCCATGGTGCGCACCACGAAGATCTGGGGTGATACCAAAATGTCCTTGGGCAGGCCCAGGCCGAACTGGGAAAGCAGTTTTTGCGCGTCCGGCGCCAATAGTCCGCCGCAGCATTTGCGGTCATGAGCGGGTGAACTTTGCCCGTAGTTATGTTTGTCAATTAAGAGGATTTTATATTTTTCATTTAATAAACGGGCCAACGTTGTGCCTGCGGGCCCCGCTCCGATGACTGCTATATCATACATGCTTATATACTATCTTACCACCCACAACCGTCATGCACACGGAAATTTTACTGATTTTTAAAGCCTCCACGCGGGTCGGATCCTTGTCCAGCACAACCAGATCCGCCAGCTTGCCGGCTGTAAGCGATCCCTTCTGGTTTTCCATAAACTCGGCGTAGGCCGAGCCCATGGTATAGCAGTAGAGCGCCTGGGCGGGTGAGATGCTTTCACTTTGCTCGTAGCTGTCACGCATGGCGTCTTTACGCGCGCGTCCGGTTTCTTCGCGCGCGCGGTCCGCGCCACCACCGGCAAAAGATCCCCTCCGTGTAACCGCGCGTTCGATAGCCTCCAATGGATTATATTCAATCTCGCCCGGAATATCCGAGCCGAAAGAAAGCTTTACCCCTGCCTCAAGCAGGGATTTATAGGCGTAAATCTGCTTGAAGCGTTTTGCTCCCAGCAGCTTATAATCCTTTTCCGGCTGGGAAAGCGCCGTGGGCTGGGCCGCCACCAGCATGCCCAGTTTTTTTATGCGTATAATATCCTCGGGGCTGATAAGCTGGGCGTGCTCAAGGCGCAGGCGCAGACGGGTTATCCAGGGATAGTCGGCGCTCGCCTTTTCCACCGCGTTGACCACTTCACGCACCGCCCGGTCGCCAATAGCGTGAAACGCGAGCTGCCTGTTGCGCAGCGCGGCCTGTCTGACAATATGCTCAAGTTTTTGCGGCTCCAGGGTGGCTTTGCCGGTGTTGCCTGGTTCACCAGCGTACGGTTCCATCAGCCAGGCCGAATGCGGGGAGAAAGCCCCGTCCACTATATATTTCCAGGGTCCCTTTCTGACCCACAGTTTATCGTACTGCGCCAGCTTCATGGACCAGGCCAGCAGCCCGTACTGTCCGAAGGGCCAGCAGGAAAAACGGCAGGTCAGTTTTCCCCGGCGCTGATAGCGCTTTAAAAGCCACACGGTAAGCGGCTGCCACGTGTTATCCTGCACCGAGGTAATGCCCGCTTCCCGGTATTTTTGCAGCGCGATGTCCAGCAGCCGTCGGTGCATGCTGCGAGAAAGCACCCTTTTAAGAATCCTGGTCCGGTGCTGGGAATGAAGCACGCTGCCGCGGATAATGCCCGTGGGTTCTCCTCCGCTGTCGCGCAAAATCGTCCCGCCCTTGGGATCAGCGATATTACGGGAAATCTTCATTTTTTTGAGCATAAGCGAGTTTACCCAGACCGCGTGGCCTGAGTATTGAAACAGCAGCACGGGATTGCGGGGAAAAGCCCTGTCCAGAAGCTCTTTGCGAGGATCGGGGCAAAAAGGATAGTCCCATGCCTGAGCCATTATCACCTCGCCGGGTTTGGCGCGCGCGTATTCCCGTTGCAGGAGGTCGATTATCTCCCGGCAGCTCATACCGTATAAATGCGGCCTCAAATAAAAATTCCCCATGCCCAGAGTGTGAACGTGATTGTCGTTAAAGCCGGGAATAACGGTTTTACCTTTACAGTCCATCACATACGTATTCGGCCCCGAATAGGAGAGCGCCTGTTTCTCCGATCCCACGTAGATAATGCGCTCGCGCCTGACTGCCAGGGCGGCGGCATACGGCAGGTTCTTATCCATGGTAAGAATACGGGCGTTATGTACTATAATATCAGCTTGTGTTTTCACAGCACCTTCTGTCCGCGGTTAAAAATATAAAATGATTTTATCCCAGGCCGCGTCCTAAATCAACAGGTATCATGGAACAAACACGTCGAAAAATTTGAAAATCGGCGGGGCATGTGCTACCTTTTAATATTGAAGCCATTAATGTTATTGCTATCAAAAATGGCTTACAGGAGGTACGTATGAAAAAGCTTATGCTTATAGTTATGCTCTTGGCACTCCCTTTGGGATTATTCGCAGAATTCTACTTAGGCGGCAGTGCTCTTTACAAGGAGGATCCGGAATATCTCCAGGATCCGGATGACACCATATTTGACGATATGGCTTTCGGCGCGGAAGCCCGCCTTAAAATTGCCATGTTCGAAGGATCGGCTCTGGCTCTTTATGAATTCGACGGCGCCTTCGATGTGTATTTGACCGTAGGTTTGGCCTTTGATGTCGCGATTCTGACAATCGGTGCCGGCATTGGACCCAATTACATCATCCAGACCGATCCCGATGCTCCGGACCCCACAGCCTTCGGATTTAACGGAAAAATCCATGTGGATGTCAATTTAGGCGATATCAAGATCAGCGGTTACTGGCTGTTTCTGATTGAAAACCTGGCTGCCGAAGATATCGAGGAAAGTGCAACGTTCGGCAACATCGGTGTATCGGTTTTATTTAAACTGATGTAGATTAGATAAAGCATGTTAACACAGGGCTGCCGGGAGCTCCCAACGGGGAGTGCCCGGACAGCCCTTTTTTTTACCGGCTTGACAGTTCTCAAATAATTACCTAAGATTCTATGCTACAAATCGGGCCTAAGGTCAGGACACTTTAGGAAATCCCAAAAAGGCTGTTCAATGATTAACAAAACCATGTTAACGTTATTTCCGGTCATGCTCTGTTTTGTGTTCTCCTGTCAGGATCAGGCGTTACTGAGAAAACAACTCTATAATCTGGAAAATACGATCATAGAAGAGAAACTTGATTTAACCGAAGAGCAGTACACCTTTTCTCTCACCTTTATCGCTCCCGAAAGTTTACCTGATGCTAAAATAATCCTCGCCTATCCCAATATCAGCCAATCCGAAGAAATTTCAGCTGCGGACTTTGCCCGCATTACGAATTCACTGCTTGGTTTTTCTTTGGAACTGTATGCTGCGGCGGATATTGAACCACTACACGCTATGATCATTACGGAAAACAATAAACCGCAGATCGATAAACAAACCGTTTCTCTTGTGTTGGGGGACAAGATTTCTCTGCTCAAGAATAGCAGCTATGAACTCAGGATTACCATGCCCAGCAAAAAAAATACGAACGACAGATACACCTCTCCTGTTTTGGTTGTGGGCACTCCTTAGCCGGCGGTAAAGCGAAGCACGCGCATAATTTATCATCCTGCCTTTAAAAAAAGATCAATTGCGGGTAGTTACTTGCAGATATTATAAACATACCACCATAGGTGACGGCTTTTTCCGGAGTAAATAGAGATGCAATTGGATTTACTGCCCACATCCGTAATAACGCGCAATCCCAGCGAAAGCATGAGGATACTCATAAATCACGAACTGTTGATTATAAAAAAACTGTTAAAAAAACTGCCGCACAACCGTACCTCACTCGGTAAAGTGTATCTTAAAAGCCGGCAGCAGCTTTACCTGCTGGATCTTATCGCCAAAAACCTTAATTCGAATGGAAAAGCCGTACACCTTCTTGAAGCCGGCGAATTAAAACAAAAAATACTTCCGCTGGCCGCCTATCTTATCAACTTCTCGCCGCGTATAGGCTCAGAGGAGCACAAGAGCTTTATCCGCAGCAATCCCGCCCTGCTCTATACGCTCTGGCAAAAAACCAGCCTTGATCCGCGGCCCGAACAAACATATACAGAGGAAGATGCGCTTCCTGCACGCCGTTCCGAACACCGGTCTGAGATGAAACACGAATCCAATGTAAGAAATAAACTTGTTCATCCGCAGCCGCAAAGTCAGAAACATTCCCCGGTGCGTAAAAAACCGCCGCTAAAAAAAAAGCCGAATCAAAAACAGTATCCGTCTTTTTTTTGGGGGATCTCTGCTCTGGCACTTATCATCTTATTCATGAGTTATTTTACTTTTGCCGCGCTAAAGACCACAGCAGCCACTCTTGCTCCGGCGTTTTCACTCAACAGCCAGGACTATGCAGCAACCGATCCGCAGTCAGGGCAGGAACAGTACCTCCCGCTGGAGGGAGAAACCGTAGCCGGGCTTTATCTTACGGAACCTAACGTTAATTTTAACAACAAACTTGTGCTCACATTGGATGACATAGCGTTAAACGATAATATCGATCCGATTCTGCTTACTCTATCCACATACGGTATCAAAGCCGTATTCTTTGTTGAGGCCAGCAGGCTTGTGGACGAAAACAACACACCATACCGCACATCCCAGGAATTATTGCATAAAATCATTTTTTACGGGCACACAATCGGCAACCATTCCTTCGGCCACCCGAATTATAATATGATCTTAAAACCGGCCCGTGTGGCGGATAATTTAGCGATGGCCGAAGCGGTCATCGATGATGTATTGGGATTCCACTATAATATTCGCTACGTGCGCCCTCCTTACGGAAACCGCGGTGTCAATAACATAGTGGATCAGATAGTTAAGCAGAGAAATCAGCTGCTGATCCTCTGGCAGATTGATTCGTACGACTGGAAAATGAATCTGGGCTACAGCGACAACAGACATCTGTCATCACAGCAGGTAATCAGCAAAACCCTGTCCAAAATCAAAAGCAGTACGGGCGGTGTTATCCTGTTACACGGATTTCAGTATATAAACTCGGTATTGGAGCCGCTTATCGAACAAGCGCGTAAGCTTCGGAACAAACAGGGCGGCTTTACTTTCGTACCCATGGAAGAACTGCTTGCGCTTAAATACAATCAAGAATAAACCCGCGGCTTATTCAACTACAATAATAAATCCGTCGCTGTGCGCGCTCATTTCAGGCGCGTACATAGACTGCAATACCGCGGCACCCACACGATACCTGCCCTTCTTGGTGGGCCGCAATCGATAGCGCAAAACATACTCGCCGTGGGGCAGCCGGCTGAAAAAGAAATTGGTAAGCGAGTCGCGGGGTTCCTCATAATACCATAACGGATCGTATTTCCAGCCGCTCAATAAGACCTCGGCTTCAAATCCCGAAGCTTTGGGATCCTTCAAATGCAGGTATTCAAACTGGCTCTTGGTATTGATTTTAATCCGCACCTCGATTTGTTCTCCCACTGCGACCCTGCTCCCTGAAACCAATGGCTGCAGATGATAGGTGTCTCCCTGCTTTACCCGCCTGTAAAACGTACGTTCAATTTCAATCAAACCGGGTCCCGAAGCCCGGGGCAGCTCGTCGGTCGAATAGACCCATACCATACTGGCAAAGGCGATCCCCTTGCCCTGTTTCTCAATCACGGCCTCCTGCATGGAAGGCGTGATTTCTTCACCGACCCTGCTGTAGCGGATGGGTTTTTCCAGCCAGTCATCCGGTTTTAAGGTGACGGTTTCTTCAACTCCTCCCCATGTTACATGGAATATTTCATCCGTACTTAAAGCGCCCCTCTGCTTTAAAAAATCAAGCAGGGAATAAACCGCCTGGACCGACGCTTTGGTGGACTTCCATACATTTCCCTTCCGGTTAAAAAACAGCCACTGCACAAGCCCGGGGATGCGCGCGTCATCCGGCCTCATCTCCACCAGAACACGGATCATAAAAGCGTGTTTTTCCACGGTGTCGGAATACCACAGCCATGAATATTTTTCAGGGGTCCAATACACTCCCGCCATGGCGTCCTCGCGCGCTGAATCCATGATGGTATCGACTATTTCAGCGGCCCGCTTGCTATTCCCCGTTCTGAAATAGCCTAAAGCCACATACGCCTTGCCCAAGGGCGTTAAGGCATGGCGGTTTTTATCCACAAAAGCGAGCCAGGAAGGCACTGTTTCATACAGCGCGCGGACTTCAGAAAAATCATCCCGCGCATATGACGTAACGACATACGCGGCATACGCTGTCAGGGCCAGATTTCTTTCCTGCTCATTTAAGATTGCGGGAATTTTGGTTTGCACGTAAGCCAGTGCTTTGCGAATTATATCTTCAGGAACTTCCACACCATAGGCCTTTGCTTCCGCGAAACCGGCCAGCACATAAAGGGTTATATAGATATCTTCTCTTCCGCCCGGCCACCAGGGAAACGCCCCATTTGGAGCCTGGGCCTGCCTTAAGCGCTCCAAAACATACTCTTTCTGTGCGTCAACAACTTCAGGATCAAGCATGTCGATCGGAGGACCATAGGAGCCCGGGCGGCCCTCGGCCTGCCACATCCACGGGGTCTCCAACAGCTCAAGCTGCCTTCCGGGATCGTCTTTTTCCCAAGCTGGGGCCACCGTGTGCCTCTTGGGTATCTTGGCCACAGCTTTTTTCAATTCGGGGTAGGTCTCGTATATCCGCTGCATTACAGCCAGCGGCACATATTTATTCAAAAGCTGTTCCACGCACTCAAAGGGATAGTTAACCAGATAGGGTATGGTATGTAAAAGACTTAAAGCCAGCTGGGGATCGAGCTGCAGATGCATGGACTCGCTGATGCGTGTGGGATCAGGATCGATCTTGAAGCGCAGGGTCTTGGTTTCAGTGCCGGCAAGCGCCACGCACAGTGATTTTATCAGTCGCTCTCTTGAAGGCAGGATTGGCAGCTCCCGCTGTTCGGCATCCGCAAGGGCGACGGCTGCGTCGTCCGTCGCGACGACCGCTTTAACCACATAGGTGCTTACGCCGGTTGGAATAACAACAGCCCAATCGAAGTTCTTCTGGCTGTGAGGCGGCAAGGTAAAGCTTTTTTCCGTGTGCGAGAGTTTTATTTTTTCATGAATTGTCTTCCCGTCTTCGCTCACCGTTACCACAAGCTTTCCTGAAAGCGTTGTAGCGGATTCGTTGTGCACGAACACGGTAAAACTGCCCTCATCCTTTTCCCTAAAAAAGCGCGGGATATCAAGCCTTACCATTAAATCCTTTTTGGTAACCGCTTCCGCGGTCATCATTCCTTCGCAAGCATCTGCCGTAAAAGCGAACAGTTTTACCCGCCAGCCCGCAAGCTGCTCCGGAGCGGTAAAGGAAAAGCCGGCCCTGCCATTTGTATCCGTTAGCAGATGCGGCAGGAAAAAAGCTGTTTCGGAAAAATCCGTACGTATATTTGGCTGCTCCGGACTTTCCGGCGGAACCTTGGATTCTAAAGCGGGAACAGTTACCGCATCAGTATCAGAAAGCATATCCAGAGTGACTTCACTTTCCGATAGTTCACCGGAGGCTAATTTAAAATTATAAGCAAGACCTCTGCCGTACATCCATGAACGCCAGATGCGCAGATAGGGTATATTGTATAAAAGAGCCTGCTCGTATACCTGCTTGCGCATGGTATACAGCGCTCCCTTTGTAACCTGAAACTGGATTCCATAGATCCTGAAGGTGGCGTCCAAAGCCGCCTGTGGATCAATTTTTATTCCATAAAGCGCGCTCAGCCAGGGATGTTCGTTCGTACTGTAATACTCAAGCGAGCGGTCATACATCAGCGCCAATACTTCGGCCTGAACAGGCTTTCCGCTAACGTCGTTCACTTCCACCTCCCAGGAAGCGTTTTCCCCGGGTTTCAGTTCCCGGTTAAAAGCACTCAGACTGACGTTAAGCTTTTTATCCTTTTCAGAAACAGGCACAAAAAGCTCTCCGTGATACACCTGCATATCCGTTACCGAAAACCAGCGCAGGGTGAATCCTCCCTTCATACTCCGCTCCACGGGCAGTTTATACACAGTCGCGCCGGGATCAGCCTTAACATAATCCCGCTTCAGTAAAAACTGGCCTTTGTATATTTCAATAAAATAATTTCCCCGTACACAGCCTGAGCCCAACACAAACAGCGCGTCCTCCCCCACCTCATACTCCTTTTTCTGGCTCAACATGACTGACGTTGCGTTAAGTGAAATGTTTTTATGAGAAAAGGGAATGACAATGACAATCAGTTCCTGTACCATCCGTCTGTCTTTATCGCCCGCATCCACATACAGACGGTAGCTGCCCGCTGCCAGAGGAGCGAGTGTGAGCAGACCTTTTCCGGAAGCGGCGAAGGTAATGGTTCCCTGCGCGCTTAGCGCGGCGTCGGGTACTTGAGCCAGCTGGAGTTCCAGCGGCTCGACCCTGCTGAAAGCGCCGTTTGACGTATGGTATTCTTTTCCCAGTTCTTTATACGTTTTTGCCGCTGTATCTTTTAATCTATAAAGCTTAAACGTACCGCTGCCGGAAAGGGGGGTATCGTTGACGGTCTGTTTTATAGCTGTTATAACAATTTTTTCATTATCGTTAAAAAAGCCCTTTTCCGGCTGCAGGTTCAGGTAGTATCCGCACTCGCTGGCGTTAGAGACCGCCCTCGCAGTAATGGTTCTGCCTCCGGCATCCCGCGCCTCCACCTCAATGGAAAAACTGGAAATATCGGGAAGCTTGCCCTGCAAAAAAGATTGAAAAGCGTTTTCATCCTTTGCGGGCACAAAGCTGAATTTGAAGTTTCCGTCTTTATCGGTTCTGAGGCGGCCCCAGGCCACTTCTGTTTCCGCATTATTAAAATATTCAGCGTACCAGTAGCGGTAGTACCAGGGAATAAATAATTCGCGTTTAATGCGGTAGGTTATATCAGCGTCGGCTACAGCGCCCCCGAAATAATAACGCACGTTTCCTGAAATCACGGCTTGCCTGTTATAGATCCATTCTTCCTCACTCTGATCAAAATTAATTTCAAACTCCGGCCGTTTGTACTCCTCTACGGCAAAATTGATATATCGGGAACCATAGAGTCTGTCTTTATTACAATGCGCCGCTATTGAATAGCGGCCCAGCAGACGGCCTTTGGGAATGCTAAAACTAAAACCGGCGCTGCCGTGTCGGTTGAGGGTAAGAGTTTTTTCAAAAAAAACCTTGCCGTTTGCATCCTGGGCATAGACATCAACGGTATACGAATCATCAAGCGCGAAAAAACCCTGAGCCGTTCTTTTCACTGCGGTGACTTTGGCCTGTACGGTCTGCTCAGGCCGGTAGATCGGTCTGTCGGTTTGAATGAAAAGCTCCAGCGGGACAGGCAGCGAGCTGTTGAAATAAACATGCGTGTTCCAATAACTGTACGCGTTATCTTTTTTTATCAGAGGATAGACATACCCCCATTCAGAACGGGAAGTTACATCAACCGGTACTGTTAAAGCGGCACTGCCGTCGGCTTGGCTTGTTAATCGAACATGGTCTGCGGTATTTGCATTGCCATAAAGCGTATAATAGATATCCACTGAAGCGCCCGAAACCGGCGCGCCCGTTTCCGCGTTCAGGGTATAAAAACGCGCCAACTGGTCTTCATCCCGTTCGGGACCGTTATCGTGCAAATATGCATTATATGCCGCCAACGTTTTGGAACCGCGCCCGAAGCTGCCCACAAGCATAAGATCCGTAATATTTATTACACAGCCATAAATAAGCGCGCTGCCTTCCGTGAAGTTTTTATCATCGGACACCATAAGCACATAGACTCCCTTGCCCATTTCGGGCAGCTCGGCCTGCGTTGTCACCGGTTGATAAGGCCCTTCGGCGTCAAGCTGCCTGCGCCATTCTTTTACAGGTGTTTGCTTATTGAGAATCCGCTTGCGCAGCCAGTTCTCGTCCGGATACCGGATAATGCGCGACCAGTCGATCCCGCTGTCATAATCGGTTACCAACCTATTAAGGTCGGGTTTATACATCCTGAAATAAACCTGATCCAAATTCCTGGCATGCAGCGTAACTGTTTTGGCCTGAGAAGGCAGCAGATTATCCGCTTCCAGATAAAGATAAGGCAGCTGGATTTTCAAGCGCAGCGCCGCGCTTTGAGAAGCACCCTCCGTCTCCGGGTACTGCTTCTCCAGCTGCTCACAGAGATCCATCGCTTCCGCGTACCTGCCCTGCTCGTTCAGAATCTCCGCGGCCAAATATCCGGCTTCGGCTTTTCCCTCTTGTGTGGTATGACTTTGCATCCAGGACAGTAAAATCCCCCGCTCCTGTTCCCGCAGTTCCTTGTACCGGTCTCTGTATCGATAGGGAAAATTCTGAAACGGTACGATCAGGCGCTGGATCCGCCAGTATTCTGCGGCTTCCGGAAAGCGCTCACCATGCTTATCACTCAGCCACTGTCTCAGCGCGGCGGCCAGGAGTAAGGGTGAATCCGAAAAAGCCACTTCATGGTCACATGTATTATCGATTATACTTTCAATAGTGGTCAAGGAGACTGTTTTATCTTCCTGAGCCGCCAGGTAGCCGGAAAAACTGAGCACAAAAAAATCACAGAGCGTGGGATGCCTGTTGAAATTAACCTCCTCCAGCTCAATAAAGAATTTCTGATCCCGCATGCTTAGGTTTAATAAAAGCTCACGATCCCGCCAGACTGTCCGATACGCGGATATAATTTCAGCGTTTATTTCCGCCCGCGTAAGCCTGAAGACGTCATCCGCGCCCTCTATGACATCCGAACGTCTGGAATACCCGTACTGCTGTAAAAAGCCCTGCAGCACTTCGGCTTTGAGTATGAGCAGCCAGGCCTTGAGTCTGCCGTCTTCCGGCAGCTTGTACTGTAAAAGCTTTTGCGCGGCCTCACCGTAACGGAAAAGAAAACCTAAGCATTCGATTTGGCGGTGAAGCGTCTTGTATTGCAGCTCCTGGCTTCCCGCTTGCGCGTGGATCTTTTCATAGAGTTGCAATGCTTCCTGATATTTTTCCTGCCTGAACAACTCTTCAGCCTGCGCCAACGGAGCGGCACCGGAGTTCTCCGTTAAAAGAGAGCCGTCCGTAGTGCACGTGATGATAAAAAGGGTAAAAATCAGGCACACGCCCAAGATGCAACAGCTTTTAGCTTTCATAAAAAAATCCTCATTTCATTATGCTCATATTTTCTCTATATACGTAATTATAGACTAAGAGTAACAGAAATCCACCCAACTTAAGTATGAGGTGATGTTATGCATTATCATGTAATGCGGCTTGGTGAAGAGAATAATTTTCAATAGATAGGGGAACCGAACAAAATTCATGCGGACATTTGATCATTTTTTGGCTAAAGTTGATTTTCTCATAAATATTCCCGATTTTGTTCTTTATGTTTATACAGCATAAAACATCGTGCTTTGAATTAACCAGGCCGTTGTTATAACCGGCAATGCAAGACTTGTTTTTCCAGTTATAAGAAGTCTTTATTGCCTGTCTCTCACATCTGATTAACTTAAGCTCTGCATTAGAATACGCTCCGGGATAGGATCTATTATTATACCGCCCAATAAACGGCGCGCAGATTACTTCCAGGTCTTTTTCATGAAATAACTTCAAATATTTTTCCAGATCCTTTAAAACCGGCGGATAGGCCACTATTTGGGCGTGGATGCCGAAGCCGGCGTTTTTAAGCAGCCGGTAATTTTCCATAAAAGTATTCACCATATTCCTTTTTTCCAACTCATGAGCTTGAAACGAACAGACCATGTATTGTACACGTTTACAATCCACCGCTTTCACAAAATCTTTTATTCTTTTTGTCAGTGATAAATTGGTTACGATGGATATATAATGTTTTTTTGTGAGTTCTGCGCAGGCTTCAACCAGATTGGGAATGATAAACGGCTCGCCGCCGGAAAAAATAATATTAAATGTTTTGCCTGTTTCATGTAATACTTCCAGAAACCTTTGGGTCCGAATAGGTTCCAGGGGATCATTCCGCAGCACTTCCGTGGGAATAAAACAATAATCACAGTTAAAATTACAGCGTAAGCTTAAGTAACAATGTAAGGCCGCGTTATAGTCATTATTTATTTCCGGCTGAATAACAACACGCGGATTACCGTCTTTGTCGGCCGGCTGTTCCGGCCACCAGCGCAGTTTGACCACTCCCGAAGGGGATGACAGGCCGAATTCAATGTTTTTATCATTATGATCCAGGCAGATTCTGACATCATTATAAAAACCTGTTATTTCATAATCAGAGTCCTGGAAACGGAAGCGACCCGTGGGCAGGGCAAAACTGAATTGAGCAATGCCCAGATTTAAGATAAGCCCCTGTTTTTGCGTTAAGCCTGTAGTTAACGCACCGACAGGAATGGAAAATGCGGAATCGCCATCGAGATAATAACTTTTTTGTTCTCCCTGTTTATGCAGTACTATTTTTTTCATTAACTCATTAAAAATAACAATTTTATCTCAAATCAGCTGAATCATAGGAAAAGCCATAAATCTTGTCAAGTAAAGGGCATATAAAAGAGTTTAAGTACCATCTTTGATTGGTTTTTTAAAACACACATGCCGTAAATATTCGGTTTACGCCTTTTACATGTTTTTACATTTTTTTACACACATGTTACATATCAGCCACCTCATACGTATATATTAATAGCGAAAACAATAATAAAGCCAAGGAGGCTGATTATGAAATCAAGACTTTTTGTATTAATTTTTATGGTAAGTATATTCTTTATGTTTTCATTACAGTCGGCAGCGGCCAAAGCCCTGATTCAGGTGGGCATTCTGCTGGACACCAGCAACAGTATGGACGGTTTGATCGATCAGGCCAAAACCCAGCTGTGGAAAATCGTGAATGAGCTGGCCCTGTCCAAAAAAAACGGAGAAAGCCCGGACCTGCAGGTGGCGCTCTATGAGTACGGGAACGACAACCTGGCTCAAAGTGATGGTTATGTACGCATGGTTGTGGCAATGACAGGCGATCTGGACAAAATATCCGAAGAGCTGTTCAGCCTCACCACCTACGGCGGGTATGAGTACTGCGGTACGGTCATTGGGCGCGCCGCTCAGGAGCTTGCATGGAGTAATGATCCGGAAGTCTATAAAGTTATCTTTATCGCCGGCAATGAGGAGTTCACTCAAGGCTCCGTGGATTATAAAACATCCTGTAAACAGGCCATCTCCAAAGGCATAATCATCAATACCATTTTCTGCGGCCCCCACGACCAGGGCGTAAACACCGGCTGGAAAGACGGAGCCCTGTTGGCGGACGGCACCTATGCCAATATCGACCAGGACCTGGTTACCGTCTATATAGAAGCACCGCAGGACGCGGAGATTGTGAAGCTGGGCAAAGAGCTTAACGACACCTATATTCCCTATGGAGCGGAAGGTGAAAAGTCAAAGGTGCGCCAAGAGGAACAGGACGATAACGCGGCCGGCGCCAGTGAAGAGGCTTTTGTGCAGCGTAATATGGCCAAGGCCAACGAACAGTACAAAAACTCGAGCTGGGATCTGGTGGACGCGGTGGCCAATGATATGGTTGAAATCGAAAAAATTGAAAAAAAGGACCTGCCCGCAGAAATGCAGGATATGAGTGTGGAAGAACGCAAGGCATATGTGGTTGCCATGCAAACCAAACGCGACAACATTAAAAGCAGCATCAAACAGCTCAACGAAGAACGCAGGGCGTATATCGCCGAACAGATGAAGAACAACGCGGAAGACAACACCCTGGGAGACGCCATGCTGGACGCGCTGCGCACCCAGGCTGAAACAAAGAACTTTGAGTTTTAACGGAAAAGGAGTGAATATGAAGATCGCAGCGATCAATTTTTTTATTGCATTATTCATAATACTGGCCCCTGGCATGGCCGCGGCCGACGGATTCATTGTGGTGCCCGATTCACCGCTGCCCGTCACTACTACCACGGGCCACTTTCCCCTTGAAGTGCGCTTTCACCATGTTGACGTGGAGATTAACGGCCGTACGGCCGTGACCAAGGTGGATCAGGAGTTCTATAATCCTTCACAGTATCTGCTTGAAGGTGAATATATCTTCCCCATTCCCAAAGGCGCGGTAATCAACAGTTTCAGCATGAATATCAACGGTCAGGAAGTTCGGGCCGAACTGCTGGATGCTGATAAGGCCAGACAGATCTATGAGGACATCGTAAGAAAGCGGCTTGATCCCGCGCTTTTGGAATACCGGGAGCTCTCGGTTTTCAAAGCCCGCGTGTTCCCCATCGAGCCGCGCTCCAGCAAACGGGTGAAACTCTCTTATACGGAAATTTTAAGCAAAGACAGCGGTACGGTAAGCTATCTTTACCCGCTCAATACCGAGAAGTTCTCGGCCAAGGCGCTCGACTCGGTCAGGGTCATGGTAACCGTTAAAAGCAGCGAATCCATCAAAAGTATGTATTCCACCAGCCACAATGTGGATGTGGTAAGAAAAAGCAACACGCACGTGATTGCCAGTTACGAAGACGAGAACGTAAAACCGGACACGGACTTCAGACTTTATTATACCTTGAGTAAAGATGATATCGGCGTATCGCTGCTCACGTATAGAGAAAACCACGGAGACGGCTACTTTTTCCTGGATATCTGCCCTGATTTTGAATACAGCGCTCCGGTGGCCAAAGATATTACCTTTGTGCTGGATGTGTCCGGCAGCATGAAGGGTGAAAAACTTACCCAAGCTAAACGTGCGCTGAAATACTGTCTTTCCAAGCTTAACTCAGACGACCGCTTTGAGCTTATCCGCTTTTCCACCGAGGCCTATGCCTTATGGGGCAGTTTAAAAAAGGCAGACAGCACGAACCTTGAACAGGCAGTGAGCTTTGTGGAAAAACTGGAAGCCATAGGCGGAACCAATATGGAAGAAGCGCTCAAGCTGGCCCTGACCAGTCAAGGCCACACCGCTTCCGGCCAAACCCGCCCTCATATGGTCATCTTTATTACCGACGGCCGCCCCACCATCGGAGAAATCGAGGAACAGAAGCTGCTCGACAAGCTTAAACAGGCCAACAGTTCCGCCACGAGGATTTTTACCTTCGGCGTGGGGTACGAGATCAACACGCATTTGCTGGATAAAATCACCGATCTCACCAGAGCCTACAGGACGTACATCTCACCCAAAGAGAACATCGAAACCGAGATCGCCCTGTTCTACGAAAAGGTGGGCTCACCGGTACTTACCGATATCGAGCTGTCTTTTCCCCATTGGCTGGGTGTATCCCACACCTATCCTAAAATCAGCGAGCTGCCCGATCTGTTCAAGGGCTCGTCACTCACCCTTTTGGGCAGGTATCACGGCAGCGGCAAGGTGACCGTTACTTTAAAAGGAAGGCTGAATAATTCATCCAAACAGTATACCTACACGCTGCAGTTCCCCGACGTAAACGAGGACAACACCTTTATTCCGCCCATCTGGGCCGCCAGGCGCATCGGCATGCTCTTGGACCAGATAAGATTATACGGAGAAAATGAGGAGCTGAAGGAAGAGATTATCATGTTGGCCAGAATGCACGGCATAATCACTCCTTATACCAGTATGCTCATTTTGGAAGACGAAGATGACAGAACAGCCCGCAATGAGCTGGATGACGAATACCAGACACTGGGCAATATCGCCAAACGCTCGCTGGAGATCGAGGATAAGAGTGTCGAGGAGTACGAAAAACTCAAAGAGGACTCCGGAGCAGGCGGCGTGCAGGCCAGCGAAGAGCTGCAGCAGCTTAATAAAGCCGGCAATTCCGCGCACACAAAAGAAGGTATAGACAGGCTTAATTTTAAAGACCGGGACGGTACATATCAGGATATGGAAGCGCAGATTAAAAACGTTCAGGGCCGGGCTTTTTACAATTCGGGTGAAAACTGGATTGATTCCAATCTGCAGCTAAAAACCGATCTGCCCGTGGAACGGATTCAGTTTGCCAGCAAGAAGTATTTTGAGCTGTTAAAAAACAATACCGAAGCAGCCCAAATCCTCGCTTTAGGCAGAAATATTCAGTTCGTGATGAACAACAGGATTTATGAGATATATGAAGCAACGAACCACCAGTAAAACTGGTGGTTCGTGAGGACGCTTTCCGCACTCAAATACCTGAGTGCGGAAAGCAGGGGATAAGAAAAAGCAACCATCTGTGGTGGTTGCTTTTTCTGAAATAAAAAAGTGCCTCCACATTATTGGTATCAGGGTGCCCCATCATTTCCACGGGGCACCCCTATTTAAAATGAGGGCGACATCACGCCCCGTAATTATAAAGGCGTCCTTAACCTTTCATAAGCTATCCAACCACTAAGGGCGCCTTTTTTTAGATGGCATCCTTGGACGGCGACCTTTTCCAAAGTAAATCTCACTCAAAACTCAAATGAGCGATAAAAAACGGTATCATACTGCCGCTTACCATATCGGAGGTTATCACATGATTGATATCGAAAACACTGAATTCGTGTTCAATATTCCGCGTGTTTAAAAAATCGCTTAAATGCTTACCGCCCTTTTTTATCCATGGATGTTCGGTCTGTTCGCAACAAGCGATATGCAGCGCCTTTAGCGGTTTGCCGTTTCTTAAATAAGCCTCGATTTTTTGATCCCAATTACCGGCTCCCTCCTGCCATTGGGAAATTATGCGCTCATCCTCTACCGTACCGTCAAAAAGCGGATAGCTTCCGTCTCCGGAAAATACTGCGGAGTAAGCCTCAATTATAATACCCGAATCGACTGCGTGCCAATCGGCGACCGCCTCTTTTATCAGTTCTCTATTGAAGATCGCCGGGTCCAGAGAATATACCACGGAAAATACATCCGGATGGCGCAACCCCAAATTCAAAGCCCCCATTCCTCCCATGGAAAATCCGGCCAGTCCCCGCGCTTCACTTTTTGCCAGTGTCCGGTAGCGTTTGTCGATTAAGGACACCAGTTCCTTTACGATAAAATCCTCCCACTTTCCGGTAACAGGGGAGTTGGCGTAAAAGCTCCCACGGTATTTATTGAGTCCGCTTATCGATACAAAGATAAAGGCATTACCGTTTTTGTCTCTTGCTTCAACCAGACCCGATTCGAAAAGTTTGTAAGCCACTACGGGAGCGTCAAAGCCGTTGAGATAATAAATAACGGGATAGTGTTTGCCGGAGTTCTGGTAATCCGGTGGAAGAAGCACATGCACCAGGTTATAAGGACTGTCCCCCACTTGGTTATCTTCAAGAGCCGGTGAAAAAACGGTAATTATTTCAATATTATGAGCTCCTCTTGAGATGTCGGCTATTTCCGCCTGCTCACCGCAGCCCAAGAAAAAAAAAGTAAAAATAAGCAACAGGTTTATCTTTCTTAACAACATAACATCCTCCGTTGATAATTATTAGGAAAATATACCCACATAGAATGCTGTTGTATTGTAAAAATGCGACAGGTTAAGAAGAGATAAAAAACGAAGGCGCGTATCCGCTTATTTTTTTGAAATCATTATTAAAATGAGCCTGGTCGTAATACCCGAAATCCAGCGCTGTTTCTATGAGAGAACACTTTTTCCGCGCTTTCAGATGATGGAGAATGTTGTTGAAACGGATGATACGGGTAAGGGTCTTGGGCGGAACTCCCACGGTCTTCAGGAAATTTCTTTCCAGTGTGCGGGCGGACATATTCCCGCGCTCAAGCAGTTCGTCCAGAGAACATATGCCCCTGGTTGAATAGGCCAGATCCATAACCTCCGCCAGTCCCGCGGCAGGAGCGGATATTTCTCTGAAAATCAAATACAACTCACGATCGATTGCCCTTAAGCTTTCTTCCGGTGAGTCCCCCGCAGCACAGCTTCTCAGTCTCCGGTAAAGCTTTTTATCGATATCTTCCAGAGAGACAATCTTGTCCGTGATGCTTTCCATATTAATGTTAAGCAGTGCGTGCAGATAAAAGGATTTAATATGGGCGACGATAAAAAATTCATTTTTGCGGTATGCAACCGGAAGCGGCCCTGTAATTTCACCGTTTACAAAGATATAGGGAAACCCATTGTCCAGGCAGGTACCGGTTTGCTTACTCTCATTAAAGTAAAAAATAAGATTGGACAGCCCCTGAGGAAATATCCTGCTCCGGATACTTTTTTCGGACTTACATCTGTAAACCCAATAAGCATCTATAAACTCGGGACAGAACCGTGAACCGTAATATTTTCCTAATTCCATTGTGCTTGATTAATAATAGCCGAAGATATTATTATCTGCAAGCCGTTTGTGCCAGATTCACGCTGACGGCCGCCATCTTTACAACCAATCCCGCCGTCAAAATAGCTTCTTGCGTTCATTAAAAATAAGATCTATGCTTAACCAATGGATGACTATGCCATAGTGCGGGACGAATATTTTTATATCAAAGAGCGGGCTTTTAAAGCGCTGCATGAAATTCAAAAAAGCGATGTCGCAAAAATCGTTACGGACGATGAGGAAAAACAAGGAGCAAAGCAGCCCCATGAACGGACGGATTTTAAATCCGAAACGCAGAGCCGGCACAAAGCTAAAATACCCGAATCAAGGCACCTTAGATGTCCTCTGCACTCATGTGAACTGACCACGGTTTATCTTGATACCGTGCTTATCGACTACTGCCCAGAATGTTACGGCATCTGGCTGGACTTCGGTGAAATTGAAAATCTATTGAAAAAAAAACTGGAAACAAACCAATTATTTAAAACCAAACTGGCTGAATCCGTAATCCATGAAGAAGATCAGCCGGTAAATAAAAAATGTCCCGTATGTTTGAAGCCGCTGCAAAAAAAGAAACATTACAGTTCCAACGTGCATATCGATATCTGCCGAATTTGCGGAGGAGTCTGGCTGGACAGCGGGGAGTTCGCCGCGCTTTATCTGGATAATAAGGGTGACATTCCACCCCGGGATATTCTGGCCGGTGTAATGGGTAATTATATTGATATCGAGATATAATGAATGGCGTCAATCAATCTCAGGCTCATTCACATCAGGCTCTTTGCCGACAACCGCTTTATAGATCCTGGTGGGCACGGGGGGACAGCCGGACACAAACAGACCTTTTTCTTTGGCCTTGTGCGTACAGTTGCCGATAAGAATCGTACCCTTTTTTATCTCTTCCAGAACAATTCCTTTGCCGATTGCCAGGTGAAGCTTTTTGTCTTCCAGTACATACGGTTTAAAATCGTCTTTAAATCTTTTTAAAAACAGCATGACGGTCGACTGGCAGGCACTGCATGAGCCCTTGTCCGTGACCACCACATCCGGATAGGTAATTGAAATCTCCTGCGGAGGCTTTTTATAAACCGTTATATAATCTTTATAGTTATCGGGGATTACCCTGTACTCTTCGGGCCTGATGGAGAAGTTCAGTCTTTCCGAGACCAATCTTAAATGGGGAATCTCTTCGGGCTTTTGCCCCATTAAAACGCAGGCGATCACATCGGCGCCCAGCGGATGCCATGACGCAAGCGCGAAATCCGATTCGATGGATTCGCCGCCGGAGGGCCCCAAGCCCTGCATGCCTGTAAAACCGTCGATAACGGTAATGTCCGGTAACAGAATGGTGGCCAGATCCGAAATGGCGGTATCGAGTGTTTTATCGGGATATTCCATTCCGTTTACATATTCCAATTGATGAAAGCGGACTTTTTCATGCTTATAAAGGCAGCCCTTCATGTTTTTTATACCCAGCGTAACGCCGGTATGCATATGTGTCTTGGCTACGGGCAGCGAGAGGATAATGTCGTACTCCAGTACGGGCGAGCATATTTTTGTTGATTCCACCACCCGCGCTCCCGGAATTTCTTTTTCCACCGGTGGAAACGCGTCCAAATCCAGCAGTTCGCAATTATACTTTTGAGCTACACCCCTTACTCCGGCCTTTTCAAACGCTTCAAGTGTATTCACTCCGACCAGCGGGCTTTCGCCGATGGCTATTTTAGAAGCAGCACAATCTTTCAGTACTTCAATCACCGCCGCTATGGCGTTGTGATGAGTATTCACCCCTTTTGTCTTTTTTGCGCTTCTGCCGATATTGGGTTTTATTAATACGGATTTACCTTTTAAAAACGTTAAATCCAGACCGCCAAACGCGGTCTTTATATTATGAAAAGGACCTTTTCCTTTGCTCACTACTACCAGATTTTTATTTACCATATTGTCTGTTATTATTAAGATTTATTATCTGAAAAGTCAATCCTTTAATCATTATTGATATAAACTAAAAAATCATGCCTGCCTCAATCAAGTGTATGCCAAAGCGCTTGACACGTATCATGAAATACCGGACTATAATTCTTAAGGAGGATTACATGAAAGTTTTATCTAAATCAAGTTTATTTTATTGTACAGCAGTATTATTGTTGTGCGGACTCATAATGCCGGCAGCGCTCTTCGCGCAACCGGATGACGAGCCGGAAGAGGAAGAACCGGTTCAAGCCTATCCCAATCCGCTGGAGAACGAGATCAGCGATTCCAAAGCCATGCAGCTGATGAAGTCACAGCTTGAGAATATGGGATTTACGGTAGGTCAAATCCAAAAGGTTGCCAATGGTAAATTCGTTGTAAACGTACAGAGCTGGAATCAGGTAAAGATGAAACCGCGCTTTCGCGGTTCTGTAGAATCAACCGGCGCCAGAATAAAGGGCGCGCGAGGCACCGGAAAAGTTATCGTCACCGTGAATAAAAGCGGTATTTATTTCGATAACCGCAGCTTTAAAGCCATGGGACTGAAGATGAACGCCGGAAAGCTTAAACAGGCTGCGATTGTAAAATAGCGAATACGAAATTATCCAAAAAGTCTTATCTGCAGTACTCTAGTAAAGTACGATTGTAACAGCAATATCATTGCTGTAGAGAACCGCGATATTCTGCCTGCCCTCATAAAGATAATAACGGTCGGCTATGCGTTTATGCGGACCGAAAGATTTCTCGATGTCCCCTTTTGCCGATCCCACCCCGATATCTTCCTCCACCTTGGGACTGTTTGCTGCGGCCAGCTCGATACTCTGCACGGTTCCGTCATAGATATACAGTTTAGCCTTCATGTCTTTATAGTACCAGATCTCTTCACCTGTTTCGTATGCCGCAATCTCAGTCGCTTTACCCCATGATTCAAGTACCTGTTTGAGGTTCGAACCGATCTTTATGCCGTTGACGGCAAGATAATCCCTTTCCGGCGCTTCAGGCACCGGTACCGCAGTTATCGAGGCCAGATGGTACGCCCACAGTGAGCTTGCTTCGTACATGTTAAGATAATCCACGGCCACGATGGCCGCTGTTTCCTTATCACCCATCATATAAAGGACAAGCGCGTAATTGAGCACGGGAGTGAAATCACTGTACACGAATTCCGGATTAAGCATTTGGGTCATTTCCAAATGCTGTCTCATATTTTGTAAACTCGCATAAACCTGCTCGTCGAAATCGGCCGCCCCTATAAGCGAGGAGTATTCATTATGATAGTCCAGCGCTAATTCTCCGAAAAGCTGCAGCGCATCCTGTTCCTTGCCGATTAAAAAGTACACGACACCAAGATTGGAAAAAGTCGCATAATTGGGCTGCAGCACGCAGGCCTGACTGGCCAGGGCCACACTTTCTTCCTCGTCTTTTGCGTCTTTGGAATACGCCAAAAGCAGGGCGAAGTTGGAATAAAAGCCGGGATCAACCGCGTCCTGATACACCTTTTTATAGGCGTCCCGCGCCTTATAATACAGTGTTTTGTCGCCGGGAATCTCTTTGGGACTGCTCTTCTTGGGGCTGGCGAACACCAGATCGTCTCTAAAGGCGGGAAGATCAATTATCCCGCGCAGTTTTTGATCCTTCAAGGAGACTGTGGCCAGCCAGCGTTTGTGATAAGCCACGGCGCGGGCTTTAAGCAGATAGATGTTGCCCGGAAACTGCTTTAATCCCTGATCCAGCTGCTGAATGGCCTGAGCAAGATTCATACCTAGCGAAATATCGGAAATAGCCTGCTCCAGTTTAGCCGCCCACGCATGCCAGTCCTGTCCTTCTGCTTTAAACTGCGCCAATCTGTTGTGCGGAGAAGGGTGGGTTTCCAGATAGATATTAAAGCTTGAGGAGGGAATGCCCTGCAACTGATCCTGATGCATGGCGTTTAAGATTTCCAGAGTGGCGATCATGGAATCGGGATTATAACCCGCTTTCTGCAAAAGCAGGTAACCTGTCCTGTCCGCTTCGAACTCATTAGCCTGGGTGTATTTAATCAGTTTGAGATCCAATGTATCCGGATCTTTTTCCATTAAGTCCCAGGTTCTTTTCATGGATTTGAACGCGTGCCTGTTGTAATAGTGTCCCAGCTCATGGGCCACTATCGGAGCAATCAGATTTTCCCTCAGCACAGCCAGTTCCGCAGCCGGTATCTGGTTTAGGGTTTTTCCGCTGTAGAGCTCGATTATCTGATCAAGTATGGTGAGGGTCCCCAAATTAAACACAAACTGCCCGCCGGGAAAAGCGGCCGCGTTAAATTCTCCCGAATTGAGTACCGCATACTGAATATGAAAACCTTTTTCACCTGAAAAGCGGGAAAGCCGTAAAAAAGCGGATTCCAATGGCTGCTTCCACTCGCCCGGATCCACCATACCGATCTGCTTGATCATGTTCTCGTACCAGACCTGGCTCTGGCGCATCATGTATGACCAAAGCTCTATGTCCGTATCGGCTGCTGCTGATTGTGCATGGATTAAGGTAAGACCGCCGCCGCCCAGCAGCCAGAGAACAACTAAAACATAAAGAAAGTACTTCTTCATAAGGTACCTCCATGTTTTTATTGATGTTATTAATAGCATAAGCTGTTTTACCACCTGCGTCAAGAAAATCTAGGACAAACGATCACTTCCGTATTTTAGATACTTTTTCCGTAGATACGGCCGGGCTGTCATGTTTTTAACATCTTCCCTGCCGAAAAAGCCACCACAGATGGCGGTCTGTTAATGTAATAAATCATGAAGCTGCTTCGGTTGTCTTGCAGACTTTAATAATCCCGTAAGCTATGCCGCCGATGAGACAATACAAAGCTCCCATGGTCACAAATACAAATTTAGGCACGGCACAATAGAAAGCCAAAGGCGGCCACAACTCCGAATCCGAACCCAGCAATACCCGGATCAAAGCCAGATTCTCCACCGAGTCCAGAAGGGCGGCACAAATTTGCGCCCAGGAAAGAATAATTCCCAGTATAACAATGAATTTGCAGCGATTTAAAAATCCGCGGGCCACCAACACACAACCAAGACCAAGAGCACATGAATACAAAACAAGATACAGGTAGTCCAGCCCCATATTCAAGCCGGCGTACAGCGGCCCGTCCTTTCCCCATGACCCAATCATCTGCTGCGCGTTTTCCAGGCTGCCGGCGAATTCAAATGAAACAATTCCCAGCGGCGCGGCCTGTGTCTGCAGAGGCATGCCGATTATATACAGACATACCATTACTCCGACTGCCAGTACCGCCAATACCGGAAGCACATATTTTTGCGCTGATTTCTCAATCCATCTAAAGGGATGTGGATATTTCATACTCTCACCTCTCTTACTTAAAATTATAGAGTGTTTCATAGGCGCTTATGGTTTCCCCGTCTATAACGCCTTTAAAAAATGATTCTTCTTTTGAAGATTTCTTTTTCATAACTGAAGTATCAGACTCTATATGATCCAACCCGATCATATGCCCGATTTCATGGATAAGCACCCCTTCGATGTAATAGGCATTTTTCGAATTTGTATGTAAAGTTGTGAATTTTGTCAACGTCATGTTCAAAATGATATCCGATTCTATAATATTATCTTTATCATCGTACCAGTTCTGACACCAGGCAATTTTTGTGACAGCGACCTCACGGGGCCAGCGTGTGAGAAAAGAAACCGTGTTTTTACCGTCTTTTCTGATCCCGGCCCGGTTTCTTCCTTTATAAACAAACGTAAAATGAGAAATCCGCTGCCAGTTATCAAAAGCCGTCTGCACAGCAGTTTCCGTAAGCTCATTTGCTTCTGTATTTAGATAATATTCTATAATATTTTCCGCTCTGCGGTGCACGCTGTTTTCCTGTACTCGGTTTACGACACTATCATCTTTGCCGCAGGCCGGCAGGAAAAATAGAGGCAGCAATAAAAAAATAAGATATGCGTTTTGCTTGCTTTTTAAATGCATGGCGCTTGTTTATTAGTAACACATCTGGCCGGTTATGTAAATTTATTATCTGCATATCATATCACTCATGTAACCGCTTACGCATTGTAAGATACACGATAATTAGATAAAATAGCATAACTATAGGTCAAGGAGAAGGTCATGAAAAACACAGCAGGCATATTGCTAAAAAGTACATTTGTGTTGTTTTTACTTGCAGCTCTCTCGGTGAGTTGTGATGTAGCTTCAGGAGGCGGAGGAGCGGAAATCGAGACCCTTGAAATCAGGTATATAATCTGTGTCAGCGGAGGCGATGATCCATACGGAGGGGGCGGACCGTATGTTGCCAATGCCATGCTGGGAGAGATCAGAGTTTTTGCAGGAAGCACGGCGCCTCCAGGTTGGGCATTTTGCGAAGGTAATTTATTGACTGTAGGCGCGAATGCAGCTTTATTTGCCGTACTAGGGACTACATATGGAGGTGACGGTGTTGTTACCTTCGCCATCCCCGATTTGCGCGGAAAAGTGGTAATCCATCCCAGTCCGTAAAAATCTTTTTAACTCTGGAAACGGAATAACACTATGAACATATTTCTTACCGGTGGTACGGGATTTATCGGCTCATACGTGGCAAAAGCCTTGCTCGACGCAGGACATACAATAGATGTACTGGCCCGTAATCCGCAAAAACTGCCGGCCCTGGCGCAACTGCCCGGTATCCGCACCATAAAGGGAACTCTCAGCGATTTCGAGGTAATCCGGCAAAATCTAAAGCACAAGGACGCGGTGGTACATGTGGCCCTGGGCTGGGGTGATACCGCCGTTGATATGCTGAACAATGACACCCTGCCTTCCGTTTTTATCATGGAACAGGCCGCCGAAGCTCACGTAAAACATTTTATGTATACCTCCTCCACCGCGGCCTTCGGCGAGCTGCCTGATCATGTGGCTGAAGATAGCAAAACACGGCCGCTGGATTTTTACGGAGCCACAAAAGCTGCGACTGAGAATTACTTGCTGGCGCTGGCCGGACAGTATCCCATGCGCTGCAACATCATAAGGCCGGGATATACTTTCGGCAATCCCGTAATCCCGGGAGCGACCACCCAACCTGACCGGCGCTTTCACGACATTGTAAAAACGGCATTACATAACAACGATATCGAAGTGATAAAACATGACGGCACTCAATTTATTTACGCGGGAGATCTGGCAGCACTATTCATGGCAGTGCTGCATGGGGCCGTGAACAAACAGATATATCTGGGTCTGGGCACGGAGTTCATAACATGGGAAGAAATCGCCCGCACGGCTGTTGCCATAACGGGGTCAAAGAGCAAAATTTCAGTCATCAATAAAGGCTATAATAAAGAACCGCGCTATTATCTGGTAGACAAAATAAAAAAACAGTTCAAGCTGTCATTTACAGCCCGAGACAAAATTACCGAACACATCGCTTATCTTACAAATGCTCTTCGTGGTGAGTAAGGGCTGATATAAGAGCATGCATCATATTCTCTATTGTTTTTAAACCAAGACTGTCTTCTTTGGCCGTTCCCGCGATTGTACCCCCGGAATGACTGTAGGGCGGCCCGTCATTAATAACATGCATCCCCTGCTGAAGGAGAAAGGTCTGGATATTTTGCAGGGCAAGCTCCTGTCCGCCGTGTCTGAAACCCGCGCAGGCGATACCGCAGCCGGTTTTACCCTGCATGGCAAGCGGCAGATCATAACTCGGCCTTAAGACGACGCAGCGGTCCATCATGACCTTTAGCTGCCCCGACACAAGCCCCATGTATACCGGTGTAGCCAACACCAAGCCATGACACCATATCATCGCCTTTATAATATCATCCATATCGTCCGGATCAATACAGCGGCCACTCCCGGCACATTTCCAGCAGCCTTTACAGGGATGGATTTTTTTATCCGAGAGTGTTATATATTTTGTTTTTACATTTTGATTTTTCAACACATTGAGTGCGTGCTTTAAAGCATAGGCGGTATTACCATTTTTATGCGGACTTCCGGAGATACCGAGTATGTTCACGCTTCAACCTCTGCTCTGAATGCCGTCCAAATAACCGACCGTGTCCTTGGCAATATGCGCGGCGTTCGCCTCGTCCGTGTCGATGTGCATGGCCAGTCTGTAATTCGGATTTACCCGGATAAGCACGTCGCCGAATATCAGCTCGCGATCCCCTTCCACCCGGATGCGAACCACATCCTTGTCATGCAGGCCGAAGCTTAGAGCATCTTCGGGCGACATATGAATATGGCGCATGGCGCAGATTACTCCCTTGTCGGTGGTAATCGAACCTTTGGTTCCCTGAATGGTAATCCCCGGACTGTTCTCAATATCACCGGACTGACGAATGGGGGGCTGGATGCCCAGTTTAAACTGCTCGGTCATGGCGATCTCTATCTGAGTCTGAGACCTGGTGGGGCCCAGTACCCGTACCCGCTCAATCTTTCCTTTAGGCCCTACCAGGGTCACCTTTTCTTTACACGCGTACTGATCGGGCTGGGAAAGTTCGTATTCATTGGTGAGTTTATGGCCTTTGCCGAACAGGGCTTCCAGGTGTTCCTGCGACAGATGCACATGGTGCGCGGAGATTTCCAGTGGGATGGAGAGCGGCTGCTTTTTTTCTATTATATCGGCTACATAACTCATATCAAGGGTACGGATCATCTCGCGCGCGATCATCAACTCTTCATTAGCCGGTACCACAAGCACGCGGACCGCTGAATTATCCGCCGATATATCACACACCGAGGACAGGCCCGTTGCTTTGTTGTTTTTTTCTTCGTCGATACAAATACCCATACAGCTTAAATCCTGGCAGCTCAAACTGCGTACTCCTGGACTCTCCTGACCGATACTGCCTGAAAACACCAGCACATCCAGTCCGCCCATGGCGGCCATATAGGCGCCGATGCACTTGCGGATCTGGTAGCAGTAGGATTTAACCGCGAGGATGGCGCGCTGATTTCCCTTGTCCGCCGCCGCTTCAATCTCCCTTATATCATCTGAGATCCCGGACAATCCTAATAAACCGCTTTTCTTATTTATTAATTCATCCAGATCATCCGCCGTCAGATTCTCCGTACGCATCAGATGAATGAGCAGTGCCGGATCGAGACTGCCGGAGCGGGTTCCCATTATCAGACCGTCCACGGGAGTTAATCCCATGGAGTTGTCTACCGAACGCCCGTGATCTACCGCGCAGATGGAGGAGCCTTTGCCGAGATGGCAGGTGGCAATTTCCAGGGCGTTATAAGGCAGTTTTAAATATTCGGCGGCCTTTAACGAGGCGTAAGCATGGGAAAGGCCGTGGAAGCCGTAACGCTTGATTTTCTTGTTTTTAAAATAATCATACGGCAGCCCGTACAGATAGGCGTACGGCGGAAGCGTGGAGTGAAACGTAGTATCAAACACAGCCACATGTTTCTTGGCCGAGGATTTGTCCTTACCGGAAAACAACTTCATGGCCTCTTTAATTCCCAGCAGGTTCATGGGATTATTAAGAGGGGCCAGCGGCTCAAGCGCTTCAATATCTTTCAAGACCTTTTGGTCTATTACCACCGCGCTTGAAAAGCGGTCGCCGCCGTGAACAACACGGTGGCCGACGGCCGCGATTTCATCAATGGAATTAATAACACCTATTTTGGGAGCGGTAAGCATCTTCAGCATGGCCCCCAGTGCGGCACCAAGATCTTTAAGCGGCTCTGTGGTTTTTTGTTCCACACCTTTTGTTTTATAAATATGATACGCGCCTTCTTGTCCGATGTTTTCAATTATACCCTGCACATCAAGGGCTTCATTCTCCGTATTGAACAGATTGTAATGCAGGGATGAGATTTCGCAGTTGAGTACCAGCAGTTTTAACGGTTCACTGCTTTTCAGCTGTAACCCGTAAGGATCACCGCTTTTTTTCAGGGCGGACGCTGCCAGATCGTCGCGTTTTTCCAATGATCCAAGCTGTTTTAGGCGTTCGGATATTGTTTTGGATATCATTTTAATGGCAGAAGGCTGAGTAATAATCATCGCCGTGAAAAGAGCTTGTGGAATCAGAATAGCCTTACACGGAGTAACACCGATAACATCAGCCATGGTCTTGTCTCCGGTCATGAGTGACATTTCACCGAACATATCACCCGGCTTTAAAACCGCGATACTGTGAATATCACCGTTATCATCGGTTACCGATACCTGAGCCTCGCCGTCAATAAGTACTCCCAAAAAGCAGCCGGTCTGCCCGAACTCGATTATGGCTTCCTGCGATTCAAAACTTACCAGGCGGGAACCGATAACGAGATTATAGAGGTTTTCTTCGGAAAAACCTTCGAACAAAGAAACGTGCGAGCGTAAAAATTTAATTATATCTTCCATACCTATTACATTATAGCAGTTAGAATCTCAGCAAACAAGGATTTTCTTCACTTACCCGCTACCCATTAAAAAAGGTGCTGGTGCGTGATTCGCGGCAAGAAAGCAATTACTACTTCCGCCGGCAGACCAGTTCGCCATTGCCGATCGGTACAATCAAGCTGTCAAACCTGGTATCCGCTTCAACCTTTTTCAGCATTGGACCAAGTTCCGTATCATGACTGAGGGCATTATCCGCTATGAGTATGCCGTGCCTTACTATGTTATCCGCTATTATATCCCAGCATTTTTCATATACATCTTTTTCAGCGTCCAAGAAACAGAAAGCTATTTCCCTGATGCCGGACAGGTATGAAAGTGCGTCGCCCGTAATCGGTTCAACATACTGTTCGATATGAGCCTGGGCAAATGTTTCCCCGGCCATTCGCGCCTTTTCAGTTAATACCTCGAAGGTCTTTATTCTGATATTTCTTTCCTGAGCGGCCAAAGAAATCCACATGGTAGAGTAACCGGCACTGGTACCTATTTCTACAAAATTGCCCTGAGGGCAGTTTGCGGCCATCAAGGCTAAAAATCTCCCTGTTTGAGGAGGTATCTGTCTCAATCGCTGCAAAACGAATTTATCACTCATGCGATCTTCGGCGTCCAGCTTTTCCAAATACCTCATGCGCCTGAACATATGGTCTGTAATTTCTGAAAACATAATCTTTCCCTTATCTTCTTATTATAAATAAAAATAGTTGTTCGGTACAATCAAATATTATATAATCTACGTATCATCGGCCCTGCCGGTGATAGATAATAAAGCGAAAAAGGAGGAGTAATCCATGAAAAAAATGCTTTGCTTGTGCGCTCTTTTTGTTCTGCTTCTTTCATGTGCCGGAGAAAAACAAAAAGACTTGTATGTAATCGGGATCTCAAAAATTGTATCGCATCCCGCTTTAGACGCAGTGGAACAGGGTATTCAGGATCAGCTGAAAGAAATGGGCTTTAAATGTGAATTTGATCTTCAAAATGCCAACGGTGATCCGAATGCCGCCACTACCATTGCCAATAAGTTCAAGGCTACGGGTATTGATCTGGCAGTGGGAATTGCCACACCCACAGCCCAAGCTTTGGTCGCTACTATCGATGATATTCCGATTGTTTTTTCAGCGGTAACAGATCCGGTTGAAGCCGGACTGGTTAAGAACTTACACAAAGGAAACGGTAATGTAACCGGTGTCTCTGATATGACTCCTGTCAAAGCACAGATTGAGTTCTTGCTGAAGGTAAAAGACGTAAAGAAACTCGGTCATATTTATACAAGTTCCGAAAAGAATGCTCAAGTGTTAGCTGAAATGGCCAAACAGGCATGTGATGAATTGGGCATAGAATTTATTGTCACTACCGTAACCACATCCGCCGAAGTGAAACAGGCGACACAGCTTATTGTGGATAAGGTTGATGCCATTTACGTGAGTACCGATAACACAGTAGTATCCGCGCTCAGCGCGTTGGTGGAGGTAGCCACAGACAAAGGCATACCGGTAATGTCAGCAGATCCCAGTTCCGCGGAAAATATCGGTGTACTGGCCGCATGGGGATTTGATTACTATAAAATGGGACGGGCAACCGGCGTGATGATCGCCGAGATCCTGGGTGGCAAGAATCCTGATGAAATAGCTACACGATTCATGACCGATCCTGCAGATACCGATCTGCTTATAAATCTGGATGTGGCGGAGAAACTCAACCTGACCTTTCCGGAAGATATAAAACAGACGGCGAATAAAATAGTTAAAGACGGCAAGCTGATAACAAAATAATTACTTTAAAGCCCGCTCTTATAAGATGAGTCCGGGGTTATTTACTTATAAATTATAGGTTTGCTCCATGGTTAATGCGCTAGCAAGTATAATCACCGAAGGGTGCATGTTCGGAATAATGGTTCTGGGTGTGTTTATTACCTTCCGGGTTCTCAAGTTTCCCGACCTTACGGTAGACGGCAGCTTTCCCCTGGGCGCGGCCATTATGACCAGCTTTATCGTGAGCGGTTATAATCCCGTGCTGGCAATCTTCATTGCTTTTTTAGCCGGTCTTTTGGCCGGCATGGTGACGGCCGTCATGCATAATGAATTAAAAATACCCAACCTCCTGGCGGGTATTCTGACTATGATTATGCTTTACAGCATTAACTTAAAAATCCTCGGTGCTTCCAATGTCTCGCTTCTCAACAAAAAAACCATACTCGGCAACGTATTCCTATTTTTAAAGCAGTTCGGATTATCCAGAGAGGTAAGCTATGCGCTTTTTTTTCTGCTTCTAATATTTTTTATAAAGTTCCTGCTGGATCTCTTTTTCCGTACGGATCTGGGGATGACGCTGGGTGCTCTGGGAGATAATCAGCAGATGGTTATCTCACAGGGCGTGAATCCTAAAGTAATTAAAATTATTGGTGTCGGCCTCTCTAATGGGCTGGTGGCTATTGCCGGTTCTTTCAACGCCCAATACCAGGGATTCGGCGATGTAGGCTTTGGTCAAGGAATTATTATTGCCGGATTGGCTGCTGTAATGATCGGAGAGTTCCTGATAAAATCGAATAAAATATTTTGGCTTACTTTTAATGTAATTTTAGGATCTATAATTTTCAATGCTGTTATGTACGGGGCCAGAACCCTCACCTTTGTGCTGCCCTTTATAACCGCTTCCGATTTAAAACTGGTGCAGGTTATTCTCGTTATCAGCTGTCTGGTTGCCATTCGAATCCGCTCTAACTTGCGCAAGAGGAGTAGTAAAAGTGGTAAACCTTGAACATGTGAATATGATCTTTAATCAGGGTACTCTGGATGAGAATCATGCAATTAAGAAAATTAATCTTACTATCCACGAAAGTGATTTCATTACCATAATTGGCAGCAACGGAGCGGGAAAGACCACACTTTTTAATCTGATTGCCGGAAGCTTTAGACCCACCTCGGGAAAGATATTCATAAACAAGCACGATGTAACCCGCGTACCGGAACATAAGCGCGCCCGCTATATCGGCAGAATTTTTCAGAATCCTCTGCTCGGTACAGCAAGTAATATGAGCATTGAAGACAATATGATGATGTGTTATGACAAAGGATTCAAATGGCCTCTCATACGACTTTCCAAAAAAATGCGCAGCTTTTTTAAGGCTGAACTAAGCAAACTCAACATGAACTTGGAAGAGCGTATGAAAGAAAATGTCCGCATGCTTTCCGGAGGTCAACGTCAGGCACTCACCCTGCTGATGATGGTCATGTCCAAACCTACTCTCATTCTGCTGGATGAGCACACCGCGGCTTTGGATCCTAAGAATGCGGCCTTGGTCTTAAGCATGACAAATGACTTTATAGAAGAAAATAAACTTACCACGATAATGATCACTCATAATATGAGCCAGGCAATTGAGTTTGGAAACCGACTGCTTATGATGGACGAAGGGGAGATCATTTTAGACGTACAAGGCAAAGTAAAGCGCAAGCTTACCATAGAAAAGCTGGTTAAAAAATTTCATGAAATCCGCAAGCACGATTTTGAAAGCGACGAGATACGCTTAGCCTGATCGGTTTTACAGCAGTCCCTCTCTTTGCGCAGCAGCGCACTCTACTATCTTTTTGTGATCAAAGGCAATATCTGCAGGAAGATCGGTCATGGGAAACCATTTGGCTTCCTGCGCATCGTCCCCCGCGGCCAGCCGGCCGTCCCATTCCATGATTAAAAAAGCCAGGGCAATACACTGTTCGGGGTGGCGGCCGGGTTGACTGAATTCACCGATAAAATACAAACCTTCGGCTTTGAGTCCGGTTTCTTCGGCCAATTCCCGGTAGCAGGCCTCTCCGGCGGTTTCATCAAAATCCATATAGCCTCCGGGCAGCGCCCAGCAGTCTTTAAATGGCTCGTTTCCCCGTTTGATTAATAACACATTATCGTTATCCACTACCACGGCATCTACCGTAACCGCCCTTGTTTTATAACGTCCGCAGCGCGGACAGGGATTGGGAACATCGGATTTTTTCATCACATTTTCCTTATATATAATATTATAGTAAAAATAAAAGTCAAAACCACAAAAAATACTTGACTTTATTATATCACTCTGATATATTATATAGTGATATATGATTGGAGATAATAGATGGCACACATCAATACCACACAATATGCGCTGTTAGGCATGCTTTCTTATATGCCCATGTCGGGTTATGATCTTAAAAAATTCATCGATCAAAGTATTTCCTTTTTCTGGAGTGAAAATTACGGACACATCTACCCCGTACTTAAAAAGCTGGAACAAGAAAAATTCGTTACAAAAAGGGTGGAGCACAACCAGGGTAAACCCTCAAAAAACATATATTCCATTACACAGGAGGGACTCAGCGTACTCACCGACTGGCTGGCCGCTCCAGTGCAAAAGGAGATATACCGTTTGGAAATCCTGTTAAAACTCTTTTTCGGATACCTGACTGAAACCGGTACCATGATTGAAAAAGTTGCGGTTCATAAAAAAACCGCGGAAAAGACGCTCCGGGAGCTTTTGGACATAGAAAATCATATTAATACCCAGCACCATGACCTGCCCAAGAACAAACCGCCGTATCAATTATTGTGCCTTAATTACGGCAAGCATTTCTACAATATGGTAATTAAGTGGTGTGACGAAACATTAGGCATATTACAAGCAGCAAAAAACAACCAACAATAAATTGTCGAGGAGGACAAGATGAATATTATTGTTTTGGGCGGAAGCCCCAAAGGAGAAGCAAGTATAACCATGCAGTATGTAAAGTACATGCAGAAGCACCTGAAAAATCATAATTTTTCTATTATACAGACAGCAGCTCCCATAAAACGGCTGGAAAAGAATCGGGATGCTTTTTTAAAGGTTATCGAGCAGGTAAAAAAGGCCGACGCTGTTATCTGGGCGTTTCCCCTGTATTATTGGCTGGTATGTTCTCAATATAAACGCTTTATCGAACTCATCTTTGAACGTAAGGCCACGGCTGCTTTTAAGGGAAAATATACGGCTTCTTTAAGCACCTCAATCCATTTTTACGATCACACGGCTCACAACTATATTCGTTCCATCTGCGAGGACTTGGGTATGAACTATATCGGGTTTTTCTCGGCCAAGATGCGAGATCTTTTTTCCGATCAAGGCCGGACAAAATTCCAAGCGTTTTCTCACTTTTTTATCAATGCCGTACAGGAAAGGATTGAAACTCCCAGATATTCCCTGCCCCTGCCGGCAGTTACGTTCCACTACAAGCCGCAGGCCGAAACACAACAAAAAGTGGCTGTACATAAAAAAATTACCCTGGTTACCGATTCAACGGAGGGCAATATCGGACGCATGATAGAGCGGTTTAAAGACTGTTTGGCAGAGCCTGTCCACGTTGTCGACCTCAGCAAAATCAACATTATGGGCGGCTGTCTGGGTTGTCTTAAATGCAGTAACAATAATGTCTGTGCTTATACGGGAAAGGATGATTATATCGAAATGTTTAACAGTTCCATCAAACCCGCAGATATCTTAATCTTCGCGGGTTCGATCAAAGACAGATATCTTTCTTCAAGGTGGAAAATGTTTTTCGACAGAAGCTTTTTTAACACGCATCAACTCGTGCTGGGCAATAAACAGGTCGGTATCCTCATTTCAGGACCATTGCGCTATGTGCCCAATCTGACAGAAATACTACAGGGATATTTTCAGATTCATGGCTCTCATGTTATTGATATTATCACCGACGAAAGCCATGATTCAAAGCGCATCGACTCGCTCATCCGCGGCTTGGCCCTGCGCCTCGACTCCAGCGCTGAGCTGAAGTACATTCAGCCTTTCACCTTTTTGGGAGCGGCGGGCATCAAAATATTCAGGGACGAAATGTGGACAGGCCTAAGAGTCGTGTTCAGAGCGGATCATAAATTCTTCAAGAAGCACAAACTCTACGATTTTCCACAGCGAAATCCCCTGAAAAACATGTTTTACCGTATCGGCTATTTTATTACCGGCATACCCTTTATCCGCAGACAAATGGAACAGCATATGAAAAACGGCATGATCAGGCCGTTCCAGCGAATTTTAACAGAAAAAAATTAATATACAAAAAGCCAAACCGGCGCAGGTTTTTCATAAGTCAATGCACGCGATTAATTGTAAAAAATAATGTTTTGGCAATTTTGAAAAATATCTAGTACAATCTAATTAACGAAAAGGACTCTGCGCTATGCAAGAACATGATGCTGAAAAAATGGCCGCTGAAAACAAAAGATTGAAACAAGAATTGACGGACCAGCGTATTTTAAATGAAAATACAATTGAGCACAGTACCGCTTTGGAAAATGAACTGGTTGAACAGAATACAAAACTGAACGCCCTGCAAAATAAAATGAAAAAATATTTATCACCCCAACTTTACAATCAGCTGCTGGGCGGCAAAGGAGAAACCGCGCTGGTGCATACCAGAAAAAAGCTGACAGTTTTCTTTTCCGATATCGTAAGCTTTTCCGAAATTACCGATTCGATCGAATCCGAACTCTTATCCGACGTACTCAACCAATACCTCAATAAAATGGCGGAGATAGCCACCACATGGGGCGGAACTATAGATAAATTCATCGGTGACGCCGTGATGGTCTTTTTCGGAGATCCTGAGTTTATCGATGATGTTACTCATGCCAAGAACTGCGTGCATATGGCTTTGGAAATGCTGGATGAGTTGCGTAAACTGAGAGTGCACTGGCAGGAGATGGGGCTTTTTCACGTACTGCAGATACGCGTGGGAATAAACACCGGTTACTGTACGGTAGGCAACTTCGGTTCCATTGACAGAATGGATTATACGATTGTGGGGGGGCAGGTGAATATTGCCGCCAGACTGGAGGGTATCGCAGAAGAAGATTCCATTTATCTGTCGCACGCCACCTATACCCTGATTCAAGATGAATTCGACTGCAGTTACGTGGGAAATATAACGGTCAAGGGCGTACACCACCCCATCGAAGTGTATAAACTCATCGGATTAAGGAAGCAGGAAGTAAATATCGCGCCCCTTATCCAAAAAACAAAAACCGGATTCTCCCTTAAAGAGATCCACTTTGATTCGGCCTCCGGCAGTATTAATAAACGTGAGGCGGTCAAAATGGCGTTGTATAAAGCGCTGGAGATAATTGACCAGGCGGAGAAGATTGAGAAGCAAAAACAGGTTGAACAGTCAAAACCCATTCAAGAGCAGTGAAAGCAATACGCAGAATAAAAAATAGATCATTCCGGCAGGCAAGGAGGAAAGCGTGAGCGAACAGACCTATATCGGAGATTTTGCCAAACTCAAAACCGAAGCCGGGAACACTCACCTGGCACTTAAGCAGCCGGTCCGTGATTTTCAACTCGATTGGAGAAGATATAATCTGATCTCCAACTACTTCGCGGAATACTGCTCATATCTATTCGAACAGAAGGACAGAGCGGAAAACCTTATTTCCACCGTCTTATATGAACTTGCCGAGGCCATGATCCAGTACGCCGACAGGAACGCCAATATAGTAATCAAGCTGATTACGCTTCAGCAAGCCGTGGTATTCGAGCTGGCCACAGTTTCCGTACCGGATAAGCGGGAAGAGCTTGAACAAACCGTTAAGCTTATCAATCAGGAAGATCTCAATGCCACCTATTTTTCTCTCCTGGCTCCGGACAAACCTCAACAGCTGGCCAACATTCATTTTGGGCTTGTACTCATCGCGCATGACTACAATGCGAAATTCGCTTTAAGTGTGAACACAAAAAACAATGTCATAAACCTGAGAGTTGCTATTACAAAGGAGGAAATATACTCATGACCGTAACAGGAGAACACTATACCGTAACATATGATCCTCTTGACCAGCAGCTGAACTTCGAAGGAATTTTCCGCACCTACAACAATGATGACCTAAAGAATATCAAAGACTGTTTCTCGGAAATCCACAACAAAGTAAAGGGCACGTTAAAACTAAACTTCAGAAAACTCCGTTATATCAATTCTGCAGGCATCCGGGCATTACTTGACTGCCTGCATTACGCCAAACTTCAGAGAAAGCTGAAGATAAAACTGATCGGCACCAAGGTGTTGACCTGGGAAGTAAAAACGCTGCCCAGACTTTCCGAGTTGTGGGATCAGATAGAGTTTATCATGCATGATGATAATTTTTATGGGAGTCAGGGCATCATCGAACAGGATGATTTCATCCCGCTGCTGCGCACCCAAACCAGACTGCTGTGGCCCATAGAAAAAGAAATACTTGAAAAACACGGACTTAAATCGGGCATGAAAGTGGCCGATATCTGCTGCGGCTGCGGTGATGTGGCGCTGTTGATAGCAAAAGAACTCAAACCCAGCATCGTGGTGGGCATCGATCATTCTCTTCCCGGCATAAAACACGCCTCCCAGCTGCAGAAAGAGTTTGAAGTAAACAACGCGGATTTCAGACTGGGCGACGCCACCGCCCTGATGCTTGACGATGAGATTTTTGACTTTGTCATCTGCCGTTTAAGTATTCAAATCTTTTCCAAACCCGAAGAAATACTCAAGGAACTCTACCGGATTACCAAACCGGGCGGTACAATCTATATTAATGGCGAGGATTACGATTTAATCGTGGGGTATCCGAACGCGGTAAGCATTCGCCAGGTTTACGACAAAGCCGGTTTATACGGCAACCAAATGGGTATGGATCTGTATAACGGCAAGAAACTGTTCTCCATTCTGGCCAAATTAAAATTAAGGGATATTAAAATCGACTATATTCACGTGGATACCAATAATTCCGACAGACAGGACTTCTCCAATATGATTAAAAGCTGGCGCTATTTTTCTGCGGATACCATCGGCAAACAGCTTAACATCAGCAAGCAGGACTATGATCAGCTGCTTAAAGGTTATGACGATCATATTGAGACCATAAATAATCCGCTGGGCTACACAAAATGGACAGTGGCCGCCGGATCCGGTATTAAAAGAAAATAAGAAAGAGTTGAATTATGAGAATTAACTTTAAAGCAAAACTCCTTATTTTTGTGCTGACAGTCGTGCTTATTTCGACCGCCCTGCTTGTAGGATTTTTTATCATCAACTTTTTTTCCATTACCAATTTTTCATTGGAACAAAACTCCAAAGGTATAAAAGAGTCCAACCGCGAATTCTTAATAAATCTGGCCAACGACAAGGCGCGCCTGACCTCTTTGCAGTTTAAAAATGCCATCAACAGCATTACCGTGCTGGGCAAGGCGGCTCAGAAAATCATCGATAATTATACCGATTTATCCCGGCTGAACTCAGTCTACTCTCTTGAGATTTTTAGAAGCAAGTTTATAATCCATAATCGGGCATTGACCAATACCACACAGGAAGAGGTGAATGTGTTGATTCCACCGTCGCTCATCAACCAGGAGCGGGCCCGGGAACTGCTGCGGGTATCTTCATTGCTGAATCTTTTAATAGGACCCGTGTTTGAAAGCAATGAAAACAATACCTTTGTTTATTTTGTTGGTGATAAACAAAGTCCGGTAACCCGTGCCTATCCTAATATAAACCTGGCCGAGTATCTTGGTGATTATATAGACCTCTTGTTCTGGAAAGAGTTTTTCCCCGACAATGTGCAGTACTGGGAAAAGTTCTATCAAGACAGTCAGTTTCAAGCTAAAATCCTTAACAGCACGGCAACTCCGGTAACCTTTGATCCTCCTTATGAAGACGCGGCCGGCCAGGGCAAAATCATCACCCTGTTTTATCCGTTATGGAATAAATCACGGCATGCTTTCGCCGGCGCGGTGGCAGCCGATGTCTCTCTTGCCAAAGTTGTGGAAAATATCTTGGAAATCCATGTGGCGGAAACCGGGTTTGCCATACTGATCAACGGTAAAGGTGAGATTATCGCCATGCCCGAAGCAGTCGAGGACAGATTAAAGGTAATGAGCAAGGAGATCGAGCGCGGGGGTTTAAAATATTATTACCGTGATCTTTCGACCTCAGCGGACAGCGGTATTCAGGAAATTTATCCTCAAATAATGTCGGACACGGAAGGATATCTGTCCACAACCTTTGATAACGGCGAGGAGCATATAGTGGTATTCTCTACCATGGACCCCATAAATGATACTCAATATAATGAGGATCCCTGGAAGATAATCATCAGTGTGCCGGAAAAAGAAATTTTAGCCACACTTTTTAAAACCCACAAGGCCATCAACGAACAAAACACCCAAACAATCTTTGTCTCGCTGGCCGGCGTGGGCGTGGTTGTGATAGCGGTAATCCTCCTTACCTTTTTGATTTCCGGCAGGATCACCAAAAGCATAGGAAAACTGGCCGCGGCCGCGGAAAAAATCTCCAATAAAGACTATGATATCGAGCTCAACCTGCAGACAAAAGATGAGATCGGCGATCTGGGCAGTGCCTTTATGCAGATGAGCAGAGAAATTAAATCCTATACCGAACACCTGGAAGATATGGTGCAGGAAAGAACGGAAAAATTGGAACAGGCCTTAAAAGAAATATCGGTTCTTAACGAGAAACTCAAAGATGAAAATGTAAGGTTGAACGCCGAGCTGGATGTAGCGCGGCAGCTGCAGCTTATGGTACTGCCGGGACAGAAGGAATTAAGCTCCATTCCCGATCTTGATATCGCCTGCATTATGAATCCCGCGGATGAGGTCGGCGGCGACTACTATGATTTCATAAAAACAAACGGCTCCGTCAAATTCGGGATCGGTGACGTTACGGGGCACGGTCTTCCAGCCGGCGTCATCATGCTTATGGCCCAGATGGCGATCAAGACTATGGTGCATACCGGTGAAACCGATATGAAAAAAATTCTCTCGTTGGTCAACAAGGTCCTTTACAGTAATATTCTGCGGATTACCGAAGATAAAAGCATGACCCTTTCACTGCTGGATTATAAGGACAAAACATATACGTTAGTAGGGCAGCATGAATATGTTATCGTGTGCAAGAAAAACGGCAAGGTCAAAATAATGGACACCAATAACCTCGGTATTTTTGTGGGTATCGAACCGGATATCAGCGAATTCATCAAACAGGCCAAATTTTCACTGGAAAGCGGGGATATAGTCGTGTTTTACACGGACGGTGTTACAGAGGCGATCAACGAAAAAAAACAGGAGTTCGGTGTTAAAAGATTATGCAAACTGATACGAGAACACCATACTCTGCCGGCCACATCCGTTCTGGAAAAGATAATCCAGGCTCATAAAAATTACATAGGCAAGGCCAAAGTATACGATGATATATCATTGGTGGTAATTAAACAAAAGTAAAAATATACTAGTGAGGTGTGCACTATGGACACAGTAACAGTTTTAGGCACGTATAAGGAACAGGAGAAAAAAACCAGTCTCAGCGATTCCACGTTAATGCTTAATGCTTCCGAAATGTCCGCCAACTGGAGAAGAGTAAGCCTTACCGCGGATTATTTGGCCAAATATTACTCATATTATTTTCCGTATAAAGAAAAGGCCCTTTTTACGATGAGCCGCAATGAAGCGGAAAACACCTTGTCGTTTGTCATCAACGAGCTTATAGAAAATACAGCCAAATACTCGAATACACCCAAAAAAAATGTTACAATTAAATTGGATTTTGAGGAAAAACATCTCATATTTCATATTTCAAATTATGTGAATCAGAATACGGCACAGGAATTTATAAAAATCTGTAAAGAAATATTTGAAAAAAATACCGAAGAATTGTACATTAAAAAGTTGGAAGAAAATGCCGAGACAGGAAAAGGGGGCTCGGGACTGGGGTATTTAACATTGATTAATGATTATAATCTGGAGCTTGGATTTAAATTCGAGAAGATTAAGGAACAAATCATAAAGGTGACGGTACAGGCCGCAATGAAATACAAGGAGGAGTAGTACATGGAAATAAAGGGTGAAGATTATCACGTGCATTACAATAGTGCTAAAAACGCGATTGAATTTTCAGGCACGTTGCGCTTAAGGGATTCCGCAGAATATCAAAATTTAAGCGATCTGCTGCAAACTGTGTATAATAACGCATCGTCGGAGCTTGTACTGGATTTTAAAAATTTACAGTTCTTAAACAGCTCAGGGATAAATACTATCAGCAAATTTATAATTACTGCCAGAAAATCCGCGCGCGTGCAGATTAAAATTCTGGGCAACAATGAGGTTTCCTGGCAGCAAAAATCGCTGCGAAATCTGCAAAAATTGTGGTCCAGCGTTCAGATCCAGCTTGATTAATGTATCTTAACGTTCAATTATGAAATAAATATCTCTGTGTCCTCCGCGTGCTCCGTGAGAATAATTTTGACCATAATTCATAGTATTTGCACACTCCACAAAAAAAGGTGTATACAAATTTATAAATTTTGTGTTATACTTAAAGTATATAGGTAAATAAACCTATTAACGGTGATGGAAATGGCGCTTTATGTGAGGCCATTAACAACTCCTCTTGTTAAGATAGCGGCTTTAACGGCTGTAAGGGGAAAAGAGAGCCGCAATAAAAAGGCACCGGATCCGCAGGAAAATCAGCACAGCATCTTTTTATATCCCAAACCCGAAGTAAAAAACAAGCTGTTCTCTTCTTTTTCGGAAATCAATTTAGCAGAAAGCATGTACCTAGCCAGATTACGCAGCAGAGATGCCGAAGTGCGTGCCCATGAACAGGCGCACATGTCTGCAGTAGACGGCTATGCCAGAGGAGGTCCGCGGTATAATTATATCATGGGACCGGACGGCAGGCTTTATGCTGTGGGCGGATCTATCGACGTGGATTTAAGCCCCATACCGGGTAATCCGGAGGCCACCATCCGCAAAGCGCGTATCATTCGCCGGGCGGCAATTGCTGTAATTGATCCTTCACCGGCCGATCTGCGCATCGCGTCCCGTGCCTACCAGATGGAAATTGAAGCGCGCAAAGACCTGGCACAAGAAAACCGCGAACAACAGGCCGAATCTTCCGAGAACGCGTACGAGCCTGTTGAAATGTATGCCTAATCCCCGTCTCCGCCCATAAGCTCGCCCATTGCCTGATCAAAGGCAAAATCAGCGATACCCTCACACACAACCATATAGGGATGATACTGGGTGTACAGTTCGTAATCTCCGCCTTTTGAGAGCCATTCATAAATTACTTCATTAAGCGTTGTGTCGCCTTCGACGATCAGAATACCTTCGATATATCCTTCAATGATGGCACCGCTTCCGCCGATTACCGCGGTTACTTTAATCTGAAATCCCGGATGCAGGTTGATAAACTGGCCGCGGCTGACATTATAATCATACATCAGCAGCAGTTCGGCGTACTCTTCCGGCTGGCTGCAGGTCACCTGTAAATAGGTCAGGAGGGCGTCTACTCCGGCTTCGGCCACGTCTTTCCAGCCCGCCGAAGGTGACGGGATAAACAGTGAAAATCCCGCATCGGCCAATGATCCCATATGGTTGCCGTTGATATTGAGCACAATATCAAAAGTCTCTGCCGCGGTCCCTATGGTATACTGGGCCCCGCCGTAGCGCCACTTCACCTTCATAAAGATTTTGGCCTTGCAGTCTTTTTGGCACCAGTGGGTAAACTTTCTATAACCGAAAACATTGGCAGCCCCGGCCGCCGCCGCGGCTACACCGACCTTTATATAACCCGATTCATTGCCGGGAATATCCCACCAGCCATCACCTATGAGGGCTTGCGTTAATAAAGCTCCGCTTTGGGTGTAATCTTTACCTGAATAATACGTCACTATCTGATCGGGATTATACACCGTGTGCATGGTGTGGTTAATGCTGTTATATTTGGACACATCAAAGGTCTGTGTTTCTATGACACACTGCGGCGCGGAAAGAGTAAACACCACCTTGGGACAATACGCGGGAACCGATATTTCATCCAGTATAATATGATTGCTGCTGTTGGCTATATTAAAAACCAAGTACAGATCCCTTCCCACGATTTCAAACGTGCCCTCCTCCAGCGCCTCATCGTCACCGGTCTGCGCGCCATTGAAGGAGCGGTATACATGCCTGAACAACTTCACATCCACCGCCGCGGTGACCATGATCCAGTTGCAGTTGAGGTTGCGCTGTTCATATCTATCAGCATAGTGATAGAGGTCGACAACCTTTTCCGCACTTACATGGTACTCGCCCCCCGGATGCGAGACAATGAGCTGCTGCGCCACTTTGGGTACATCCAGAGTAGTCTCATAGTAGCCACTTATATTCGTCGTTATATACTGGGCGAATTCACCGTCAACTCTGAGCATAAGCTGTTCTTCTTTGAGGATAAGCTCCCCGCCGATCATGGCCTTACCCGATACGGTTACCGCATGCATTTCCGGAATTAAATTTACAACCACAGTTTCCGTCTGGCTTATATCCACGGTTGTCTCGAACTCATTATACATATTAGCGTTAAGAGTTAACAATAATCTGGGATTTGTGTCGGGAAGCGTCACTGTATGGGTAACACTCTTGTTGAATCCACCCCTTTCCGATAAAAACTGGCTGCCGGCCAAAGCGCTCACATTATAAGATACACCATCAAGGGCCGCGTTCTTATATCCAAATACATTGATCGTTATACTACGTGTCGTCTTTTGTAAAAGCGGGGTCAACACCTTTTCCACTACCGCGTCCTTGTTGATATCATAAGAACTCACATCAATGGTGGTACTGCTGCTTGTATAATCGGCTTTTTGCGCCGTAAGCGTATAGCTTTTCGCACTTACCGGGTAATGGGTAAACGCTATGCTGAAATTACCGTTGCCGTCGGTTGTGGCAGTATAGGACTCATTCTCGGCACTCAACGTGATATTAAAACTCGCGTAATCAGTCACATCCACACGCTCTGTTAAAGGCAGATCCACCCTGCCCTTTACCGTAATGGTATGCGAGAGCATGGGCATGATAAGCTGCACAGACGATACGGTTTTCAGATCAACCCACTGTGAGGCCATAGTATAGTCGGTTTTTGTGCCGGTAATTCTCACACGGGGGTGGGCATCTCCGGCCGTACACGGGATGGAAAAACTGCCGTTGGCGAGGCTGGTAACCGTGGTACTGCCGTTTGTTATTGAAACTCCCGCCAAAGGATTGTTGTTACCGTCCTTTACAATTCCGGTTACGGTTTTAGTAAGCGGAACCTCACTTAATGAGACACCCTGTACAGGTATTTCAATGAGAGTTCCATTGCCGAACTGCAGGTTTTCAAGTCTGATAATCCTGTCGTAGTATCCGCTTCTTGAAAATACCAGCGTTACTGTATTCAAAACTTGCCACATGCTGATTTCCGCGGTAAAACTGTCTATATCGGATTTGCCCAGGTTAAAGGTCTTGTGAGTAATAAAAAATCCGTCCACAATTTCATACCATTTTATCTTTAACGTGGTATCATAAAAATCACCGCGCGTAAGTGAACCTGAAATCCGCACCGTGCCGTTTATGGTCGTGGTCTCAATATTAACAGGTGATGTGCCCACATGAGCAGCGGCGTTAATACTCACGGAACGCGCCTCCACTCCCGCGGCCAGTATGCCGAACAGATGTAACGACACGGTAACGGCCGGAGGACTTATCTCCAGATAGCTGAAGGTAAATTCATAATCTCCGCCATCAGTTGAAGTGGTATACACATCCTGCTTTCCGGGCACCTGCATCTTTACGGGTATGTTCTTTCTGTCCATTCTGATTTGAGTGGCCGCATCATAAATACTCACCTTTCCGAAAATGGTCTTGTTAATAACCTTGGGGGTTATAAACACCGTCTCTTGCTTAATGCTTTGTCCGATCTTATAACGCAAGGCCAATTCACGAAAACCGGGTTTGGTAATCCGTACATAAACATAGCGCGCGGCTTCGGGAAACGTATAATCGATTTTCACTCTTCCGTAGCTGTCCGACATAAAATTGAGCGGCGTTAATCCTGCCGCGCTGTCTGCATCCGCGCCCACCGAAACCTCAACACTTGCTCCCCCAAGATTGATGGGAGTATAGGGAGAACTGCTGAGCGGGTTCTTATACTGTACGGTTAGGTTTATCTGGGCGCTTTTTAGGCGCGGCGTGAGGATGATATTCTCGGCGCGGCTGGAAGTAAGACCGGTTATTGTTTTTTCGCTTGTTGTATAAAACCTCTTCAAACCGCTTATCCTCACCTGCGGATTGACTTTGGGAACCCGGATGGCAATCGAATAGGTACCATCGGCGGCCGAAGTAGTGGTATATGTAAATCCGTCACCCTTAATTTCCAGAGCCACATTTCCCATTACTTTATTGGTATTGCCCGGATAAGCCTTTTCATAAGTAATACCGGAAAGAGTGACATTATACATCTCTCTGGGCAGGGTGACATCAAGCGCGTGATTCTCCAAAAGATTGAGGGTCGTACTGTATGCCTTATAATTGGTTTTTTGGACTTTGATATTGAAAATCGGATTCAGAGTATACACACTCATATCTGCTGAAAACTCACCGTTTTCTCCTGTTGTTGCTTGTGCTGTCACTACAGGAGTACCGGATCCCGTAGACTGCAGATAGACGGTGACATTCTGCAACGGCAGGACTGTTTCACCAACCTCTTGTGAAATGCGCCCGTGAAAGGTAACGGCTCTTTTATCTCGCTTTAATAGTATTTTTAACTCGGGTTTTTGTGAACTCATCTGGAAACTGGTTGTCTGGTAGCCGTATTTCTCGGCTCGCACGTCAAAAACAATATCAGACTGAGGTAATTTCATCACAGTATAAAAACCGCCGCGTGCATCGCTTTCGATACAGGCCGACCAATAGCAGTGGTTGAAATACAGTTTCACATCGGCAAGCGGACGAGAGCTCTCGTCGATAACGGCTCCGCCGAACTTCACCTCCTGCCAGGCAACTTTCTTTAAAACAATCTCCAGCTTGGGCATCAATGTGAGGTTGACCTTTGTTACGGCAATATCATAGCCTTGCTTCACGGCAACAACCTCCACATAAACAGAAGGCAGGGCCGTTAAATTAATGGGCAGGTTGAACTGGCCCATACTGTCTGTTTTGGCGATAAACGGGGTGTTTTTTATCACGACAGTAGCGCCCGCCAGCGGTACTGTTTGAACGGTTACCCCTTCTTCGCTCTTGGCATCGGGAGTAGTTATTTTTTCCATTGGCGATTCCCGCAACCGGGGATCTCTTTCTATCGGCTCACTCTCTTTTGAGTCAAGAGCCTTAGCATCAGTTGTCCCGGCGACCTGCCGCTCCACTACCCTTCCCACCAGTGTCAGACTCTTGCCTGTCTTTATCTCCAGCGCGTGGCCGGAACCCACTCCGATTATAAGCATAAAAACAGAGATTAAAAAAATAACAGAGGTTTTTCGCATACTTCCCTCCTTTTTTATAAAATGATGTAATGTGAAGAAAAACGGATGGATTGTTTTTAAATTATCCTGTTCATTCATTGCAAATGCACATGCATATAATTATTATAGGTAATATGAATCTTCTCTTCCAATGTTTCTGGAGGGGATTTACGAGGAAGGAGCTACTTTCTTGCTTATTTTATGAGCGGCACGGGCGGCGGCCAGGCAGAAGCTTTCGAACCGGGCCTCGAGCAGCTGCGGATAGGGGTTGCCGTCGGACTCCACCGAAAGGTAAGGAATGCGGTCGTTCTCCGAAAATCCGTGAACATCCATTTCCTTGCCGATCGATTTGAACACACGCTTTTTCCCTGCTACATCCGCTTGAGGTATGGTTATGGCGTCGCCGAAACGGCACTGCATGCAGCCGAAAGGCCCGACGTTGACGATACCGGAGTACTTGCTTAACGAGTCCCGCATGGTAAGACCGGAAATCAAACCGGGTTCGCCATCCAGCTCATTGGGTATGAGGTACTCGGAATGACGGATCAGATCTTCAACATCAAGCAGTTCCATATTGTACAGGCCCGACGCGGAAAGGATCCTTTTTATCTTTTTTTCAGTGTAATGCTGTGTTTTATCGGAAATAAACAGTTCCAGCCTGCTTAAAAGAGTGTGTGCGGGTTTCTTAATTCCCTGTTTAATCATAAAGTTCACATAGTACATAACTTCGGTGAGCGAAGCGATCGATACCACAAACCCCTTTTCCGCCAGTCTATGGGCGATACTTAAATTTGAAAAATGGTCCCTTCTTACAAAAAACTCACCCGTAATCCCGATACGCGCGCTCTGCTCCAAGGTCTGTTTCAAAGGGATTCTCTTTAATTGCTCGGCTGACTCCCGCAGTTGACAGTAAAGCCTTTTTTTTGATTTACCCTCCAGGGAATCACAGATCTTTTCGCCTTCCGCTCTTAAAATACTCAATCCCTTTACCGGATCCACTGCCAAAGCCCGGATCGAACACTCGATATCATCTATAACATCCGCTACCACAATCGCCCGCCACGCATTATACAGGGTCATAACACCCATGCCGGCAAACTTATGATCCAAACTTAAATCAAGCAGGGCCACATCCTTTAGTCCGCTGTCTTTAATAAACTGGTTGACAAACACGTGGTACTGTCCCAGACGACAATGGCCTGCCGCTTTGGGAATCAGGATCATAAGCTTCTCGTCCCGGTCTTTTGCCGGACGATTTTTTAGATATTTAATCAGCGATCCAATACATACCATAAGCGGCATGCACTCTTTTCCCGTGGTTACGCTTCGCCCCAAATGCAGTACCTCATTATCCGAAACGGGCAGTGCCAGAGAATTAATACCCATTTTTCTAAACACCGCGGCCAGTCCCTTATTACCGAAATAACCTACGGAGGGAATAATAAGTTTCACTTTTGGATCATTCAATTTACAGCGCTTACCTTTAGAATCAATATAAAACGTACCGTAATTTTCAAAACTCACTTTTGCCAACGGAAACTGCTCTCGCTGCCGACCAATCCGATCCGCGATACTGCGGTAATTATGAACTATGTCCAAAAAGGCTTCTATGCGCGTGTTTATACCGGCATCGGCAGTATGGGCGTCAAGCTCCAGCGTAAGGCTGGGCTTGCTTTCCATTATCCTCCTGAAATATGGTACCAGGAAAGAGTCGGGCGCGCAGAGGAAATTCGTGATAAATACCCCGAACAGGTTGGGGTCGCGTTTTACGATCTGCGCTGCTTTCAGCACCCTCTGACCCGTTTCCCAATGCATATACTCCGCATACTCCTTGTCAATTGCTTCATGTTCATAGGGAAGCATGTCATACGGGATTATAATATTACCCCTGCTGGTAAACTTTTTTGGAATACCCTTGTTGGCTTCCGGGGCATACGCGTTATACGGTCTGCCGAACAAAACCACAGCGGTTTTATCAGGCGCATTCTTTACTTCTTCGAGAACTTTTTTACCGATGGCCTTGCACTCGGTCTCGAACTCCAACTGCGCCTGTTCCGCGATAAAGAAAGCGGTCTTGGCCGCTTTTTTGGAAAACCCTAACCGCACGGCTGTATTTATAAACACGCTTTCAGCCTGATCAAGCCCTTTATACAAATTAAGGTACGGCGACAGAATTTTATCCGCTATTTCATGCTGGGCAAAAGCCTGCCGCAGGACAAATGCCTCTCCCCTGCTGAAACCGCACGTAGAACAGAAATCCTGTTTGTTTATTCCACCCGGTACGTACAGTTCCTTTACAAAGGGAATAAAAATATAGTCGATGCGTTTTTTTATCAGATTCTCAAAAAGTCCGATTGAGATTTCCGCTGGATAACACATGGACGCCACCAAATGTCGAGCCGCATCCGGTTCCATGCTGTCGGGCAAGATTATTCTACATCCCAGCGCACTAAAAAAATTATAATAGAGAGGAAAGAGACTTAAAGTAAGAAAAGACGTGTTCAGTCCGATGCGCAGCGCGTTAGGTTTGACCGGCCGACCCGGAGCGTATTTTTCAAACATAAGGCGATTGCGCACTTTAACATAATCCAAATCATAATCGGTTACTTTATTTTTAAAGCGTAAATTATAGTAGCGGTTACAGGCACCGCCGAACGGGAATATTTCTTCACCTATACGCACACGGGTAATCTTGCATTTAAGGTCGCAGCGCTCCTTACCTCCTGCACATACAAACGATTTTTCATGAATAATCTCCCGGTTTACGATCTGTTTGAGATCGAATTTCTTTTCTTTAAGCAAACCCAGATCCAAACGCTTTTCCAGCTCCAAAGCCACGCCAAAGGCTCCCATTAATCCCGGTTCGGGCGGAACCACTATGGGCTTTTTTAAGACTCCGGCCATGGCCAGAGGTACCGCCTTATTGTAGCAGACACCTCCCTGCATAAAGATCTTTTTCCCCACAGGCCGGTTGCCTTTGACACGGTTATTATAGTTGAAACAAATGGAATAGACCAGGCCGGCAAGAATATCCTCCTGCGAGATACCTTCATGAGTGGCGTTTTTAATATCCGAAGAAATAAAGGCGGCGCACTGATCATTAAAATTCGGAGGTTTCACAGCCTTTAAAGCGTATTTGGCAATGTCCTGCATGCGCACTCCCAAGGACTCATAGGCCGCCTCTTCCAGAAAAGATCCCGTGCCCGCCGAGCAGGCCTGATTCATCGCGTAATCGGAAGCAACCGAATTGGTAATATACGTATACTTAGCGTCCTGGCCCCCGATTTCAAAAATCGTATCGACCTCGGTGTCAAAATACACAGCGGCAGCGGCGTGAGCGATAATTTCATTGATAATCCCGTCGCTTAAAGTATAAAGCCCGGCAATCTGACGCCCGGACCCTGTAACTCCAATACCGATAATTTTTACCGCCACACCTTTTAAATCTTTCAGCAATCCTTTATAACAGGCCCGGGAAGCCTCTATGGGATTACCGTTCGTACGCAAATAGATTGAAGCCAACAGCGCGTGATCGCGCAGCCGCATTACCACGGCTTTGGTTGTGGTGGAACCCACATCAAGGCCCACAATACAGCGGTCGCCCTTAAGCGCTTTTTTATATTCGAGATTCTTAAATGTGACCAGAGATTTAAAATTTTTAAGCGGAGGTAAAAAGGCAAAACTGGTTTTTTCACTGTGAAAAATCGGCCCGGTGATGGGTCTGCCATGTTTAAGCGCCACTAAAGCGGCTCCCAAGGCCTCAAAATAGGAAGCTTCTTTGGGTATTTCCAGATGACGTATTTCCTGCTTCAAAGAATTGGTAACCGCTTTGTTTAAGGCCGTGCCTCCGATGAGGAGAACACGCTCATGACGCACTTTGGAAAGTATTTCAATAATTTTTTGTGCGATCATCTCACAGAGACCGGCGGTTACATTGGGGATAGGTTCTCCTTTATTAAGCGCATGAGTGCAGTCCGACTTACAGAACACCGAGCAGCGGCCGCTCACGGCGTACGGCTTTCCCCGCAGCGCCAGCTCCGAAGCCTGTTGAGCATCCAGATTCATGCGTCTGATCTGCTGGAGAAAGAACTCCCCGGTCCCGGATGCGCATTTATTTCCCGTGGAGATATCGGCTATCTTATGGTCATGGCTTAAGGCATAGACCATAAAGGTTTCTCCTCCCGCCGAAACCAATGCGTCGTATTTCTTGTCGCCGTCATTTTTAAGAAACTCAAGCGCGTATTCCGTGGCTTCAGGTTCCGTAATACTGGGAAGGTTCAAAAATTCACGGAACTTGCGGCCGGTTACCATTACCGGGATTTCATCCTTTATGGCAAGCTCTTTTATAATCTGCTTGAAAACCGTTTTAGGATTGCCTTCGTGAGCGCGGCGTATCACCTGTTCCACTTGTGTTTTTCCGGTCCCGTTCGAACTTTTGATTTTTACCGCGCTTATTGTGGAAGCACCCAGACAGATGCCGTAGGCTGTGTTACTTTCTTTCATTTATACTCCAAAATAATATCTAACATGGCACATTCTATAAATTTATTGCCATTGGAAAATCCTTAATAAATTAATATGATTACAATAAAAAATCAAGTTCCTACCCCAGAGCAACATCCATACTCATCATAACCGCGAAACCGAGCATACCCCCGATGGTGGCGATATCCGAATCACGGAGAATCTGTGATTCAGGGATAAGTTCCTCGATTACCACGTAAATCATGGCTCCCGCGGCGAATGCCAGCGCATAAGGAAGCAGAGGTTCTACGGCAATTACCGCCAACGCTCCCATCACCCCGGCCACCGGTTCAACAATACCGGAAAGCTGTCCGTACCAAAAACTTTTTAACCGTGAGAATCCTTCACGGCGTAAAGGAACGGAAACGGAGGTGCCTTCCGGAAAATTCTGCAGCCCGATACCCAAAGCTAATGCCACGGCCGCGCCCAGGGTCGCGCCGGATTTTCCCACGGCCAGGGCACCGAATGCGACTCCCACTGCCAGACCTTCAGGGATATTGTGAATGGTGATTGCCAGTACCAGCAGCACGCTTCTCTGCCAGCCTGTTTTTATACCCTCCGACTGCTCCACTTTCATTCCCGGATGCAGATGAGGAAGTATTCTGTCAACCAGCCATAAAAACGCGCCTCCCCCTAAAAAACCGACTACAGCAGGAATCCAGGGCGGGGGCCCGCCGTGTTCGGCGGCGAATTCGGCCATAGCGATGGCAGGATTCAAAAGAGACCAAAAACTGGCCGCGATCATCACGCCGGAAGCAAATCCGAGCATGCCATTCAATATTCTTCGGTTTATTGTCTTAAAGAAAAACACCAGACTCGCTCCGGCCGCGGTCACAAGCCAGGTAAAAAGCGTAGCGATTAATGCCTGTACAATCGGATCCAGATTTTCAAACCAGACAAGCATTAGAAACAAACTCCTTTTTAGAATATAGAGCATATACAATATAGTATTTAAAATCAAGTGGTTCGCCGCAATAGTAACGAATGACCGATACCCCTGGTCCTTTTGTCTGAGACGCCGCACTCCCCGCCTAAGCCGGCGCTTTTGTATCCCCATAAAATTAACTTGATGACCGAGGAGTTATTTAATACACTTAAAAATAAAGCGTAAAGGAGGAGCATTATGGAAAAGAATATCGGTGAAGAAATAAAGGTTAAAGGAGAAGAGCTTTTAAAAAAGGTCAAGGAAATAGTGCATCAGGGCAATATTCGTAAGATAATTATAAAAAACGTGGAAGGCAAAATCATGCTTGAGATCCCCCTTACCGTCGGTGTTGTGGGAGCGGCTTTTCTTCCCGTGCTCGCCGCCGTAGGGGCTCTGGCAGCCCTGGCCATGGATTTTAAAATCGAGATAATCAAACGGGAAGAAGATCAAGCAAACAAAGACAATCAGGATCAGTCACAGAGTCAATAAATAATTTCATTTGTAAATTGATTTTCATTTGTATACATTGGAATAAGATATTTTTAAAGCGTATTGAATATGGAAAAGCGGGAGGATGTGGTCATGGCCCATAATAGGTCCAAAAATAAAAAACAGATTCACTACTCTTTGTTGTTGTTCATGGTTGTCTGCTGTTTGTTTTTTTTACAGTGTGAACCGGACATACAGGACATGACTCCGTTTGAAGTAGCAAAGAAATTCCTCTATTCAGACAGAAGCGCGATCCCACAGGTCGATTTTTTCGGTAAAACCGTTTTGGCCCTGTATAAATCGAGTGACGGACAGACCGCGCTTGATAATGAGATCCGCACATTTATAACTCCGGTCTTAAGCGATCTTGGTTTTACCGTTAAATACTGGGATATCGACGAAGCCATCCCTTCCTTATTTGATCTGGGAGGCGTGCGCGCGGTTGTAAGCTGGTACCGCGGAGGAGTAATGCAGGACCCTGAAAGCTACGTTGCCTTCTTTAACCAAACCATAACATCAGGGCGAAAATTTATCGTCCTAGACAATTTCGGCGCCTATGAGTACAAAACAGAAGAAGAGAACAAGTACGTAGATCCGGCCCTTATAAATCTGGCATTGGGAAAACTGGGGATCTGGTATCTGGGTGACTGGACCGACGATCCTGACGTCATAAGCATTACTCATAAAACTCCTGAAATTGTGGAAGCGGGCGGCAAGCAGGATGCGGTTAAAAGCGCTTTTTATTACAGGTTCACAGCTGTGGACAAGGATCTCAGAGTCTATCTTTCCTTAAACAGAACGGATCAAAATCTTGATCCCAGCCCGGTTGTCGTAAGCAATAGAAACGGCGGTTTTATTTTATCACGCTACATATATCATATTATTGACGGAACTCCTCAAATACTCATCGATTTTGAAGAGTTTCTGCTGCGGTCCCTGTTCTGCAGCGCGGAAAGTGAGCATATCGCGCTGCTCACTGATATGAACGATCTTGAAATAGCGCGGATCGTAAAATATGTGTATAATAATCTGCAGCGTATAGACCTTGATGTATCGCTTATTCCCAAAACCCAATTTCTCAACCTGACCCCCTATGACCTCCGCCAGTATACCGGCATCGGCTTGTTCCTAAAAGACGCCGAACACCTTAACCCGAAGTTGCTCTCGTTCTATTTGGCGGAAGGCGGATCCCTGGCCAGCTTTATCGGGGGGTTTTTCCCCACCTTTGCGCCGCTTTTTAAGGCATCCCCTATCGAACTCTCTGAAGTCCGCTCCGGCACAGGCTATACCATTAAATCCGGATTTGCCTTCAGTGAGGGCGCTGTTATCAGAAATGAGATTACCCTGTGGAAAACCGGCAACATCACCCCGGAAAGCGACGCTGTTATTCTCGGTACCGATCTGGACGGAAATATACCGCTGGTATGGTCCGGGCAGGTGGAAAAGGGCAGAGTAATTGTCTGGAACTGGAACGGGTTTTTGGGCGGCAATCTTATGGGTCTTATCGTGGAGTCTTTTCTCTACATTCGGCCCGTGGGGGCAGCCCTTACTCTGGGATTCGGCCACATGTTCATAGATGACTGGCCCCTGCCCATGTACAATGCGGTCAAGGAACCGATTGCCGCGACCGATACCGAATTCTACACAACGGTCTGGTGGCCGGACATGCAAGAGATATTGGGAAGCCGCAATATCCCCTACAGTACATATCTTATATTCAACTATAATGCCATAGTCGAGCCCCCTTTTACGGGCAGTGAATTTTTTATCGCCGACAATATGGCTTCAGTACGCATGGCGCAGGAACTGCTCGCGCTGGGCAGCGAAATGTGTTTCCACGGTTATAATCATATGTCCCTGACAAGGGAGGAGACAGAAGTCAACTTAAATAAATGGCCTTCCGTGGAAAACATGATCGCTTCTTTGGAACAGGGGCGCAACACCTGGATCCGCCTGTTCGGTGACCATACCCTGCCCTTTGCCTATGTGGCAGTGAACAATATAATCTCCGAAGACGGTGTAATAGCATTGCACAGGGTATTTCCCAGTATAAAAATTATATCCGCCTTACACTGGGGAATCGGTGAAGAGCGTTATACCCCAATCGGCCCGCATCCGGTCCTGCCTGAAGTGTATTATCTGCCGCGTATTACCTACGGTTATCAAAACAAAGCGATAATCCGTGAATTGACGGTCTCAGGCATGAACGGACCGGGAATCTTCAGTCATTTTGTTCATCCGGACGATGTTTATGATCCGTACCGTTCGGACGGAAAAAATTGGCAGCAGCTGAAAAGAGAATTCCAGGAGATACTTGAATATGTAAAGGCACACTACCCCTGGCTGCAGTGGCTCTCAATCCGCGACGCGTATACGCGCTTACTGGAATACGATAATGCGCCCAGCACATTTACGTGGAAAGATCAGACACTCACGGTTGCCACTCAGCCGGGCATACGTTTTCGAGTGCGTCCCAACAACTACCGGCTGTCAGCGCTGGAAGGCGCTAAAATACTCTATTCGTATAAGAACATGCCTTACCTGGTGCTGGAAGCAACGGCCAAAACCGCCCGTTTACAGTTTACACCGAGGTGACGGGGTAAAAAGCCACTACGTAGCCAGCATCTTTTTAATCACCACCATAGGCAGCGGCTTTTTCGGAAGCAAAACGGCCCGGCGTGATGTTAAACTCTTTAAAATTTTATCCCCCAACACCATTGCCCATTTTTTTAATTAAAGATATTATCTTTACATAAAATTAATACCGTGAGGCACAGTCTGTAGATGAAGCAAAACAATACTCAAGCCCAACATAATAAAAAAAAGTTCTTTACCCCGGAAAACTATACCGCGGAACAGGCCCGGTTGATGCATTCGACCCGCGGACCGCTGCTTATTGCCAGCTGCCGCTCCGGCACCTATCTCACTGAAAGAGTGGTTGAGCGTTATGAACAGCTGTTAACAGAAGCCGGAAGTCACGACAATGTTCTTTATCTGCCGGATATAGACAAGCGCTTCAGCGATTCCGAAGCCTGCGTCAGGCTGGAGCACCATGTAAACGGTTATGATGTGTTTCTGTTTCAGACACTTTTTAATCCCAACATCTCCTCCGGGATTGATGAAAATTATATGGCGTTTTTCGTAGCGGCCCGTGCTTTTAGAGAACACGGGGCAAAGCACATTACCGGAATCATCCCCTATTTGGCTTATTCCCGACAGGACAAACCCACTGCCTTTAAGCGTGAACCCATTACCGCCAAGCTTATGGCCGATTTAAGTATTGTTGCCGGTGTGGATCACTTCATTTCCTGGGCTCCGCACTGCGGGCAGGTGCGCGGTTTTTACGGCAGCACGCCCGTTGATTTTTTGGATCCGCTTACCCTATTTATGGAAGAGTTCTCCCAGTTTGAAGACAAGCAAAACGTGATTGTGGTTGCTCCTGACGTGGGCGCCTCTAAATTCGTCACACATTTCGGAAGGGCCATGAATATCAACAGCGCCATTGCCTCAAAATACCGTCCCGAACCGGAAAAAGTCGTGATCTCGGAAATAATCGGAGACTTCCGCAACAAAAAAGTAGCCATTATTTTGGATGACATGATCAGTAATGCCGGTACGGTCTATGCCCTTACCCAGAAACTTATTAAGGAAAATCTTGTAGAAGAGGTGCATATCGGAGTTTCTCATAATCTGTGTGTGGGCAAGGGACTGGAACGCCTGCAGGACCTGTATGAGAACTATGCGCTTAAACAGGTGATCGTCACGAACAGCATACCTCAGACGCCGGAGTTGCAGGCGCTGCCTTTTGTAAAAGTCAAATGTCTTTCCGACAGTCTGAGCAGAACCATAAACCGTATCCATTATAATAAATCGGTGAGCGAGGTATTTTACATACCAAAATAAAGGACAGTATTAGTGCATGGCAGATGAATCCAAAGTTGTAATTCTCAACAATCAAATCGAAGCCCAGTTGCTTGAATCAGTTTTGAAAGAAAAGAATATTCCTCATGTCATCAGAAGCTATGAGGATTTTGCTTTAGACGGGATATATCAGCTCCAACAGGGGTGGGGACATGTGGAAACACCTCCTCAGTATCTGAAACAGGTAAGAGAAATCTATCATGATCTGTCTAAAAAATCCACATAACGCCACCATCAGTGCGGCTTTTTCAAAAGCAAAAACAATAAAAATATGCTTCATCAGGTTTTTACGTGAAAAAAATAATTTGTGTTTTCTGCGCTTCCAGCAATAATATTCACTCCCGCTACTTTCCGCAGGCCGAACGCTTGGGCAAGCTGCTTGCCGAACATAAGTATACGCTTATGTACGGCGGAGGAAAAGACGGACTTATGGGGACATTGGTTAGATCCGTACACTCTCACGGCGGCAAAGCCATAAGTGTTATCCCCAAGCTCTTTGTTGAAAAAGGCTGGTGCTATGAGCAGGCCGACCGCATCATTAAAACAGAAACCATGCAGGAGCGCAAATACATTATGCAGGAAAAAAGTCTGGGATTTATCGCCCTTCCCGGCGGGAACGGCACCCTGGATGAAATCCTTGAAATAATCACCACAAAGCAGTTGGGATTTCACAATAAACCTTTGGTTTTAATTAACACCCGCGGTTTTTTTAATCCTCTGCTCCGGTATTTTATCCGCCTTTACAAACGGGGCTTCATCCCGCACAGGCTTGAACATCTGTTCACCGTGGTAAAAAACGCCGACTCTGCAATTGAGTGCATTTAAAAAAGAATTAATTGCTCCGTGTCCTCCGTTAACTCCGTGAGAGGTCTTTAAGTCGACACGCAATCTGTCTGTGAACTGAGTGAGTATTTTTTTATTTCTCAGTACTTTTTTTTCTCTGAGGAAGTTTCCGTTTTTTTCGATACTGCGGGACTTTTAACATAGGCGGGCGCTCTTCTTCGTTGATCTCAAACAATACCTCTTCGAAATAATTATCATGAGCCTGGAACTGGCGCAGGATATTTGTCATTTTGGGAATTTTATCGATAATTCCCACACGGCCCATTCGGAAGAGAAACGTCTGCAGAATGCGAAAAGCCATCTTCCCAAGTGAACGGGTGTCCTGGTTTCTGTGTACGCGTTTATCCAGATCTGTTTGGGCAAAGGCTTCCAGCCCATACAGACTGAAGACGTCAATAAGATGGGAGGTCTCCACACCATAGCCGATGGGAAAGGGGATTTTCTCCAACACCTCTCTTCTTACGGCGTATTCACCCGAAAGCGGCTGGATAATTGCTGTAAGCTCCGGAAAAAAAAGTGAAAACAACGGTCGGATGAGGATTTCCGTAACTCTCCCTCCTCCCGATGGTCTTATGCCTTGAGAAAAGGCCAATGGTCTGTCATAAAAGGCTTTTACGTATTTAATTGTGGGATTAAAAATCAAAGGGGCTACCAGGCCGTATACAAAACGGGGATGAATATTTTTGATATCCGCGTCAATATATACGATAATATCCCCCTCCAACTGATAAATAGCCTTCCATAAATTCTCACCTTTGCCTTTTTTTTCGCCAAGCTCCGGGAGGATATCCTTTGATAGATATACATCGGCACCGAACGACGCGGCTATTTCAGTGGTATTGTCTTCGGAACCTGAATCAATTACAACTATCTCATCCAAAAGCGGCTGCAGGTTCATAAGCTCGGATTTCAGGATGATTATTTCTTTGCCGATTGTGGCTTCTTCGTTTAAGGTCGGTATGCAAAGTGAAACCTTTAATTTCTGCTTCTGCTTTTCTTCGACAATTGAAGCCACATCGCTAAAGGAGGAATGATGGAAGGTGTTTGTCTTTAGCCACTTGTTAATGTTCCCCATTGAATCCTCTGTCAATAATAAGCAATAGTCCCAAAAGCTGGGCAATCCCTATACTGATAGGCTCAATTTTCACTGCCTCGTTCTGTTCGTTCAGATGCTCTCCATTAGTTATGCCCACAGTAAGGGCCGGAATATTTTTATCAATAAATGCGGAAAGCTCCGATGTGCTGGGAGAAATCCTGGGTTTGATATTGAGTTCATTCAAAATAGCCCTGGCATTTTTAGCCAGGGGGTGGTTAAAAGGAATGCCGCCCGGCCTGCGCTCCGCGATTTTTTCCACTTTAATCTCCGCTCCGGTATGAGAAGATACTGATGCTACAATATCTTCAATCTCGACTCCGATATTTTTGGCCATACCTTCGGCTTCACTCCTTATTTCAAAGCGCAAAGACGCATGGGTAGCGATAGTATTGAAAGATGTCCCGCCGTGAATAGCTCCCAGTACAATCGTGGTACGCGGACGCCTGGGTAAAGGTATTTCCAATATTTTATTAATTACCTCATTCAAGGTAACAATCGCTCCCACAGCCCCGAAGCGCGTCCAGTCATAGGCTTCTGGTACCTGACAGGTAATTTCTCCGCGAAGCATGCCCAGCGACGTATAGCTTAACCTTCCGAGCTCGACACCTTCAATACATAACCCGGCGACAATCGGATCTTTGAAATTTGATAAAAAAAATCTTAAACCCTCTAAATTACCGCGGCCCAGGCTTCTTGAAGATCCCATAAAAATGAGATTGGAATAAATGGGCAGTTTCAAGGCCTCGATTATTTTGGGAAGTGTGGCCAATACCGCACAACCTAAAGAGTTATCCCCTACAGACGGTCCGGTCACCCGATCTATCTGAATGGAGAGGGTATGATCCACTGTAGCGGGGAATACCGTATCGGTATGCGCCACAACCAGGATATTTCTGTCACCTTTTTCCCCATGCAGAATTCCCAAGGCATTCCCTGTTTCATCGGAAGAGGTGCTTAACAACCCGCTTTCCGCGAAACGGTTTTTTAAAAATTCAATACGCTGTTCTTCCTCAAATGTGGGCGCCGGTATTTCACCGATCATGATCAAATTGGCCAGTAATATCTCGTTTAGTTCCAATAACTCATTATGAAAACGGGGGAGATCTTTAAGAATGTCTTTTACACTATCATACATAAACTTGCATCATTATTGTTTTATTGTATTTACCCATTATAGTATATTAACGCGTGGCTATTCAACAACATATTATTCGTTCTCATAGCTGCTGCTTACCCCGGAGCTTTTCAATTTAATCCTGGCGTGGTATAGTACCCAAAAATGAAAATTAGTAAGCGCCCAAACCTTTCTATATTCTCACTTGTAATCCTGTTGCCCATTTTTGTCGTGAACTGTGCAACAATACCCTTTCGCTATCTAACCGATGAAGACATGCCGGTACTCCCCTCCCACGCTATAAGTTATCCGGCCACGGAATTTATTGTGTTTTCCGATCCGCATTTTTACGTTCCCGAACCGGGTGGAAAACCGTCCCTCCCGTCCGGTCGAAACAGTCTGGGAAAACTGCTTGGCGAATCGCTTGAAATCGGAGAAGCCGCCCTGCATTTTATCAGGCAACAAAATGCCGGCTTTGTGCTTATTCCCGGCGATCTTACGGAAAACGGCAGTTTTACCGAACACAGGCAATGTGTCAAGCTGTTAAAAAAAATCCGACAGAGCGGCAAACAGGTTTTTGTCATTCCCGGCAACCACGACATCCTAAAAAAAACAGGCGCAGGTTTAAACTCAGATGCGGTAACCGCGCCGTCACAGTTCGCCGAGCTTTATGGGGAGTTCGGTTACAGACAAGCACTGTACCGTGATGAAAACTCATTAAGCTATATTGCGGAACCAGCACCCGGTCTCTGGTTGTTTGCCTTGGACGCAACCTGTTATGAGGGCCCGGCTGCTGAATCAGGCAATTATCGATACGGCGCATTCCCTATGGAAACTCTTTTTTGGATAGAGGATATGCTCATTAAAGCCCATGCGGAAAAAAAAGCGGTGATCGTAATGATGCACTACGCGCTGCTTGAGCACTTCAAACTGCAAAAGCAGTTTTTTCCCACGTATGTCATTGAGGATTTTATCCAGGTGGCGGAAATGCTGGCGCACTATAAGGTGCACCTGGTGTTTACGGGGCACTTTCATTCACAGGATATAACCTTAAAACGGTTTCAGCGGGACACCTTTATTTTCGATATTGAAACAGGATCACTGATAACCTATCCCTGCCCCCTGCGTCTGGTCAGGATTTTACCCAGCCAGGATTTGGAGATCACGACTCATCATATCCAGGCGACTCAGAGCCATCCCGTGGATTTCCTGCTGCACGCCCGGCAGCAGCTTGAAGAGGCTATGGAAAATTATTTTACGGCATTCTTAACCCGCCATGAATTTTCGGAACAAGAGCAGGAGCTGCTTGTTCCGCAGCTTACCGGCGCTCTTTTGGCACATACTATGGGCGACGAACTTCCGCCCGCTGTAATCCTGAATCTTGAGGGCCTCAGTTTCTGGCATAAAACCATGGTAAAAACGCGCAGAAAGCAGATTGAATATATCTGGCACGACTTAATTCCCGTTGATAACAATCTGCGTATTAATTTGAAGGATGGGACGTGGCAGGCGCTGCCTACTCGCCAAAAAACCTTATTATCCCAGTAAACAGTTCGGTATACATTTTTAAAATCTGCTTAAATTTTTCCAAGGTGAGTTCTTCGCCCTCTTCCGTTGTTTGTGAATGAGGCCAGGGCACCCGGTTTTTAGCCTGTTCAAAGTTGGACTCATTAATAAAATCCGGAATTAATGTGATACTCTGGTAAAGCGATAACGAACCCAGAATTACGTATCCGTCACACAGATCTTTCAACAAGATACCTTTTTGATTTCCCAATGTATATTTATCACTGAACCAATACGGTTTATCTATGGCTATCTCCGCGAACGGTCCGCTGTTCAAGCTGAATCCTCTGTGCTTATATTCCTGTGTCACCTTGGCAAGCAGCAGATCCGGAATACCGCCGGCAGGATAGTCAGGGAAAAGGCTGTTATCCCTATACAGCCACCAGGGTGTGTGCAAAAAAACAGAAAAACAACGATCACCTATCCGCTGATGAAGCCGGTAAGCCGCCGAGCCGGTATACTGCATACCCAGTTTATCGAATCGCTCCACGACAGCTTCATTTAAAAAGTGAATAACACAGTTCTCCTGCGGTGCAAAAATAACCGCTTTTTCATTCCCGCTTACGATCTCACGCTCTATAATCTCCAGCATAATATCATCTATTACTCTACTGCCGAACACCTTCGTATACAGCTCGGGATCTTCGGGTTCGTCCATGTCAACCGCTTCTTTCATATATTCATAGTTGATCTTGGGGCTCAAGGCTACGATCCGCAGAGGCTCTGCGCCTGAAGGCCGCTTACTGTTTACACTCCAGGCGGTGCGGAATATTTCCACATACTCCTCATAACCGCCTACGACCAGACGGTTAAAAAGCAATTGTCGTACCGCCTGCTCATCAAATTCAGCCGCCGTAAGCAGAGTGTCAATCTGTTCCTGATCCTCCGCCAATACATTGAGGATGGCCACATTGGTTATTCCCTGCTGGTAAAGCTGAGGAACAAGCTCAATTAAAAGATCGACCTGCTGCTTGGCCTGAAGCACTTCCAGAAAAACCATATTCCCTAAAAAGACAATGTCATGCTCCTGAAACAAATCCAGAATATACTCTTGGGGAGTTTTACTGTTCTGGGTGAGATACTGTTGGTACGGCTCCAGTTCCTCGCTGCTTATTTCGGGCAATGTGGGTTTGCTGGCCTGACAGCCTCGTAAAAACATTGTGGAAAAGATATAGGCCGCGAAAACTCCTACCAAAAGAATAACAAAGATCATCATATTCATAGGTTTTTTTTGCTGTTGCATAGGACGCCTATTCTATCTTATGCAAACTGATTGATCAAGGGGAAAACATAAAAATAAGTGAGCATGGTTTTAAAGGTGGGATTAAAATACTATATCCTTAGGCCGGATCAGATCATCTTCCGCATAGACAAGCGCCCGTTCGATCACGTTGTTGAGTTCCCGTACATTGCCGGGCCAGGCGTACTCTACCAGCTTTGTTCTGGCTTCAGGCGTCAGCTGTTTTTTCCCCTGCGTTTTTCTTTTAATGAAATGCAACGAAAGCAGGGGGATGTCCTCTCTGCGTTCGCATAAATCAGGAATGGTGATCGGTAAAACACTGATGCGGTAATACAAATCCTCCCTAAAGCTGTTTTCTTTGATCATCTGTTTAATATCTTTATTGGTAGCGGAAATAACTCTTACATTAATGGGAATGGCATTGGTGCCCCCCACACGTACCAGCTGTTTTTCTTCCAACACCCGCAGCAGTTTAACCTGGGCTTCAAGCGGCATCTCGCCTATCTCATCCAAAAAAATTGTGCCGTTGTTTGCCAGTTCAAAACTGCCCGGTCTGGAACGGGCATCGGTAAAAGCCCCTTTTTCCGATCCGAACAGTTCGGTTTCGATTAAGTTGTGGGGAATAGCGCCGCAGTTAAGAGCGAAAAACGGACCGTCAGAACGTGCGGATGCTCCATGAATAGCCCGAGCTACAAGCTCTTTGCCCGAACCGCTTTTGCCAATCACAAGAACAGGCGCATGTGAAGAAGAAAATTTAATAATCATGTTCTTAATATTCTTTATACATTTGGATTCACCGATAATGGGATCCAACGCCTTATGGATTACGGTCTGGTTTAAAGGTTTTAAATATTTTTTATTGTCCACCGCCTGACGGATGGTACCTTCAAGCTCTTTAATATCATACGGTTTAAGTATGTAGTCATAAGCTCCCAGCTGAACAGCCTTTACCACTATACTGATATCCGCCAAAGCCGTAAGCATGATAACGGGCGGGTGTAATCCCATAGAGACTATCTCTTCAAGAACATTTATACCGTTCATATCGGGAAGATCCACATCCAACAAAATGATGTCAGGGTCTTCACTGCTTGCCTTATGTACGCCCTGCTTACCGGTGAGGGCGGAAACCACTCTATAATCATCCGCCAACACCATTTTCAGGGTCTTATGAGCATAGGCATCATCATCTATAAACAATATCTCAATCATGGCAAGTGTATACTTTATTATATCAACAGGATTAATTCAAGGTAGCATAATTCATATCCTTGCGGGATTTATAAAGACGTGCTATTATCTCCAGCAATGTTACACGGAAACATCTTCTTAAAAATCATCAAACAAAACTTACTTGTAAAAGTCCTCTTTTTATCGTTAGTTTACTCGGTTATACCTCTCACTGAAATCATCCTGCTTTTTATTTTAGGCACCTATGTGGGCTCAGAAATCATCCTGCTCTGCGCGGCTTTTACCGGAGTGGTGGGTGTGCTGATAATTGTTCTGCAAATTCAGATTACTTTGAAAAGGCTGAAAATAAAAATAAAAAAAGGAGAATATCCCGGTAAAGAGTTTATTAGCATTACAGGGGTTTTGGTAGGAGCAATATTCCTGCTTACTCCGGGATTCATTACCGATTTTTTAGGTTTCCTGCTTTTTATTCCGATTTTCAGGAACAAAATCGGTACGTTTATCACAAAAAAATTGGAATCACGTTTAAAAGATATTTATGAATATTTGAAACTATATGAGATATAAACGCTGCTGTTAAAGAGCTTCCTGCAAAAATAACATTTTTGCAAGAAGCTTCTAAAATGGAAATTGCTAAATTAATATGGTATAAAGAATTAGTATTTTACTTCAGAAAAAGCCACCACCTATGGTGGTGGTTAAAAAGATGCTGACTAAGTGGTGGCTTTTTCTTCCAACTTAATATATTTTGCGTTTTGCAATTTCCTCTAAAGTTTAAAAATTTTATAGATAAGTAAAAGCAGATTGAAATAGAGAAAAGGAAAAATCCTTAACATCTTCCAGGGCTTTCTACAAATACCGGAAACACCTTCCAATCCGGCCTTAAAAACCCCGGCGGAGATATATTTTTCCCTTCCGGAAAATATTTCAAAGCTGTTATCAATCCATAGCGAGATACCGGGATTAAATTTCTTTTTATTTCTTAAAATCCACATCTCCTTATCCTTGATGCCCTTTCCAACCAACAACAATGAAGGATGACTTTTTTTTATGGCGAGAATAACATCGTTTTCGATCCGCTGATTAAAATAGCCTGAAAATCTACCGATTATTTTTAGCCCGGGAAACGAAGTCCGCAGATTCCTTTCCGCTTTCTCCAAATCCTGCTTCTGTCCGCCCAATAAATACACGGAAAATCCGTTTTCCTCCGCCAGATGCAACAGGTTAATAATCGTATCGAACGGATTATACCGCGTAAAATTGCCCAGCTGCAGGAAACGTCCTCCTCTGATAATTCCTTTGGAAACAGGTAAAATCAGTGAGGATTCGGCAATACATTTATAATAATCCCAGCGCCGCCTGGCTTTAAAAAGTCCCTTCATGGTTAAAAAGGTTATCTGATGATGTGTTTCGCCCTCCAACAACTGTTTTACGTATTCGAGCAATGATTTTTCAGATACAATATCAACAGGCACCTTGAGGAAATATACCCGCTTTATTTTTTTTGTTGCTCCGGTTGCAGTTTCCATGTTTTTTTCTCCAGCAAAATCATTTTAATGGCCGCTAACGTGTAAAGCGCGGCAGTCTCCGCTCTTAAAATATTTTCACCCAAATAAATCGGCATAAATCCTTTATCCATAAGCAGCGGCAGTTCTCTTTCCGAAAATCCGCCTTCCGGTCCGATAAGTACTGAAATCTCCGCCGGAGCAGCGGCAAGAAGCCCGTGCAGCGATTTAACAGCTATGGGTTCCTGATGACAAAAAACACACAGCTTTGCCTTTTTCCAGGAAGCAAGTCCGTGATCCAAAAGTACGGGCTCACTTATTTTCGGCACAACGCCACTCCCACTTTGCTGAACCGCCTGTTCCGCAATTTTACACCATCTTTGTAATTTCACTTTGTTATATTTGACTTCTTTTGCAGTGACCACCGTATAATCGCTTATTACGGGCACAACCTCTTGCACTCCCATCTCCGTGGCCATCCGTACAATTGTATCCATTTTTCTGCCTTTTAAAAGCCCCTGCAAAAGCACAACACGGCAATCCAGAGCCTTGATTTTAGTACCGGAAATAAGCTCAAGACAGATTGTCCGTTTAGTTACGGCAGAAAGTTTAACCCGGTACGTATAACCTCTTCTGTCAATACCCTGAAACGCGTCCCCCTGCTTCAATCGCAATACATGTCTAAGATAGTGGTAGTCTTTACCCTGAACTGTGATACAGGAATTTTCACGAATCTGATCAGGTAATAAAAACTGCCTCATCTGTTATTTCCCAATAACCTGAACGCTTACCGATCGGGTGCGCGGGCCGTCAAACTCACAAAAAAAGATACCCTGCCAGGTTCCCAACGCAAGCTTCCCGGAATTTACGGGAACGTGCACACTGGATCCCATTAAACTGGCTTTTATATGCGCATCTGAATTACCTTCCATGTGAGTATAATCACCCCTGGCGGGAACAAGCTTATTAAGCATCATCTTGATGTCACGCACCACCGCGGGATCGGCCGCTTCATTTACAGTCACACCGGCAGTGGTATGGGGAATATACACGACGCAAACACCCTCTAGGACTCCGGATTTGGCAACACATTCCCTACACGATGCTGTTATGTTCACAAACTGCGTGGGCTGCTCTGTTCTTACCTTGAACTGCGAATATGACATTTTGTAAAATCTTTTATAACTCTACCTTTCTAAAATAATAGCCACCGCTTTTTCCAGTACCGGATCGATGCTCACGTCATAGACCGGAGGATTATTATTGGTCCGATTCATTTCATTCTTAATCAATCTCTTTAACGCGAGCTCTCTGAGAGCTATCCCCTGCTTTTTTAACGTTGTGATAAAATCATCGATGGCCTTTTCATTGGCATGAGGATGCGCTTTAACGAAATTCGTAATGGTGTTCTCTTTAATGAGTTTTTCATACGAGGTTTTCTCTGCTTCCGAATATTCTTCTTCTTTTACTTCAACATCGGGTTTTACACCAACTTTATCTATGCTGATTCCCTTAGGAGTATAATACTTGGCAACCGTAAGTCTGAATCCCGAATCACCCATTACCTTGGCGTGCTGAACCGTACCTTTTCCGTATGATGTCTCACCTATAATCAGCGCCCGGCCCGTATCCTGTAACGCGCCCGCCAGAATCTCCGCCGCTGAAGCCGAACCGCGATCAATCAGAACAACAACAGGAATGTTCTCAGGTACAATAGTTTTATAGGGCGTGGCATTGTAGACCACATTGTCGGATGCGGCCCTTGCTTTTACACTTACAATAGGTCCCTGTGAAAGAAAAAAATCCGATACCGATACGACCGAAGGCAACAACCCACCCGGATTGGAACGCAGGTCCACAATCAATCCCTTATAATTTTGCTTTTTAAAATCCAAAAGCACTTCTTTCACCCTGTCTACCGTATATGAGGTAAACTCGATAATCTTAAGATACCCGATACCCTGGGGCATAACAGCGCTCTTCACGGTAGGTATCTCTATAACAGCTCTGGTTACCGTAACATCGAAAACCAGAGAGTTCCCGCGCTGCAAGGTCATGCTCACATCGGTACCCGGTTTGCCGCGCAATCGCCTTACTACCTCATCCAAACTGAGCTCATAAGTCGATTCACCGTCGACCTTGATAATAAGATCCCCGGCCGTAACACCGGCTTTATAAGCCGGAGTGCCTTCAATTGGGGAGATTACCTCAACAGGCGTGTTTTCGGTGCGCTCACCTTGATTTTCCGTAGCCGGCCTTTTCTTCGAGATAACCAGCCCCACACCGCCGAAAGATCCTTGTGAAGTATCGGTTAAATAGTGAAGTTCTTCCGGAGTAAGATAAGCGGAAAAAGGATCGTCCAAAGCCTTGAACATACCTTTTAAGGCTCCGTCAATGAGGGCATTCACCTCTGTTTTTTCTTCATCAACATAATACTGTTGTATGTAATAGTATATTTCAGTAAATTTCTCCAATGCTTTCTTGGAATCATTACTGCTGTTTTGAGCAATAAGATTCGGTGTGAGTGATAAAAAAAGGACCAAACACAACAGTCCCATGGTAATACTTACCCAAAAAAATCGTTCTTTTAATTGCTTTCTCTTGTCAATGCTTTCCATGATATTACTCCATACAATAAATAATAATTATTTGTCAATATATCCCTTGACCTAAATATAGCACAAAAGTTACACTCCGGCTATTATGAAGCCAAAAAGATTCATTTTTCTTTGGATTGCCGTCTGGGAATGTATAAAGATTCTGCTTTTAATGTCAGCCGCGAGTGCTGTTTTTGAAAAAACACTTATCCTTGAGCGTAATGGTATTTACTGGCTGGTGCTGCTCTGCGGGGGCCAGCTTTTAATACCCGCGATTGCTCTTGTTTTGTTTTTTAAGAAAACCCAATTTACTCCTTTACTGCCCTTCTTGCGGATAGGTAAAATTATTACTCTCTTTACCTGTTTCATTATCCTTTTACTCGAACTCACCCGTGAAACCGTATTTTCCCTGCATTTTATTTTTTTACCTTTCACTATGAGTACTCCGCTTTTTCTCTTTATAATTTTTTCGATAGATTTGATTTTTCTTTCTGTTATACTATCATTAAAAGAGGAAAAGAGGAGGAACTAATGCACATCATCCCCATCGCGAGCGGAAAAGGGGGTGTAGGGAAATCACTTATTGCAGCCAATCTCTCTATTGCTCTGGCCCAGGCCGGGAAAAGGGTAATTCTGGCGGATGTTGATTTGGGCGGATCAAACCTGCACATGCTGCTGGGACTACGATCGATTAAAAAGGGAATCGGAACCTATCTCTCCAATCAAAAACTATCATTTAAGGATCTTCTTATTAAGACTAAATATAAAGGTCTGGATTTCATTCCCGGAGATGCTGAAATTCCGGGTACGGCTAACCTTTCTCACACTCAAAAGAACAAACTTATCAAGAATTTGACTTCGTTAGACACGGAATATCTTATAATAGATCTGGCAGCAGGCACCAATTTTAACGTGATAGACTTCTTTCTCATTTCAAGCAGAGGGATTATCGTTACAATGCCTACCCTCACCGCAACATTAAATGCGTACCTTTTTATAAAAAACGCTCTCTTCCGAATCCTCTACTCCCTCATAGAAAAAAACTCCCCTGTACTTGCCTATTTGGATGAACTGAAAAAGAAAGGCGACGGTCTGCAAAAAATATATCTTCCGCAATTATTGGATAATATTAAAGCGCTGGACAAAAAAGTATACACCTCTTACCGGAAAAAAGCGGAGCATTTTCACCCGCGGTTGATCCTAAACCTTTTGGAGAATCAAAAAGACACTACAATCGCGGAGAGATTACGGCGTTCCGTAAAAGAGTATTTAGGAATCGATATTGAACATCTGGGGGTTATGTATAGAGACGAAATGCAGGATATCGCGCTTAATTCCCGGCTTCCCCTGCTGGTGTATAAACCGCAGTCCATCCTTTCGGGAGCTATCTACAGGATTGCCGATAAACTCACCCAATACGTGGAGGATGAAGAGCAGCTGCTCGATATCTCAAGCTTTGATGAAAGTTTTCAGGTGGCTGAGCTGGAAGCTGAAATAGATTTTTCCGAAAGGTTGCGCTATATAGAGGAGCTTATGCATTCCAACTCACTGAGCATGGGTGACCTTGTAGATATTATCAGATCACAGCATATTGAAATTGAAAAACTAAAAAAAGAGAACCAGTTATTAAAAACCAAGCTGGCCAAAGCCGTTCGAGAGGGTTTTAAGTTATAAAAGTGGGGGAAATGAATGGCAGCCTTTTTAAAGGGAAATTTAGATCTTTTAATTGATCCTCTGGAAATTGAGGCCAGTTTAGAGTTCACTGTTAATGAAAACGGTCAGATCTGGTCTCGTGAAAAGATTATCACCCTTTTAAAACAAAAACTTATCATCGACAGTGTTAATCCGCTTGAGCTGGAAAGGGCGATTCACCATTTTAAACAGTTAACCCAAGGCAGTCACAGTATTGTGATTGCCAGAGGTGTTGCACCGCAGCCGCCCCAACACGGTACCATAAAATGGCAGGAACTCCCTGTTCCGGAATCACTTTCAAAAACCGTGGATTCAATAGTAAAAAAAGCCCCTCCGCCTGTTGTTTTTGATTACAAACTGACTAAAATAAAATCCCCGAAAGAAGCTCGTGAAAAGAAAGCTTTTGGTTTTTTTAAAATCAAAAACGCCAAAACAAAGGATTATTATGTAAAAGAAATAAAAGAAAAGGCGGTTGTATCTCCTGAAGTTAAAAGAATAGCCTACGCGGAAAAAGCAAGCCTGATCGCGACTATTATAGATCCTGTGCCGGGAACGGCCGGAAAAAATATCTTTGGTCATCCGGTCCCGCCTCCTGCGGCAAAAAAAATCAAACTCTTCTATGGCGACGGTATTTCACAAAAGGACAAGCAGTGCTTCGCGGATGTGACGGGAATCATAAGGATCGGGAGCAATTGGATCGATATTATTCCCTATGAAGCCACGTACTACAGGGTTTATCCATCGGAAGACGGTCTGGACTGTTTTTTAGACTTTTCCCCGGGCTCCGGCGGCATGCACGATATTTCGGGGGATGAAATATATAAAAAGGCGCTTGAGCTGAACTTTAAGGAAACGGATCTTATTCCTGCCGTTAAAATAAGCGGCATTATCAATCAAAGCCAACAATACAATAAAGCCCTTAAAGCATATTCCCTCTGTCTGGAAATAGAACCGCTTATAAAACTCATCGTTTCGGAAGACAAGCTGAAGGCCGTACTTTCTCTGCGCAAAGGCAGGGGGCAGGGGGAAACCCTAAGTTTAAAAGCAATCAGCACAGCGATCACGGATGCGGCACTGAAAAACTTAAATCTGGCAAGGATTAAACAGGATATTCTTGATTTTTATAAAGGCAGCGCGCGGGAGCTTGATGATTATGTATTAATTGAGGGTACTCCTCCGGCCAAGGGTGAAAACGGACAATTGATATGGGAAGTTGCGTTTGAAGATCAGGAAGCCCTGCTCGCACTGAAAAACCAGTTCGCAGAGCAGGAGGCCGGAGTTTTTTCTTCTTTAAAGGAGTTTCCTCTCTCACTTGTGGAGAGCATAGCAAAGGTAAAGCGGGACGATAAAATCGCTTTGGTACGACCTCCGGAAATCGGATACCCGGGTCAGGATGTGTACGGCAAAAAAATCGAAGGCAGACCGGGAAAAGAAGTGAAGTATAAACTTTATGAAAACATAAAGGAATACGGCCATTATATTTTGGCGGGGCAGGAAGGATTCTTGGAAAAAGGGGAAAAGGACGGTGTAGTGCTTCTTCGCATCAGACCGTGTGTTGACGCCAAAGTATATGTAATGCTTTCCGATGATAAGATGCAGGCCTTTTTGTCCATCATACCGCCCAAAGGCGCCGGTTCTCATCTTTCCTTAGAGGAACTGCTGGCCTTTATCGAAAAACAGGGTGTTATTCACGGTCTGAATGAAGAGATCATACGGACATGTCTGGAGAAAAGCATTAAAGGAGCCGAGGTGGATAATGTACTGATTGCCAGCGGTACAGCACCTATACACGGAATCGGAGAACGCATTCACATCAGGGTGCTGGAAGCCACGGGCAAACAGGTACGGATTAGAGAGGACGGCCGCGCGGATTACAAACAGCAGGATAAAATTACAGTGGTAAAAAAGGGAGACCTTTTAGCGGAAATTACGCCTCCCAGAGAAGAAACGTCGGACGGTATGGATGTGCTGGCCAATCCGGTGCCCGCAAAGCAAAAAGCGGGTGTATCGTATACCGTGGGAGCTAACGCCAGAAAAGAACTGCAGCCCAACGGTGTGATAAAAATATTTGCAGCAGTGGACGGCGAGTTTGTATTTAAAAAGAATGTCATCAATGTCCGGGAACTACATCTGGTAAAAAATAATGTGGGACTGGAAACCGGTAATGTAAAATTTCCCGGCTCGGTCTATGTTATAGGATCGGTACAGGCAGGTTTTAGTGTGATTTCCGGTGAGAATATTGTGGTTGAGAATGTGGTTGAAGAAGCATTGATTTCTGCGGACGGCTCCATCATCATAAAAAAAGGTGTAAAGGGTAATGGAAAAGCAATCTTAAGATCGAAACAGAATATACATTGCCTATTCGCGGAGAACGCCTTCATTCTCGCGGTCGGAGAACTGCGCATTAGAAATTCCTTATTGCACTGCAATGTAAAATGCAACGGCAGACTCATTCTGGGCAAAGAGAAGGGAACGATTATGGGCGGGCATATTAGGGTAAAATACGGAATGGAACTGATTAACCTGGGCTCAATAAGTGAAGTGAAAACCAAGATTTCCTTCGGTCAGGACTATTTGGTCGGTGATCAAATTGAACTCGAAGAAAAAGAGATTAAAAAATTAGGCGATCGCGTGCTTGACTGTGATGCGCTGATGAAGACCTATAAAAAAGGCGGCGGCGCGTATCAGGAAAAATTAAAAACCACACGAGAGGAAAAACTGCAATGCCTTAAGCTCATGGAAAAACACTCACAAAGATTATTCCTCTTAAGAGAAAAGTTCGAAGAACACTATCCGTCGGAAGTTATTGTAAAGGGTACTGTTTATCCCGGTGTTGTTATTGAAAGTCATGGCCGTATTTATGAGGTTAAAGAAGAAAAAAGCATGACCGCGTTTGTGTTCAATCCGAGAATCGGCACCATAGAAATAAAGCCGCTCACATAAATCCGCCTAACAATCTCTTATAAAAAAGTATGTAAAAGAAAATCAGCAAGCTCTTTTGTGTCATTAGTGATTGCAGTTGATTTTTTAGGCAGGTTAAGTGCTTGTTTTAAACTCGCGGGAAGCTCAGGTTCATTTCCGGTTGCCTGTTTTACTATTTCTCTGAATTTCGCAGCGTGAGCGGTGGAAAGGGTAACAATATGCACGGGGCGTTTTGCTTGATCCGCCAGCATCCGCTTGGCGGCCAGATACCCCACAGCCGTATGAGGATCTATGAACAACTTCTTCTGCCGGTATACATCGGCAATAACCTGCAATGTCTCCTTATCTGTTACCACTTCACCATGGATCATGGCAGCCATAGCCTTGTGCTTATAGCCGAATATTTCCTGTAAACGCTCAAAGTTGCTGGGATTCCCCACATCCATGGCATTAGAAAGTGTATGGAGTGAAGCTTTGGGTTTATATTCTTTACTCGCCAGATACTCCGGTACAATATCATTAATATTCGTGGCAGCGATAAACTTATCCACCGGCAGCCCCCAGCACCAGGCATAGACTCCCGCCGTTAAATTCCCAAAGTTTCCACTTGGTACACAAAAGATCAGGTCGCCTTCCAGTTTTTCCTTTACCTGAGTATAAGCGTATACATAATAAAAAGACTGAGGGAAGAGACGTCCGATATTTATTGAATTCGCGGACGTCAGATTAAGAGAGCCTTTTAGTTTATCATCCTGAAAAGCCTCTTTTACCATTCGCTGACAGTCATCGAACGAACCCTCAACCTCTAAAGCGTGCACATTACCTCCCAGGGTGGTAAGCTGCTTCTCCTGTAAAAAGCTTACTCGCCCTCTGGGAAAGAGAATAACCACATCAATATTATTCTTAGCATAAAAAGCTTTGGCAACCGCGCTTCCGGTGTCGCCTGAAGTGGCTACTAAAATAACAGCATGCTTGTTTTCCTCCGTAAGCACCTCTTCCATAAAAGAAGCCAGAAAACAGGCGCCGAAATCCTTAAACGCGCAGGAAGGTCCGTGGAATAACTCGAGCAATGATATGTTTTCATCCAATGCTCTTACCTCAGGTTTAAAATTAAAGGCCCTGTTTACAATTTTTGTTATAACCTTGTTTGTTAACTCAGTATGCAGAAATATCTGGCTGAGGCTGTCCGCTATCTGCAGAAAAGCAGTATTTTTATCCCATGAATAAAAAAGGCTGCTAAGGTTTTTTACTTCCAGGGGATGATACAAACCACCATCCGGCGCCAGTCCGGTAAAAAGCGCCTGCGTGAAATTTACTTCGGGCGCTTTATTTCTCGTGCTTTTTAACTGCATTTCCGTTTCCTTTATCCATTTTAGCGAAAAAGTCGCCGGCTTTTTCCCATATATTTATCCACTGCCATGATTGGCGGCTTTTGCGGTAGTAAAAAACGCTTTATGAACTGTTGTTAATGCTCGCGCGCTGTCTTTTTTGTGAATAACAAAGGAAATATTCCTTTCTGAAGATCCTTGAGCAATAGCCAGTACATTAATCCGAGCTTTGCCTAATGCACTAAAAAGTTTGCCTGATATGCCCGGCGTGCCTCTCATATTATCACCGATCACGGCGATAATAACCAACTCCTCAATCAGTACAAATTCATTTATGGTTTTGCTTTCCAGTTCTTTCTTTAATTCTTTGTTTAAGGATCTTACCGCTTCCAACGCCTCGTTCTGTTTTAAACCGAGACAGATACTGTGTTCCGAAGAGCCCTGAGAAATCATGATAATATTGAGAGCTGCCGAGGCCAGGATGGAAAAAATGCGTGCCGCCATTCCGGGAATACCGACCATGCCGCCGCCTTCAATATTAAGCAGCGCGATATTCTCGATACAGGCAATTCCTGAAATCGCCGCCGTATGTTTTTTAATCTTGTTTTTGATAATCGTGCCCGCTTGCTCCGGATTAAAGGTATTTTTAATAATAATTGGGATATTCTTGTCTACCGCGGGGATCATGGTTTTGGGATGGATAACTTCAGCTCCGAAATAAGAAAGCTCCATGGCTTCTTCATAACTGAGTTCCCTGATGGTGAACGCATTCTTTACAAAGCGCGGATCGGTACTCAACACACCGTTTACATCCGTCCAAATCTCAATTGATTCGGCGTCAAGACCCGCCCCGATAAGCGAAGCCGTAAAATCGGATCCGTTTCTTCCCAATGTTGTGGTTACCTTATTCTCTGTTGCCGCAATAAATCCTGTAATAACCGGCACCTGCTTGATTCCCCCCACATACTTTTTAATCCGAGTATACGTCTGACTGTAAATAACGGACGCATTGCCGTATGCATCATCCGTTACAATAAGATCACGCGCATCTATAAACAAAGCATGTACACCGCACTCATTTAAATAATGAGTCATGAGCATACAGCTTAAACGCTCCCCGAAACTCATGACCAAATCTAAAATACGCGCGGTGCATTCTCTGATCAGCTCAACACCGTGTAAAAAATCTTTCAGTTCTCCGTGCAACTGCTCCAGATCGTGTAAGACCGGTTTGCCTTTCTGTTCTGAAAACAAGACTTTTACTGCCGTCGCATGGGTAGCTTTTATTCTGCTTATAAAAGTGAGGTAGTCCCGGTCACCCTGCTCAGCCAGAAGCGCCGCTTGAATCAATAAATTTGTAATACCTTTCATGGCCGAAAGAACCAATACGAAAGGACCGCGTTTAACCTCTGCTTTTATAATTTCCGCGACTTTCTGTATCCTGGAAGCGTCGGCAATAGAGCTGCCGCCGAATTTCAATACCTTCACCTGCCGAATCCTTTAACAAGAATAGTGCCAATGGCAGTATAGTATACAATTTCTTTGGATTTATCTATCCCTTAATCAATCATTGGCGTAATTTTTGTTGTTTTTACAAAAATTATGCCAATGATACGGAGCGATTTCATGGTAGATATTAAGAAAAGTTCGAGTAATTATCTCTCACGGAGTACACAGAGAAATTAAAAAAATATTTTCCGCCACCTATTCTTCGTGTACTTCGTGTACTTCGTGATCTTCGTATTAATATTTATTATTTCATTATATGAATCTACAATACCTTTGTTTTAAACTCGAAATTCTTTTCTTGAAACAAATATCTGCAGGTATCCACTACCTCCGGATCATAATACACGCCCCGCATTTCCTCGATATGCTGTATGCTCTGTTCAATTCCCAGAGCCGCCCGATAAGGCCGATCCGAGGCTATGGCTTCTACAACATCGGCTACGGTGAGAATACGTGACAGTAAAGTTATTTGCTCTCCTCTCAAACCCTGGGGATAACCGCTTCCATCGATATACTCATGATGCTGATATACAATCTCGGCAATGGGCCAGGGAAACTCGATCTCTTTTAAAATACTGTAGCCGATATGAGGATGCGTTTTTATCAAATCAAACTCAAGTTTGCTTAAACGACCGGGTTTGGACAGAATTTCCGACGGAATCGAAATTTTACCGATATCATGAATGAGTCCGGCCATATTTATGGCTTCCAGATCATAGGCTTCAAGCTCCATTTGACTGGCGATTTCTCTTGCCAATTCCGATACCCGCCGCTGATGACCGGCTGTATAAGGATCTTTCATGGCCAACAGTTTCGCGATTACCTGGATAGTACCTTTTATAATAATCTGGATATTATCCAAACTCTGGCGCAACGACTCTTCCACACGTGTTCTTGTCTCTACTTCATCCATCAATTTGTGAGTAGCGCACATAAGCTCTTCAGTGCGCTGTGCCACTCTGTTTTCCAGGTTGTTATGCATTTTTTTCAGCTGCTTTTCCAGCTGCCACTGGGCGCTTAATGAAGTTACAAACTGACAAATTTCCTGCGGATTAAAAGGTTTTAAAAGGTAAAAGAGTTTGTTCCCTGGAGGAATACGTCTGCGAATATCCGTAAGCTCAATTTGATCGTCTCCTGTAATCAGTACAATCTCTATATCTTTATCGGCTGCTCTCACTTTTTCGGCCAGATCAATACCGCTCTCTCCGAATGACAGATGAACATCAATAAAAATAATGGCATACGTTTCTTGTCCATTTTCTTCAATTAATTTCAACGCGGTGTGGCCGTCTTTGCACAGCTCCAGATCAAGATCGATCTGTTCATGTTCATAGGTTTGTTCCGCCGCGTCATTCCACAATACGAGAGTTTCTGTTTTGAGTATTCGACTATATAATTTTAAAATACTTTCTTCATCATCAACAGCGATCATTTTTATTTTTTTGGTAACAACACCGTTAGCCATCATAGCAGCCAAAGTACCTCCTCTATATATTCAGAAGAAAAAGCCGCCAACCATTACCCCCTCTATTTGACCACTCCCATAAATGGTAACTTTTTCTTGAGTAAATACTTTCTTTACTGCTTTATGTGAAATACTTCTATGAATTGTTGTCCGTCAGACAGAAACTGAAAATTAAAACGCTGTACACTGCTGGATTCCTGATCCCGACCTGCATGTATCTTTCTAGATTACAGAAATATCGCGCAACGAGCCTTATATAAAGTATAGTTGCTGCTATTTCAATTTGCAAATTTTTCTCTGCAATTTTTAAAATTGTTTTCTTCACTTCCGGCAAAGCCGGAGAAATGTTGATTTTATGAAAAAAAATTGATAATTTATTATATTATAACTATATTTCTTTAAACATACCGCCGGCAAAGCCGGTGGTATATGGGGGGCACTCCACAGGAGTGCCGGGGGGGGGGGGGGGGGGAAAAAAAAAAGGGGGATTTTTTTTTCGAGGAAGGAAAAAAAAAAAAAAAAAAAA
>JAFGGG010000019.1 GCA_016930675.1 Spirochaetales bacterium
ATATAGCTTCTCTTTAACTCTATGGTTAGATTTTTATATGAGGCATCCAATAATTTGGGTTAGATTTTTATGTGAGGCAACGGGGATTCATAAATTATCAAAACACTGTAGAAATTGCCTAAAGTTCTTAGTATATTCTTTATAAGAAAAAACCATCATTTACGACGACGGTTTTTTCTTTTAAAAAATAAGGAGTATCTAAATGAGACTATACAGCAGAAAGCATCTGGCGATTACTGCGGGAATAAGCATTGCTGTTTTTATTTTAGCAGGAATACTCTTCGGATTTGTGACCCTGCCTTTTTCAAATCCAAATCCACAAAGTTATAAGAACGAACTCCTTAACAACCAGACAGGGGACGGTTCCAACCTGCAGTATACCGGTAATGATTATATTGACATCTCCGATATTTCGGAGGATGAAAAAGAAAACATCCAGATTTATAAAATATTAAATGAGGCCGTTGTCAACATTACTTCGGTTTCATACGGATACAACTGGTTTTTGGAACCCGTTCCCCAAGCGGGTACGGGCTCGGGTTCCATTATCGACCAGCAGGGACATATTGTCACGAATTACCATGTGATCAAGGATTCAGAACAGCTGTTTATTACCTTGTCCGACGGCACGGAACATGAAGGAAAGATTATAGGAGTAGATCCGGAAAATGATCTGGCGGTAATAAAGTTCGATCCCAAAGGCAAGCAGCTTATGACCATTCCGTTCGGCGTTTCATCCAGCCTGATGGTCGGGCAAAAAGTGCTGGCCATCGGCAATCCGTTCGGCCTGGAACGCACACTGACCACGGGCATTGTATCGGGGGTGGGCCGGCCCATTAAGCTCAATGCCACGTATGTAGTGAGGGAAATGATTCAGACCGATGCCTCGATTAATCCCGGGAATTCAGGGGGACCGCTTTTAAATTCCAAAGGTGAGATGATCGGCATCAACACCATTATCTACACACCTTCGGGCGGTTCTGTGGGGATCGGCTTCGCAGTCCCCATTGATATTGCCAAACGGGTGATACCGGAGCTCATTCAATCCGGCAAGGTAAACAGAGGCTGGATTGATATAGTGCCGGTGCAGCTGTTTCCGGCCCTGGTAGATTATGCCAAACTTCCGGTTAACCAGGGCATTCTTATTTCCGAAACCACGCCAGGCGGCAACGCCATTCAGGCAGGCCTTAAGGGCGGTGATAAAAATAAGGCCGTGCGCTACAGACGAAGCGTCATCTATCTGGGCGGAGATATAATCGTGGAAGTTGACAACCTGGCCATAACCTCTTTAGCAGATCTTTACGCTGCTTTGGAGGATAATAAACCGGGTGAAGTCGTTAGTGTCAAAGCAGTCCGCAACGGAACAACCAAGAGCTTTTCAGTAAAACTTGTTTCACGGGCACAATTTTTCAATTAATCAATATGCCGCCGGTTTTTTGGCGGCAATACCTAAAAACGAATTGAAAGGAATAAGCTTATCAATTTTAAGGTAGTGTCATCATTTTCTCCCGCAGGTGATCAGGAGAACGCAATCAGCGACTTGAGCCGGGGCGTAAAAAAGGGGCTGAAGTACCAAACCCTAAAAGGCGTGACCGGCTCCGGAAAAACCTATACAATGGCAAAGATCATCGAACAGGTACAGCTGCCCACTTTGGTAATTTCACATAATAAAACACTCGCCGCACAGCTCTACCGTGAGTTCTGCAGCTTTTTTCCTCATAATGCGGTAGAATACTTTGTATCCTATTACGATTATTACCAGCCTGAGGCCTATGTGGCCAAACAGGATCTGTATATTGAAAAAGACGCCTCGATCAATCAGGAAATAGACCGCATGCGTCTTTCCGCCGCCGCGTCTCTGTTAAGCCGTAATGACGTTATTGTAGTAGCCACCGTATCCTGTATTTACGGACTCGGCAATCCGGAAGATTATAGAAGTATGCGGGTGGAGATAAAACGTCATTCTCAATACAGCTACCGTGATCTCCTGAAAAAACTTATCTCCCTTCAATATAACCGCAACGACGCGGTTTTGGAGCGGGGTGGTTTTAGAGTACGCGGTGATATTATCGAAGTTTTTCTTTCCTACTCCAAGAATGCTTTGCGTCTGGAATTCTTTGGTGATGATCTAGAGCGTATTCGCGCTATAAATCCGCTGACAGGCGAGGTTATAGAAGAGCTGGACACATGTATTATTTATCCTGCCAAGTACTTCGTAATGCCTGAAGAGCGCGTGCAAAACGCCATCAGTCATATCAAAGAGGAATTAGACCTGCGTTATCGGGAACTGTTAGATTCGAAAAAAATCCTGGAAGCCGAGCGCTTAAAAACACGGACAGAATATGATCTGGAAATGCTGCAGGAAGTGGGCTATTGCGCGGGAATAGAGAATTACTCGCGCCATTTAAGCGGCAGAAATCCGGGGGAGCGGCCGGCCGTTCTGATAGATTTTTTCCCCGATCCGTTCCTCACCTTCATTGACGAGGCCCATGTTTCGGTTCCCCAAATCGGAGGCATGTATGAAGGCGACCGTTCACGTAAACAGTCGCTGGTGGATTACGGTTTTAGATTACCGTCGGCCATGGACAACAGGCCCCTGCAATTTAAAGAGTTTGAAAACCTGTTAAACCGGGGCATCTTTGTAACGGCCACACCCCAGAAATTCGAAATCGATAAATCTTCCCAAGTAGTGGAACAGCTTATTCGTCCTACAGGCCTTTTGGATCCGGAAATTGAGATCCGTCCCACCAAAGGGCAGATCGAGGATATTTATAAAGAGGTCACCCGGAGGATCAAGCAAGGTGAAAGAAGTCTGATCACCACCCTTACAAAAAAAATGGCCGAAGATCTGAGCGACTACCTGCTCGAGCTGGGACTTAAAGTTCGTTATCTCCATTCTGAAATCGAAACTATCGAGCGGGTTGAAATTTTAAAATCATTACGCACAGGAGAGTGTGATGTACTCGTCGGCATAAACCTGCTGCGTGAAGGGCTGGATCTGCCTGAAGTATCCTTTATCGCGATTCTGGATGCGGATAAAATCGGGTTTTTGCGTTCAACCACATCGCTTATTCAGATTATTGGGAGGGCGGCCCGTAATGTAAACGGAAAGGTAATTATGTATGCCGACCGTCAAAGCTCCGCCATGCTGGAAGCGGTCGAAGAAACCAACCGCCGCCGCCGTATCCAGGCGGACTATAATAAAGCGCATGGCATTACACCCAAGACAATTTCCAAAGCGGTACAGGATATTCTCGTCCGCAAACAGCAGGAGAAACAGGATTCTGAAAAATTTACATTGGATATGATTAAGCAGAGTTATAATGTCCTGATACCCAAACAGAGAAACGCATACCTAAAAGTCTTGGAGAATGAGATGATAGAACTGGCTAAAGATTTGGAATTTGAACGTGCGGCTGTTATCCGGGACGAAATAAACAGGATAAAGGACATGTTCAAGTAAGAAAATACTTTTAAATCGAGGTCATAATGATTAAGTATGGAAAATTAGTAACAGGTTGTCTCCTCCTCTTTTTTATTTTAGCTTCCTGCGGTGAAGACAGGACTGCACAAAATATTTCTCTTCCTTCCACTCCCATTATATCCTCGTATTCAAGCTGGGCTGTGGTTAAGATCAGCTATCTCCGCATAAGAGCCAAACCCACGGCGGACTCCGAAATGCTTTCATCAACAGGTTTGGGCGCTGTAGTTCGAATTGTATCACAGACTGAACATAAAGAACTGCAAGGACAGGAAAAAGATTATTGGTATCAGATTGAAGACCAGGGTATTCGCGGTTGGGTATTTGGGGCTTATCTGGAATTTTTCAGTTCCAAGTCTGAAGCGGAGAATCACGCGAAAGAGCTGCAATGACGACTGAAAACCTGCTTTTAGTACTCCCATGGATTCTACCACCTGTTATCGGGGCGATGATCGGCTACATTACCAATGCGATCGCCATTAAAATGCTTTTTCGTCCTTTAACGGAAAAACGGATTTTTGGTATTCGAATTCCCTTTACTCCGGGGATTATACCCAAACAGCGCTACAAACTAGCGGAAAGCATCGGCCGCATGGTTTCCGAACAGCTTATTACAAAAGATGCCGTAAGCACCCAGCTTAAACTCCCGCAATTTCAATCAGCATTGTTGAAAACCATTGGTCAAGCAACGGGCTCGTTACTCGACACACCGTTAAAGCAAATCAAAGAGCGTACTGTTCCCTTTATCGGGGGAACAATCGAAAATTTCATTAAAAAAGCGTTGAAGAATTTTTTAACATCAGAGAGTTTTTTTAACATGGCTCATAAGCTGCTTGCAGATTTTATTACAGCTATTTCTGAAAAAAAGCTGGCCGCAATCAGCGATGAACTGAACCTTGAGCAGTATCTTTCCGCAAAATTGCATACCCTGATAACGGAAGATGAATTCAGGGACCGGCTGATAAAGAGAATTCAGAACTGGATAAAAAATCAGAAATCGGGCAGTAAGTCTATCGGATCATTAATACCGGAGGAATTGGTTCATATCATAGGTCAGCTGTTCAGATCCGCGCTTCCGGCCTTAGGAAGTTCCCTTATCAGGTGGCTAAGGCAGGCCAATATCAGAACAGAGCTGGAAACAAAAGGCAAACAGCTGGTAAAAAAAATTCTGGAAAAACTCAACCTCTTTCAGCGTCTTATAGTATCTGTGGCTCAATATGATTTGACTCTGCAAGAAAAAATGCCCGCGATTGTCGATGATGTGCTTAATTATTTTGAAGAGCTCTTAAACGACAGCATACAGAGGGATCGGGTGGTAAATATTGTGGAAGAGGCTTTTTTAAACTGGAGAAAAAAAGAGCTTAAAAACCTTTTTAAGGGCTCTTCCGCAAAGCTTGTGTCTAAGATTGAAACACTGATAAAGAAGATCTGGGAGTATCTACGGGAACAAGAAAGCGACAAACAGCTGTTTCAAAAATTAAAACAGTACCTTGAAAAGCACAGTACGCTTACAACCGGAGAGCTGCTTCACAACTACCTGGGTATTGAAAAAGAGCAAATTGCAGATTTTGTTCTCAATATGTTAAAAAAGGATGATTTTGCAGAAGGAGCGGCAGAAAAAATCAGCTCCTTGCTTTTTGATCTGACCGGAGGAGCGCAGCAGGTAACACTGGGTGATTTTATCGGGGTAGACGATACACGCCGGCGGGAAATTGACGACTTTCTCCTCTCTTCTATAAATTCTATGCTTGCCTCAAAACTGCCGGAGATCATTCAGAGTCTGAACATACAGGAGCTTGTGGAAAACAAGATCAATCAGCTTGATGTGGCCGATGTGGAAGGATTACTCTTGATGGTTATTGCCAAACAGTTGAAATGGATTAATGTGTTCGGAGCACTCCTGGGTGCGGTCATCGGTTTAAGTCAGATTATTTTGAAATTATTGGAATAATAGCTATTGATTAGAGAGAGACCGCTTACTACATTAGTACTATGAATATAGAGTTTCACTATTATATCCTCTATATCCTCTGTAAAGAAGCAGGCATTGACGAGCCTGACTGTATTACCATCGCTTATTCGTCTCAATACGTGGACAATAACCTTGTGCAACATGTAGTCAAGGACCATGGCTTCGTCTATGAAACAATTGTCACGCATAATTACGGCTGGTGGAGTGACTGGTTCCCCAAGCATGTCTATATACCCTTCCATTTTTTTCCGGGAGATACCGATTATCCCGGCTCACGCCGCAAGGATAAAAAAACAAATCCCTATAACTGTACGCCGGGCTCACGGCCGGTAAGCGAGCTCTTAAAAAAAGCGCTGGTCACTAAAAACCTGTATCGAATCGGTATTGCGTTACACACGTATACCGATTCATGGGCGCATCAGAATTTCAGCGGCCTGAATGAAGACTGGAATTCATTAAGCAAGGAATCCATTATCCCCAAGGTAGGTCATGCCGAAGTGATAAGCCAGCCCGATATCATAACGGGAAAATGGATAGACAGCCGTCTTGACGGTGAGTACCAGTATATAGATAATGAACAACGCTTTTTAGACGCCGCCGGGCATATCTATCTCAATCTCTGTGATCTAAGCGGCAAATCCGCGGATGACTGGGACTGGCTGCGTAAAAGATTAAAACAGCTTATCGGTCCTTTCGATGAATATAACGAGCGCATGCAGGAACGAATTCTTAATTATATAGTAGATGAATACCTGCTCGAATATAACAAATATGAATGGATTCGGGATGCTCTTTTTTATAATGAAAATGAATCGGTATTGGAAGATTCGTTTAAAGGCTTTGACAAGTTTTCCTGGCTGCGTGATCAGCTGCTTTATAAAACCAACGTGTTTGACAAGCCGGGTATAAAACCCAAACCCCACTTCCATGACTCCCACTGGTACAAGTGGCATGAAGCGGCCAAAGCGCATCTCAAGGAAGCGCGGAACATGCTGGGCAAGATGATATAAATATTATTCTTGTTTGCCGCCGAACAGATTGTCAAAAAAATCTTTTACCTGATTGGCTATGGGCTCGGCGTTTTTTAACACATCGGCCAGTGTTGAGGCCAGCGGATCTTTTGAACTGTTAAGGTCTTCCTGGTACTGATCCGCGGCTTGTTTGACATTCTCAAATACATCCTCCGGCCCCTCTTTTCCGCGCCGCGGATACTGCCCGTCCAGTATTTTTTGATAGCTGCCTTTATCCACCCAGGTTTTAAGTTCAGCCAAACGCATGACCGGAAAGGGATGAGTCTCGAATAGGGTATTTAAAAATTTAAACATGCTGTCCAAGATGTCGCCGCCCTTATCATATTCTCTTGCTTGGACAAAAAATTCATTAATATCCATACTGGCAGTATCGGGACCGCCTGCGAGTTTCATCTCCAATGTGTAGCAGGCTTGCGGATCTTGAGCTGCCAATAATCCCGCTCGATCCGCACTCAATTCACTCTTTCTATCCCATTCCAAAAGGGCCATGAGAATAAGCTGGACGGCCAAATTCAAGCCGTATATCTGCATAACCTGCAATGGAATAGAAAGCAGCAAATGCAGAAGTGTTTTATATAAGACATGACCGCTTATACAATGAGAAAGCTCGTGACCTAATACCGCCATGAGTTCATGATCCTGCAGATCCTTTAAAAAAGAGGAATGAAACACAATAATCGGCTTATCAACTCCCCACACCATGGCATTCCATTTGGGATTCTGAGTGATGAACAGCTCCGGCACCTCTTTTACATCCAGACGCAAACAAACTTCTTGGTAAAGATTATATATCTTTGGGAACTGTTTGCCGGTTACCCTCACCGACGATGCTAAAAACAACATCCTGATCGCACGTTCGAAGGTTGTACCAAACAGTTTTTTTATAATTTCATCGATCACCGGTATCTGTTTTAAAGCAAGCAGGGCTGCACGATCAGCAGGATGTTCCCACGCTTTGGGGCTGATATCGGTTAAATATTTTTTAATCGGTTTTAACTCTTTTCCCATTTTTTCACCTTTATCTTTCACCTGGAAACGGTTATAAATTCAACATAATATATGACTATCTGCTTGTCAACAGCGAGATTTACTCATCATTCCTTCACAAGCGACTAAAAATGAGTGATTAATCGTAAAAAAGATAGTATAATAACATTAGTTATTTGACAATTCACATACCATCGGCAAAGCTAGCGGTATGCGGGTGAGCACCTGACCACTAAGTCCGAGATTTAGTGGTCAGCTGAAGGGTGGAAGAAAAGCCGCCACCCATTTAGCAACTATGAGGCCACTATTATTGGAGCGGCTTTTTCGGAAGTAATTTTAAAAAAACGATCTTCAAACGTTGACCCATTGATATTTTTTTTGTAAGGTTTTAGAAAGGCAATGCAAAAGGTAAATATTTTGCTTGTGGAATACAAGCAAGAAGATCGGGAACTATTATCAAAGCACCTATCGCAAAACGGACATGAACTGTTCTTGTCCGAGTCAACAGATAATGCATTGAACGTTTTGGACGAGAATGATATTCAGATCATTCTCGTGAATATAAATATTGAGCCGAAACAAGTGGACAAGCTCTGCCAGGAGATCCGCAAACGTTTTTATAATAAACCCATACAACTTCTGTTTATCTCCGATTCCAAGAATAAAAAGGTATTACAGCAGCTTATGGACTGGGGTGGTGATGATTTCATCAAGAAGCCGATTAATGGTTTGGAAATAAAAGCGCGTATCAAAGCGGCAATCATTCGTTTAAGAAAACAGATAAGTATATATGAAGAACGAAATTTTCTCAAAAACGCCGTGTTTCAGGAGGAACAGCTTTCTTCTAAAATCCTTGACCAAAATCTTTACTTAAAAAAAGCCTTTAAGAACATAACCAAGCAAAACAAAGAACTTAAGCGCAAGAAAAAAGAACTTGAAAAAATAGCCATGTACGATACGCTTTCCGGTCTTTTAAATCGTATGAGTTTATTTAACAGGATCGATATAGAAATCGAACGCACCATCAGAGCGCTTATTCCGCTTACAGGCATCATGTTGGATATTGATCATTTTAAAGAGATAAACGACAATTTCGGCCATCAATGCGGAGACATGGTGATTAGGGAAATCGGCACCAGACTCAGAAATCAGCTGCGTAAATACGACTACGCCGGCCGATACGGCGGAGAAGAATTTTTCATCATATTGCCCAATACAAACCTTATGCAGGCATATACGATCGGAGAAAGATTCCGTAAAGAAATAGAGAGTTCAACCCTGGGCTGCGGCGACGATGAAGTAAAGATAACCGTATCTCTGGGAATCGCCCAGTATAGATCGAGTGAAGCTCGAGAAAAATGGATAGACCGCACGGATAAGGCCATGTATTTAGCCAAGCAACAGGGTAGAAACAGGGTCTGCACGGAGTAACGGCTTTCTGCTAATTGAGCCTGGAACAAAACCAATTGAACAAAGCCTTTATTCTATAATAAAACGAAGCTGTTCTGCTTTCGGCAATCCCGAAAAGATTGAAAGCATTCACGCACACCACCGAATAAAAAAGTATGGTATCTTCTTTGGGATAGATAAAAATAATGTAATTGAGATTATGAGGATCGATAAGCGGGACCAGACCGTACCATATTTTGGTTAGATTCTCCATTTTCATTAGAAAATAGCCGTTTTCCGAATAATAGACGGTTTCGAAGATATTTTCCCCGAAGGATGAGTCGTTTTGATAAATAAAAAGCGTGCTGTAGGCAGGTATTATGGATACCAGACGGTCCGGAATTTTATTTTTTGTCTGGGGCGAGTCCACAATATACGCGTCATGGAACATTATTCGCATCCTTCCTCTGCTGCCGGAATAGTATTCTATTCCTTTGAGTGATTGGACGGATCTTAAGATGTTATAGAGTTCAAGCAGATCCTTTTCCCGTGAAAAGTCTTTTCCGGTCATTTTATAGGTCAAAAGAACCTCAACGCCAAAAATAGGATTTAACTGCTTTATCTCCTTGATTATTTGCGCGCGTAACTTTATATCGGGAAAGTAGCTTAAGTTTACCTTATCATTAAAAGTAGTGCTCAGCTCTCCCGATTTCTCCAGCTTTTCAAGAACAGCAGCATCAAGTAGATTTTCAAATCCTTCCGGAAACTCTCCGTAAAAAAAACCCGTTACGAAACACAGTACCAAGATTGCCATAGCTCTCTTTTTCATGTTATGCTATACTCCTTTAAGCCGTATAAATTATTGAGTAACAGTATACAATAATAAAACAAACAGATATACTAGAGATGTTACATATATTTATTCTCTATTTGCTATTTTAGCGCAAAAAAGGTAATTTTCATAATATAAAGAACAATGCATATTGCGGTAACCCGCAATGTACCACTGGCATAATTTTTGTAAAAAAAACGAAAATTATGCCAGTGGTGGTAATATGAAAAGAGTGTTTTTTACAGGCGGCGGTACCGCAGGTCATGTATTTCCCGGTCTGGCCGTGGCACGTTTGCTTAAGAAAAAATGGCCTTGTTCTCTTTACTGGATCGGAAAAGGCTACGGTATGGAGCGGTCTCTTGTGCATTCCGCCGGAATCCGTTTTTTAGCGATCCCGGCGGGTAAGCTGCGCAGATATTTCTCGGTTTGGAATGTGGTGGATATTTTTGCGTTTCTCGGCGGTATTTTTTACTCCTTTGTCTATTTGCTTGTTAAACGGCCCGCTTTGGTTTTTTCAAAAGGAGGATTCGTGAGCGTGCCTCCTCTTATCGCCGCGAAAATTTTAAGGATACCCAGCATTACTCATGAATCCGATTTTGATCCCGGATTAGCGACCAAGATAAACGCGCGTTTTGCAGATAGAGTACTGACATCATTTGATCAGTCGCTTCGTTTCTTTCCCGGATCCATAAAACACAAAATTGTGTGCAGCGGAAATCCCGTGCGCTCTGAAATCCTAAAAGGTGATGCGCGTTTGGGAAAATCCATAACAGGCTGTCCTCCTGAAAAAAAATTGATTTTGGTAATAGGCGGAAGCCAGGGGTCTAGGCACATCAATAGATACATCAGCCTCATTATTGAAGAGCTTGTAAAAAAATGTTTTGTTGTACACCAAACCGGAGAAAAAAATAATCGACAGCACAGGCACCTGAAGCACTATTATACTTCCCCTTTTTTTAAAGATGAGCTGCCGCATATCCTGGCCGCGGCGGACCTGGTAATAAGCCGCGCCGGCGCAAACACTTTGTGGGAATTGGCAGCAACAGGCACTCCTTCAATCCTTATCCCTTTAGGCACAAAAAGCAGCAGAGGCGACCAGCTGCGCAATGCCAATATATTTAAAAACGCGGGCGCCAGTCTGGTCATCGCAGAAGAGTCCGTAACAGCCGGAAATCTTCTTGAAACCATTTTCTATCTGTTAGATAATAAGAGTGCTTTGATAAAAATGAGTAAATCGGCTCATGATATCGGCAGACCCCAGGCAAGTGAAAACATTGTCAAGATAATCCTTGAAACTGTAGGGAAAAAAAAATGATTAGCGGTTTCACTATTGTAGATGTAGTATTTGTTTTAATCATACTCATCCTTGTAATACGAGGCGGAATGCGCGGTTTTATAATTGAGGTTTCCACTTTGGCTGCGCCTCTATTAGGACTCCTCTGCGCAGTCATTTTTTCCAATCTTGTAACAGAGCTCGTTGGACTGTTAACCGGTATGACCAACTCAATATGGAACTACATTATTGCTTTCTTAGGTGTTTTCCTTGTCGTATATTTGATTATCTTTTTTATACAGGGAACCCTGCAGAGCATTGTGACAAAACTCGAGTTGCATAATCTGGATCGGGTATTGGGAAGTATCCTCGGTCTGGTTGAGGGTATATTGATAATAGCGATCATATTAATTCTCGCTTACTGGATCCCTATTGAGGGATTAAAGCAATCGTTTGAAAGCAGTTTCTTCTTCAACCTGCTTAAACCCTTTATCCCGTCCATACCCGATATATTTAAATTGGTACCTTTAAGAGAAGCATGTTTGAAAATATAATCGGCAACACAACAGTTATTTCTATCCTCAAGCACGAATTAAGCCAAGGCATAATCCCGCGAGCGGCACTGTTTTATGGTCCGCCTTATACGGGCAAGCTGAGTACGGCGTTGGAAATCGCACGAATATTGGTCTGTGATAAAAAAACCGCTTTGTGGAACTGCACCTGTCATCAGTGCAGATTAAATCGGGAACTGCTTCACCCGTATGTGACGCTGCTTGGCTCGCGTTATTTCGGTATTGAGATTGCAGCTTCGGGAGACGCGCTCTACCGTACAAGGAAACACGCTTCCCAATATTTATTTATCCGGGCGGTGCGAAAATTAACCAGAAGATTCGATCCCGCTATCTGGCATGGTGATGAAAGTGCCCGGAAAAAAATCCAAGAGCTTATTATCCGCATTGAAGAGCTGCTCGACGCGGTAAGCCCCCACAGTGTATTACCGGAAAAAAATGCCCTTTCCAATCTTATCGCCTCTTTAATCGAACACTGCAACAACCTCTCTTCATATATAAGTGAGGATAATATTCCCATCAATCATATAAGAAATGCAGTTCAGTGGGCTCATTTATCCGCTCCCAAGTCACCTAAAATCATAATTGTTGAAAACGCGGAAAATATGCTGGAATCATCCCGGAACTCACTCTTGAAAATATTGGAGGAACCGCCGCCTCATGTTTATTTAATCCTTACCGCGACAAGACTGACCAATATTATCCCTACCATCCGCTCCCGGTTACGGCACTATAAATTCAAACACCGAAATGAGGAACAGGTAAAAGATATCCTGAAACGGATCTTTAATGAAGAATCGTTAGACTTTCCCTCACTGGAGAGTTATTTTTTAGCATGGCAGGATATTAACGCTATGACACTCATGAATCTGGCTAAAACCTTTTTTCAAAAAGTAACGGATCCCGACAGCATGCATGTGGATATTTTACAGGATATGCAGGAGTTGTTTGCCACACAAGCCACAAAAAGGCTTATTTCACTATTTATCCAAGAATTATTGCGGGTGCTTAACAATTATTTCCTTGACAACCTGAATCAGGAAGAAACGAATGCGCGGACACCGGATATCACCCGGCTTAGAACCTGGGTAGCTATAATAGGCAAGCGCTACCGTGAACACAAGACACTCAATCTACAGGCCCAGCTTTTTATTCAAAATCTCTTTTATCAAATGAAGGCGGTGCTATGAGGAAATTCATTGAAAAAGCATTGCTTAAATGGGAGAAACTGGACCGCGGAAGTATCCGCAACCTGTTCGCCGATATCGCCTCAGATAATGAACTATTGGAAATGGTGCTTCATTCCATGACCGACGGCGTACTTGTTACGGATAGAGATAACAACATTCTGTTGTTCAATAAAGCTTCTGAACGAATGATTCCGTTTACTTCAAATGATATTATAGAAAAAAAAATTTGGAATGTAATCGATGACACCGAGCTGATAAACTTTTTTAAAGAAAAGCTTTTAAACCAGGAAAAGGCCAAAGACAATAATTTTGTACTCGGCAGCGGTGTGGCCAAGACAATTTCCATCAGCATTATGCCCCTGGTAAAGGAAGGTAAAATTCAGGGTAATCTCATTCATATAGAGGATGTTACGGAAAAAAAGATCAATCAGGCCCGCCTGCGCAGAGCGGAAAGTCTGGCGGCGCTTACCACACTGGCAGCCGGAGTAGCGCATGAAATTAAAAATCCTTTGGGTTCGATCAGTATTCATCTGCAGCTTGCTCAAAAAGAAATGAAAAAAAAACAAACAATAAAAACAAAATCCATAAAGCAGTACCTGGAAGTAATAAATGAAGAGGTGGAGCGTTTAAACCGCATCGTAGTCGATTTTCTTTTCGCGGTTCGCCCCATGGATATGAAATTAGAGGAGAGCAGCTTAAACCAATTGATAAAAGAACTATTGGATTTCTTAAAATTCGAACTGGAACAGGCCCATATCCGGATTGAAACAAATCTGGCCCGCAATTTGCCGAAGATTCTCATGGACGAGAAGTATATGAAACAGGCACTGCTCAATCTTATTAAAAATTCACTTTCAGCCATGCCCGACGGAGGCGTGCTTAGAATCGAAACCGCTACCAAAGGCCCGGATGTCGTCTTAAAAGTAATCGATAACGGCTGCGGCATCCCGGAAGCCATTATGGACAAAATTTTTGAGCCCTATTTTACTACCAAAGAGTTTGGATCGGGATTGGGCTTGACACTGGTATATAAAATAGTCAAAGAACACATGGGTGATGTTACTCTAAACTCAAAACAAGGTGAGGGAACCACTTTTATCCTCACTTTTTCTATTCCGCAAAAAGAAAAACGATTGCTCGAATATGAGGGAGAAAGGAATGAAATTTAATATCCTTGTTGCTGATGATGAAAAAAATATCAGAGAGGGTTTGGGAAAGGCTCTGGAGCTTGAAGGTTATAAAACATTTCTGGCCGCGGACGGCGATCAGGCCCTGTTGCTTGTGGAAAATGAGGAGATCGATCTGGTAATTGCCGATTTGAAAATGCCCGGACTTTCCGGAGAAGAGCTGCTTAAAAAAGTCGTCTCCTCCTATCCCACTGTTCCCGTAATCATCCTTACCGGCCACGGTACCATCGAATCGGCTGTTAAAGCCATGAGAGACGGAGCATATGACTTTCTCACCAAACCTTTAAATCTGGAACGGCTTTCACTTTTGGTAAAAAGAGCCCTTTCCAACAGGGAACTGTTCCTGCAGCATCGTGCTTTACAGGAGGAGCTGGACCGCAGAAGCAAATTTCCGCAGATTATCGGGAAAAGCACGCGCATGCAAAAGATATTTGAAGTAATAAACCAGGTGGCGCCCACCAAAGCATCGATAATCATTACCGGGGAGAGTGGAGTAGGCAAAGAGATAATCGCCGACGCCATCCACTATAATTCTCCGCGCAAAGATAAACCTTATATTAAAGTTCACTGTGCGGCCCTTACGGAAACATTGCTTGAGAGTGAACTCTTCGGACATGAAAAAGGAGCGTTTACGGGTGCCATTTCGCGACGCCGCGGACGTTTTGAACTGGCGCACGGCGGTACAATTTTTTTGGACGAAATCGGTGAGATTAATCAGAACATCCAAATCAAAATATTAAGGGTTTTACATGAAAAAAAGTTCGAACGCGTGGGAGGCGAAGAAACTATTGATGTGGATGTGCGGATTATCTCGGCCACCAATAAAAATCTTAAAAAAGAAATCGAAAAAAATAATTTTCGGGAAGACCTCTATTATAGATTAAATGTGGTAAATATCCATATTCCGCCTCTAAGAGAACGTAAGGATGATATTCCCCTGCTTATAGCCACTTTCTTAAAAGAATTTACAGAAGAGAACAAGAAGAAAATACAAGGCATGGATACAAAAGCCGGTCTGATTCTCAACCAGTACTCATGGCCCGGTAATGTGCGGGAGCTCCGCAACTGTATAGAAAGCGCTGTTGTGATGTGCAAAGGCGCGATTATTACTGAGGACGATCTTCCGCCTTATTTACGGGCGACTACTGAAAAAGACACTATCAAACTTAATACAGGCATTACTTTACAGGAAGCTGAGAAGCAGATTATCACACTCACTCTTAACCAAAACGGAGGCAATAAAAGTAAAACAGCGGATATTCTCGGCATCGGCAGGAAAACACTTCACCGCAAGTTGAATGAATACAAAATTGAGAATTAATCCTGTTTTAATTTACGCTTCATTTCAATAATACGCTTCGAGGCAAGCTCAATATGAATGTTTGAATCTTCCGACGACCTGTCAATATATTCACTGTAGGCCCTTAAAGCTGCGGGTAAATCACCTTTCTTATGAAAGATCATACCTTGCAAGAACTGCGCCTCAGGAAAAGCGGGATTAATACTCACCATTGTTTTCATATCCTTTAATGCGGCAGTTACTCCCCCCTCTTCACAGAATGAATAGGCTCTGTAATAAAGCGCTTCCACATGTTCTTCATCCACCTCAAGTACTTTCGTAAACTCCAGAATAGCTTTATCATAATCAGCCTTTTCGAAATAACTCTTGCCCCGTTTGAAATAGATATAAGCCAATAGGTTTTTTTCAAGCTCTTTATCCGAAAGATATTCCTCTACATTAATTTTTTCTATAAACCTGTTTTCAGGCCTCGCAAAGAAATATCCCTGCCCGTATTTTACTCCCAACTCAACCAACTTCTGCATTTCATTTTGATGATGAACGCCTTCGGCGACAATATCACAGTTTATAGTTTGGGCCGCCTTGTTTACCTGCTCGATGAACTTACAAGCCAAAGTATTGCTGTCGATGTGCCGAATCAGATCCAGCCCGAGTTTAATATAGGCAATACCGGAATCCTGTAAAACCTTTAAGCACTCTTCATCATCCGGATTTTTAATCACGACCGCGCATTTTATCTGATTATAAAATCTCATTAATTTCTGCATAAAGGAAATACATTCCGCAACAGGTTCATCACTGAGTTCAAACACTAATGTATCGAGCCCGATATCATTCTCTTTTAGAATTTGCATAAACTGTTCGGCGAACAACTCATGTTTATATAGATTCGACGGAACTATCTTGATGAAAAGTTTTTTGTTTTTGGCTATGCCTCTTGCGTTTTTTATAATCTTTTTTTTACTTATCCAGTCCAATTCGAAAACGAGCCCCATAGTACTGGCGAAATTGAACAGGCTGTAAGCATTCGTAAATAAAGAATCGTCAGGTCCTTGGATAAAGGCCTCATAACCCAGCACACTATTATCAGAAAGGTTGATAATGGGCTGATAGCGGGTCTGCAGATCTTCATCCACGATGATTTTGTAGAGCAGTTTTCTTTTTATCATCGCGATTTTTACCTGTAAATATCCGGCGGTAACTTCAGCCTCATGAATTAAGTTCTGTAAAAACTGTATCTCCTCTACATAAGGATTATAAAAAGTGAACGCATACCCCAATTTTAGCTTTGGCTCATTATGGGTTATCGGGAATATTGTAGCGAAGAGAGCATTGAAAAGAGCATCATACAGCCGCAAACACATTTTCTCATAATCATCCACATGCACGTAACTCTTTTCACGCGACTTGCTTAAAAAAATATAATATTTGCTTCCGCCTGTAAGATTCAAGGCGATAATATCATCCCGGCGGATTTCTTTTCCCCGTAGAGAAGCAATACAACTATGAATGGTTCTGGTTACGGACTGGTATATACTTTTGCTATAATATAATTGCATTTCAAAGTAGGGTGTCATATCAATCAGGATGACACCCAGCTTACGGTTACTTTTAAGCCATGCCATAATCTTAGGCAGCTGACTCTCCATATTCGCAATAGTTACTATATCTTTTTTAGGTTTGTTTGATTTCATACTTCCACTTTACACTGTAGTTTTTCTGTTCTTGTATTGTCAAGCGCAATTTCTGCAGATTTATATAGCAAATTAATGTCTAATATGTTAATAGTTATCCTAAGATTTTAATTTTTATGCAGAAAAAAAATAGTATTATTGTAAAATACACAAGCAATTCTCTAAAAGATACTCTGAACATAGGAAAGCAGCTGGCTAAAAACCTAAAACCGGGCGCCGTGATTTCACTCACCGGCCCTTTGGGCGCAGGAAAGACAGCACTCGTTAAAGGGATTGCAAAGGGCTTAAGAATCAAAGAAGAGATTACTAGCCCGACTTTCACGATTATTTCCGTCTATCAAGGCAGTCTGCCTCTTTATCATGTCGACCTTTACCGCATCCATGAGGCGGCAGAACTCTGCGATATCGGACTTGATGAAATAATGGCTGGTCAAGGCATTACCGCGATTGAATGGCCGGAAAAAGCGATTAACCTGCTCCCGGAACACACGCTTGCCGTGACCATCCGTATCCAAACAGACGGTACGAGGGAAATCCATATTCAAGGATGGACAAATGAATATATTAGCAGTTGATACATCCACGGAATTTCTTTCCTTAAGTCTTGTCTGTGAAGAAAAGAGTTTGATGCTCAGCTCTGACGTAGGCTATCGGCACGGTGAAACCCTCATCTCCCATATGGATTATCTTTTTAAGCAAATGGGTCTCCGGCCTTCCAGCTTGAATCTGGTGGTATGCGCAATCGGTCCTGGTTCGTTTACCGGATTGAGAATAGGTTTGGCCACGGTTAAAGGAATATGCACAGCCTGTGCCTGTCCTCTTAGCGCCGTGTCTGGACTGGATGCCATGGCCCATAGGTTTCGTAATTACACAGGAGTGGTAATGCCGATAATCGACGCCAAGAAGAATTGCTTTTATACCGCTGTGTATAAACAAGGTCATAAGCAGAGTGATTATTTAGACATCAGTCCGCACGCATTACTGGAACTCATCAATCAAAAAAAACACGTACTGTTAACCGGGCCGCACGCACAGCTGGCCCTTGCAAAAATACAGGACACAAAAGCGCGCATTAAAGCGCATATCGATACGGTTATCCTGCATTCAGATCCGGAATCACTGTTGCAGCTTGGAAAAATCATGTTTCAAGAACGGGGAGCAACACCTCTAACGGTAAGCCCGCTCTATATTCGAAAAAGCGAAGCCGAACTTGCGAAGCAGAAAAAAACATAATCATATTATTATTTAAAAAGGATCAACTATTACTTTTTCTTTTCGTCGTCGCTTTTTTTGGCTGTTTCTTTAAAAAGGTCGCTTAAGGCCGGAATGATATCGGGTTTGGCTTTTACAGCTTCGATATTTTCTTTCTGGATCGCCAGATATACTTCTTTTCTATAGACCTTTACATTTTTCGGCGCGGCAATACCAACCTTTACCTGATCGCCTTTGATGTCGACGATGGAGACCTCGATCTGATCCCCGATCATAATACTTTCATCTATTTTTCTCGCTAATATCAGCATGTTTCCTGCCTTAGGGACGCGAGCTCTTGCATAATGGAATGCTGTACTTTCCACTTGGGATCAGCATTAATCGATTGTCTGCCCACACGGGTTTTCCTGTTAATAATGATAGGTCCCTGCAAATTAGCCGTCATGGAAGACAAATTTTCCGGAATGGTGACAATGGCAAAGCATAATATATCCTGTTTACTCTTGATACCGATCTCTTTCAACTCATCCTTACTCACATCCAGCTTATAATCGGGCCTGAAGACAGCAGGATCTATAAGCACAAATGCTATTTCAACAACATCCATAGACTGCAGCCAATAGAACGGCTGCTGCTTGGCATCAAGCAGCACATAGTATTTTAGATTTTCAAATCCAAGAATTCCGAAGGGAAAATATATTTTCTGTCTTTCATCCACCTCTATGGGGCCGTAAGCCTTGCTGTTAACTTTCATGCCGCTACCTCAAAAAGTCCAATAACGTCGGCCGTAATATACGGGCGGATGTGGCTAAAGCCGCCTGATGTGTATATTCCAGCATTTTAAGCTCGGTAATAGCCTGAGCCAAATCCAAATCCACTTCCTGCGAATCCAGCTTCTGGATTTCCGGGGTCTCGAAATCAAGCCGGTGAGCGGTAACCTGGAGTCGCGTATCCAAAGCCCCGATTTCAGCAAGAGAAGTGGTTATACTTTCAATAGAAAGATCCATTCCCCCGATACCGGCGTTTACGCCTTCATGATCACCTTTATACAGACTGTCTCTTAAGGAGATAACCATATCGAAAATCGAACCGCCGAATACATCAGCGGAACTGGCGATATTGTAGGGTGGTGTATTCTTTCCACTCTGAATAATTCCCAGATCCTGCAGCACGCTGCTTGCGTCAACGTCTTCCAGCCACAGCTCGTGAGGAGTTGTTGTTTCCAAAACCAGAGAGTCTTTGACCGGATCCAGTTTTGCCCGTACTGCTACCGGAGACTCATTAATCTTATGAATGATGGCGTGAATATTGTCGCCGGCATTAAGCTGAATGGCTACTCCGTCAATACGTATAACCGAATCCTCCTGTACCTGATAACCGGTGGCATCCACATTGGCATAGATATGCTGATTCTCGGCCCAGAACACGCGATTGCCGGGAAGGTTCATCTCCACATATGTATTTTCCGATATCTCTCCCATATTCTTTCCGATATCACCGCGGTAGTGAAGAGCGGTAATAAAATCACCTTCGCTATTTTCCACGCGGCCCCGCATAACCAAAAATGGTTCCATATGCGACTCAAACCCGGAAAAAATAGTATTTCCCAATCCGTTACGCGAGTTGGCCAGCGAAACCAGCTGTTCCAGAAGCTCATTAACCTCCACGGCCATGGCCTGCATATCCTGTTCTTTATAGATACCGTGTGCTCCCTGTACCGAAAGCTCCCGGATACGCTGTAAAACTTCTAAAAAATTCGTCAAACGTGATTCGCTATAGGCAAGGTTCCCCTGTATATGCCCTATATTTTCTTTGTACTGCTCCATACGATACATATAAGATTTTAAACGCGTGGAATGAGAGGCTGCCAATGGATCGTCACTCAGCTCTTTTATTTTGGTTTGTGATCCCATCTTATTCTGCATCTGGTTCATCTTCCACTCACGAAGCATCATATGATACTGTGCGTCCATATGTGACATATTACTGCTTACTCTATTCATAATCTAGCTAAACCCCCATTCTGTTGATGATGAGATCCAACATTTTGTCAAATTCAGTTATAAAGCGGGCTGCCGCCGCATAACCATGCTGGAATTTAAGCATTATTGACAGTTCCTCATCGATATTCACTCCTGAGATAGATTCCCTCAGGTCTTTATGGTTCTTCATTATCAGATTTTCCGTTTCGTGAACCCTGCTTGCTTCCTGACCCCGGAGTCCGATTGAAGCAACCAAATCGGCGAAATAATTATCCAAAGTCAAAGTATCACCGATCATTACCTGTTTATAGCGCAGATCGGCAATGGTTAGTGCCACAGATCCGTCTTCAGGTCCTTCGGATCTGCCGTTTATACCCGATGCCGTGGCGATCGAAGCGGACTCATTTACCAGTTGCTGGTTGACCTCTATCCAGCCGGCGGGGTGGGCAAGCGGCGCCACCGCAAAGGTCGCGCCGTCAGGACGCAGACTGTTCACGGCATCCACCTGCTGCCAATCATAAGCGCCGTCCGCGCCTGAAGCGTTTAACAACCCTGAATACCCTACTAAAAATTCACCCGAATCCTCAATATGGCGAATCACGAAATCAGGATTGTTGAAATCAGCCGTGGGCATGCCTTTAAGTGAAAGCCTGCCTTCCTCATCCAAACGGGCAGAAATTTCCGAGCCGGATAGATTGATGCGGGCAACCACTTCTGCCACCGTATCGGTAGGATAGTATTCGACGGTTACGTCGCCGGTCGGACCCGATAAAGTGAGAGTGCCGCGAATCCCAATCAGCGCCTGCGGGTCAAGTGTATGCTGTCCTGCGATTCTAAAAATATAGGAAGAATCAAAAGTGCCGTCACCATCCCGGTCATAATTTCCGTTTGCATTCAGAACATACGGATACTCATTAAAGAAGTTAATATCTGTTTTTTCATTGAGACCATACCCTTTGAGGTGAACCGCGTTCACAAGATCGATAAAATTCATGGTCATAAGATCCAGTTTCTGAATTTCACCTCTTACCTCAACATCACGCATCTCAAGCAGTGCCGCCAGTTTCCCGCCGCGGAACTGCTCTACCTCTCCGGTATCCTGCCAAATTACCAGAGAGTAACCTTCATTGGCTTCTGTCTTACGCGTATCAAACTGCAGATACTGTTTGCCCTGAACCAAATGCCGTCCGTTTGTGTAAATAATCAACTCATCGGGATCTTGATTGTAATTGACCGTAATATCGATCAGTTTAGCCAGTTCTTCAATATGCATGTCTCGTTTATCTTTCAGATCGTTGGGATTATCTCCCAACGCCATAGCTTTCTGAATCTGTTCATTAAGGGCGGCGATATTCTTTGTCAGGGTATTTACCTGCTGCACCGTACCTATGACATCCTGTTCCAACGAATCGCGAATATTCTTAAATCTCAGATAACCATGATGAATACCGTCGATCAGCATCTGGCTGTGTTTGAGTACAGCTTCCCGCTTACCCATCTGGGTGGGATTCTCCGAAAGCTCCTGCCAGGAGGAAAAGAAACTATCCATTAAAAAGCGGATAGAATGCTCCGTGGGTTCGTTATACACCTGCCCCAGCATGTGGAAATATTTATCCATAGATTCCCAATAACCCTGATTTCCGGTTTCTTTGACTATTTCTCCTTCGAGCAGCATATCGCGGATACGTTCTATTCGATACACCTCCATGCCCTGACCGATATGGCCGGGGGTTTCTTCTCTGTTCAATCCGGGCAGATAGATGGGATCGCTGGCTTTAAACTCAATCCTCTGTCTTGAGTAGCCTTCAACTCCGGCATTGTTCAAATTATGCCCCACGGTTATTAACCCGTGAGTATGAGCAATAACACCGCGCTTGCCGATTTCAATCCCGGAAAATGTTGATAACATATTAAATCTCCTACAAATGTTTATTTAAGATAAGCGTATCATCAGGTACCCTTTTGGCTTTACCGTCCTTGGCATATATTTTACCCTTTCTATGCGGAAACAACTCCCCCAATACCTTTTTAAAGGATTCCTCAATTGATTTAAAATAGTAGGTGAGACGTGCCGATGCGCCTTTTACGGAAATCACGGAAATTTTAAGTTCTCTGTATACCGTAAGCAGCTCATCCCGTAGCTGCGCAGGAATTAAGGGCAGTACCTTTAAAAATGTGGCATCCGGAGGTACGCCCAACTTTTGTTTCAAAGCGCTGAAGGATATACACCTGTTTTCTTCTATCCTATTCAGCTTTTGCGCATTGTCTCTTAAATTTTGGATAACCGGCTCGATATTTTCCCACTTTTTATTACCGGCCAGGATTTGCATTTCATCTTGCAGGCGGGCAAAGCTTTTAAGCAGGATTGCCTCGGCTTTCATGTCTTTAATGAACAGTTTTAACTCCTTCATATACACTACTCCTCTTTCCGGCAATTCGAAATTTGCACCATATTAAGCATGTAAAGTAACGGTTTTAGAATAAGGTGCACTTATAATCGGGCAAATTTCGAATTGCCGCTGCCCAATTCATAAAAAATTCAATTCTAAATGTTTACATTTAGAATTGGTGTCCTCTTTCACATTTTCGGAGGCATTAAGGAGAGGCATTACACAAATTCTTTAGAGCTTGTATAAATATCAAATTATTTTAGAAGTCTCTCACAGAGCTCACAAAGCCCACGGAGAAAGAAAATAATTAGATTAATTTCTCTGTGTCCTCAGTGTTTTCGGTGAGACATATAAATTTCTAATTCATATTGTCTTCAATTACTCTTTTATCTTTTTTAAACACACTGCTCGCGGGCAGCACGGTGAGGGCCTGCTCCAACACAGCCAAAGCCTGTGCATACTCTTTACGCCCCGCAAGCTCGGCCACATGATTATGAATGTATACCTCGTAATTTTGTACCAAATGCGAATGTTTTCCTATACTACTCATACCTTCACGGATACAGTGCGCTGCCGCGAGGAACCCAGCAGAATCAGATAGACTTTCCGCCTTGGTAAGATAAAAATAAAGTAACAGATCCTGCTTGGATTTTTGTGATAAAAACACTGAAGCATACTGACCGTTAATATTGTCTGCCGCTTGAGAAAACTCTCCGTTTTTTATGAGAGCCTTAATATGATTGAACAGATACATCTCTCCCAGTTGCAGCATCAGAGTTTTATCCGCAACTTCATTCATACCCTCTTCAAGCTGCTCAAGAGCAGCCTCTACTCCTTCAGCACTAAACGCGAGTTCCGCTTTCTTTTGGTATAAAAAGGCAAAAAGCTCGTTATAATCCTTCTCCTTGAACTGCGCTTCAGCTTTTGTCCGGATAAGCACGGAGGAGGCCAGCTCCACATCACCCTCCGTTATCAATTCAACAATATAATTATACGTATAAAGCGTTTTCGACTGGATAAGGCTTTGCTCATCATGAAACATGCCGAGTCCCTGATCGATAATTTCCAACGCGCTTTTATTACCATCTCGTTTGGCAAAATACTCGGCCTTTTTTTGATGCAAATAGACAAACAGTTCCCGGTAGGTATCATTGTCGATGGTTTTATCCTTATAACTGCTAAAAATCAGGACCTGGGCCAGATTGAATTCAGCTTCATCAATATAAGAAACCACCCATTGGGTAATAATATGGCTGTAATATTCTTTAAGCTTTTTTTGCCTGTTATAGCGTGAACTTGCTTTTCTTAGAACCTCCGCTCCGCTCTGGAACTGTTTGGAAGAAACAACCCATGTGGTGTAGTGGGCAAAAGCCTGTAACAAGAGAACAAGGCTGAGATCATTTTTAATTAACTCATATCCGTCCACAGCAATACTCACCGCGTCAGCGTACTGCTTTTTATCGAAGGACACTACGGCTCTGTTGTGGAGAATTAAAAAAAGCAGCTCCTTCTCGCCTATTATCTCTCGCGCACTGTAATTGCCCGGGGGCACATACGCATATCCCGTTACCTTGCCAAAATCATCCGTGAACTCCTTTTTTTCACCCGGATTAAAGCCGTAAACACTTGTCGTCTCCACATCATAGGTATTTTCTCCAACCTGAATGGCGCAAAATGAATGATCCGTTGTTTTTACCCCATACGTGCTGAATCCCAAACTGCGGCTTACGATAAGAAAAAAAACAGCTGAAGATACGCAGTTATATGTGCCTTTTTCTAACAGTTCATCCACACGAGTCTGTTTTACGTTATAGCGTCCGAGGTATTGATTATGAATATAACGTAAAAGATCATCACCTAGTTCAGGGGAAACACCACGCCCTTTAAAATGGGCTTTGACCTCATCAATCTTTACGTAAAACATTTTTTTAAGAGTTTGAAGCCGGTTATCTTCCACTCCGGATAAAATAAGCGAAGCGGCAATAAGCTCATCAATTTTAAGAGGTTCCTTTGCTTTGGCCAATAACGCAACAGAGTTAAGAGGCTCTAAACGCGGCACCTCGGCTTGAAGGAGCGGTGACAGTTGAAAATAAAAAAAGCTGATCAGAAAAAAATATAGTATGCGCAGCCACAGTCTTTTCATACTTTTAATGTAATCCTAAATTTATTTTAATTCCAGAAAATTGAACTTTATAAGAAAGCCTGAAAACCAATCGACATACCGCCACCATCGGCGGCGGCTTTTTCGGAAGTTAAATTCATTCTCTAAATACAACAGTTTACAAATTATTTTTAAAAGATTATTATATGATTTCACAGATTAAAGGAGAGAATGGATATTATGAGTCAAGATCGTGATATAATCATTGCAGGCGCGGGTGCGGCCGGACTGACCGCCGCCCAGTATGCCGCCCGCTCGAACTTAAACACATTGGTAATAGAAGAAATGGCCTCGGGCGGACAGGCCTTAATTATCGATCGTCTTGAAAACTATCCCGGTTTTCCGGAGCCTATTAATGGCTATGAGTTCGCCATGAAAATGGAAACTCAGGCTAAAAAATTCGGCGCTGAGCTTAAAAACGCGAGCATTCAGTCGGTTAAAAAACAAAACAATCTGTTTACAGTTTCAACAAATGACAGTCAGCTTACAAGCCCCGTTGTAATCGTGGCTACCGGTGCCAAGCATAAAACGCTTGATGTGCCCGGAGAAAAGGAATTCTCAGGTAAAGGAGTATCATACTGCGCCACCTGCGACGGACCCTTTTTTAAAAACAAAAAAATGCTTGTGGTCGGAGGCGGTGATGCGGCCTGCGATGAGTCCATGTTCCTCGCCAAATTAGCTTCTAAAGTTATTATTGTACACCGCAGAGACAGGTTCCGCGCTCAAAAAGCGCTGGCGCAAAGAGTGCTTGATAATCCGAATATTGAAGTTCGCTTTAACACGGAGTTAAAACAAATATATGGTGATACCCAGGTAACTGAAGTGGAGCTCTTTCGTAATGATAAAGAAAGCACCTACAAAGAAGATATAGCCGCGGTATTCATTTTTATCGGTTCGATTCCGCAAACTGCCATGGTACCCGACGCTTCACGTAATAAGGAAGGGTATATCATTACGGACAATGAAATGGCGACCAACATCCCCGGTCTTTATGCTGTGGGAGATGTGCGCGCAACTCCTTTCAGACAGCTTGTGGTAGCGGCCTCCGAAGGCGCAATTGCCGCCCATGCCGCTTCCCAGTATATTGATGCCTTAAAAGGACAGGCTTATGTGTAATGGGAAATAATGTCTGATGAAAAAAGCATATTTAATATTCATTATTTTCTGTCTCCTCTTTATTTCCGCGGGAAATCCTCCCGGTTTCTGGGATAAAAAATCCGACAGTGAATTAATTAACGATCTCATCAACGCAATGACGGATGAGGAGCTGTTAGGACAGGTTTTTTTTATCGGCTATCAAGGGACCTCTCCGCCGCAGTCTCTCTTTACCTGGATCGGACAGCGTAATCTTGGCGGAGTAAAAATATTCACACGCAATGTGAGCAGCCTTTCCTCTTTAGCCGGGGATATAAAACGGATGCAGCTGCTTGCTCAAAAAAACCGGTTTAAAATCCCATTGTTTATTGCCACCGACCAGGAAGGAGGATGGGTAAGTCATATTCGCAAAGGTTTCTCCAGCACAGGCGGCAATCTGTCCTTAGGCGCTGCGGGTATTCCGCATGATGCTTTTTTAACAGGATATTATATCGGCAGTGAACTGAAAACATTGGGGATCAACATGAATTTCGCTCCCAATTTGGATATTTACTCCAATCCCGATACCTGGGTAATCGGACCCCGCGCTTTTTCTTCGGATCCCCGAAAAGTAGGCCTGCTTGGGTTGGCTTATTTAAAAGGTCAGGAAAAGGCGGGTATAATCGCAACCGCCAAACACTTTCCGGGACACGGAAGAACTGATCTTGATTCACACGGATATCTGCCCAAAATCGACGTCAGTTTTAGCGAACTTTGGGAAAAAGACCTCCTGCCTTATCGTTTTGTTATTAAAGAGGGAATACACGCTATCATGTCGGCCCACCTTGCCTTTCCTCAGATAACGGGTAATACGGAACCGGCCACGCTTTCTCATTTCTTTATAAACGAAGTATTGCGTAAAAAACTCCAGTTTAAAGGGATTGTGATAACCGATGATTTAGAGATGTGGGGTGTGCGGATTAATGGCGACAATATACCAACTGTCTGTCAAAAGGCATTACAGGCGGGGAACGATATGCTTTTGGTCTCTCATACACCGGATATTCAGGAACAGGCTTGGGTAAAACTTATCCGCCTACTCAAATCGGATAAAAAGTTCAAGCAAAGAGTGCAGGAGGCGGTGAGAAGAATTTTACAGGTAAAACTTAAAGCATTTAAAGGTGAAAACGCCTTCCCCATTATTCCTGATGAGAAAAAAGTACCTCGCGATATACCGGCAAAAAACGCACGTCAGTTTTTCTTTGATTCAAGCTGTCGCAGTATTACTATCGTTCGCGGGGCTTTCATTCCTTATAGACCGCTGCCGGATGAGAAGATTTTGATTGTAGGTCAATACCATGATTTTTTAGAGCAGGGAGTAAAACGTTATCCGGAAGCAGCCACCCTTTATATTTCGTGGGCACCGCAATATTATGCCATGGATAATGATATAAAAAGAGTAACACAAGCTGCCGGATCGTACGATACCGTGATTTTTTGCCTTTCAAGCCCAAGCACCCTTGAAATACTGGAAGCATTGAAAAACCTGAAAAAGAAAATAATAGTAATCTCCGCGCTCACACCTGTCTATCTTCTGCATACTCCCTGGATAAAATCAGCCATCGCTGTTTACGGAGAATCCACCGCCTCCTTTTCAGCGGGATTTGCAGTTCTGGCGGGTGACTTTAGCCCCGAAGGCAAACTGCCTATCGATTTTTTAAAACCTTAAGGAGGAGCAGACTGATTTTGAGTTGGCAAAAACTTGAGTTAATGGATTTAGGACTATTAGAAAATTTCCTGATTAAAAATGAGCTTGAATGCGTAACTTTCAGCGCTTGGTTGAAAGAAAAAATTATCTCACAAGCGCATCTGCAGAGAGACCTTGCTGTCTATATAAATAAAAACAAGAATCACCTTATGGGCGCGGATTCTATATCCGAAGCGCTTCTGGTTACCGAATACGGAATGATCTGTCCGATCATCCAAAAAAACTCAGGAGTTCATCCGCACAGACTGCAGCGACTTTCATATCTTATCCACCAGACACCATGCGCACTCTCTTCAATTATGGGTTTGGAAATAAATGTAAAAACCGTAGAGAAGTTACTTATCAATCGAATTGTAAAGTCCAGAGTTGATTATTATCTCATGGTTTTGGATAAAGCTCATTTTCATGATAATTCAAACAACCTTATCAAAGATATTACTATCCGCAAAGCCAGAACAACCGATGCGGCAGCTCTCTTTGATATCCAAAAACGGTATGAGCTGGAGGAAGTATGTCTTAATCCGTATCTTTTTGACGATAATGCCTGTCTGTCCCTTTTAAAAAACAACTTGAGAAAGGAAATAATTTTCATTGCTGAAAAGAACGGGAAACCCTTTGCCAAAGCAGGAACAAATGCCAGGGGTTATAACATATATCAGATTGGAGGGGTGTTTACCCGTCAAGAATATAGACGTCATGGTATTGCCCACAGTTTAATGCTTGAATTATTAAAATATATTTTCCGTTTGGAAAAAACAGCCTGTTTATTTGTAAAAAAAATTAACAAACCCGCGTTTATGCTTTATAAAAAATTGGGTTTTAAAATAGTTTCCGACTTTCGAATTAGTTATATTTAACTGTTTTCCAACGCCATAAGCACAACATCATCCGTAAACTCATTATTACCTTTCCAGTCCGTTATTTCTTTTTCCAAAGCGCCGAGTATGTGGCTGATGGAATTATTTTTTGTATTCTCCAGTATATTAATCAGTCTTTCTCGGGTGAATCGCTTGCCTTCGCTGTTCTGCATTTCAACGAGACCGTCCGAATAAAGAAAGAGACGGTCGCCTTTTTTAAATTCCAATGATACTTCATTTAACTCAATATCCGAAGCAAGTCCGATAGCATACCCTTCCGATTCCACGTTCACAAGACCTGCATTTTTTCTCTGGTACAGGGGAAAAGGGTGTCCCGCGCGAGCCATACGAATCTGTTGGGATTTAATATTTATAATACCATATATGATGGTAAAAAACGGATTATTATTGGCCTCGAAAAAAAACTGCTTATTCAAACGGGAAATTACTTCCGCGGGACTCAAGATTGAGGGCAGTAAATCGTCCTTCCTGCGAAAAGCCTGATGCCCCGTAAGATTGTCCCGTCTTTTTAGAATTCCGCCTTTGTTCGTATCGGGTGAAAGATATTTATGTAAAGTGAAGGCGAATAAGGTGGCGGAAAAACCATGGCCCATTACATCCAAAATGAAAAAGCCGAGATGATTCTCATCTATCGTAAAAAAGTTAATCAGATCGCCGGAACCGAAAACACTGGGGAAAAAAAGCCAGTTCATATTTATTCCCGCCAGAGTTTTTTCTTTTGCCGGAAGCAGACTCTTTTGAATTTTAAACGGCATCTCCAATTCATCCTTGATCGTATCTTGATTCAGGTTCTGCATTCCCCTGCTTTTAAAAACTATTATTGTCCCAATGGTTACACCGCTATCATTTTTCAAAGGAGCAACTGTATAATCGATTATTTCTTCTGTATCATCTTTTGTGATCAGAATATAGTTCTTTTTATCCACAATAGTACCATCCACTATTGCCTTTAAAAAAGGTATTTCCTGTGCCTGATGTTTTTCCACATCCACAATTTTGAACACTTCATTCAAGTGCTTGCCTACGACTTCCATCTGTTCCCATTTTAAAATTAATTCGGCGTATGAGTTGATAAAACGGATTTCCCCCTTAGTATCTACTACAATTACCCCTTCTGCCAAAGAACGCAAAATAATGGAAAGCCAATCTCTGTTTATGCGCACCTTTTTTTCTTCATTTGCCTTATACAAGGCGATCTCAATTGTAGCTTTAAGGGCTCTTTCTTCAAAGGGCTTTAATATATATCCGTATGATTCGGTTACTTTCGCCCTTTGCAAAGTCTTTTCATCCGAATGCGCGGTAAGAAAAATAACAGGGACATTAAATATTTTTCTTATCTGTTCGGCGGCTTCAATACCGTCCACCGTCCCCTCCAGACGGATATCCATTAATACCAGATCCGGCCTGTCGATCATCACCCGCTCGACGGCTTCCTTGCCTGAAGAGAGCACATAGGGTACCTCATACCCCATATTTTCCAAACCCTCTTTGATTTCCAGTGCGACAATCCCTTCATCCTCCACTACCATGATTTGGGGTTTATCCATGTAGTAACTCCTTAATCAAAAACATTGCTTTTTATAAACACTGCTTATAAGTTAAATTATATGGACATATGTTTTGCTGTCAATTCTAATTCTATCCTGGAATACTTTTATTAGGTATTTTTTTTAAAAGGCCGCCTGCTCTTGGAATATGGTAACGCGCGCTATCAGAAAAGATATGAAAACTGCACTCTAAACACAAGCAGCGAAGGATCGTCGAGGTAAGATTTCATTATGTAGACAGTACCTTCCATACCAAGTGAAAGAATACTGCTTTCCGTAAGTGCTATGCCCAGCTCAACCTCGGGTTCCAGCACAAACTCAGGTTCGGATTCAATAGCGCTATGCAAGACATCGCCCAGGACTCCTACGGTAAGGATAAGACCGTCATTGAAATACCAGAGCATTTCCAACTCAAGAAAATAACGCTGGTATTCATCTTCCGTTAAGAACCAATTCACACCACCGGTAAACTCAAACGAAAGCAGGGGGTCCGGATACCAGGAAAGCTCATATTCGGCGATTAAGTAGAAGGGATAGTCCCCGCTCGCCAAGTCCACTCCCACACCGACAATAGGTCTGTTTAAAAGATTGTCCACACCAAAAGCCAACCCCACACGGGCCTCATAGAATTCCAACGAAGATTTAGCAGGCAGATAAGATACTGTGTGAGAGGTGAAGACCGTATACTCAAGGCTTCCGAAAGACAGATAGAGTTCAGGCACCACATTGAAATAGATCTTTTTATTTGTTTCGGCCAAGAAGGTGGATTCGATCCCTAATCTGGCCAGAAAGTAATCCGCGCGATAACTGAAATCCACCGCCGCGTAGATCTCTCCTTCAAGCAGGTCGCTTGCCGTATTATAGTGGATCTGACCTAAAGAATCCAGGAACAGACTTAGACTTTCGGAAATAAAGCTATAGGTATCCCAGCCCAGCATTACCCCGAGTTTGGGTTCGAGTGCAGCCTCTTCGTCCAAATTGGTTGCGAGAGACGATTCGCTGAGTATAAGCAGGTCGCCGAAACAGGGGGCTGTTGTCAGAATAATTATAAGCAGGAATACAGAGCGCGCTTTCATCTTTTTGTCCTCCTGCTCAGTTCTTCTTCGATTTGCAGGATTCCTCCCCCGCGCTTTAAAATATAAATCACCAAGGAAAACATTTCCTGGTCGCTGACTTTTCGGAATTTCGCCTTGACAAAAAGTGCGGTAATCATAGAATAATTTGTGTAGCTGAGCGCGCTGTTGAGCATCACTTGGCTTAAACTCATAAACTCACCTTCATTAAGCCCTGTTATTGTCTTTAATTTGAGGATGGTGGTGCCTAGAGACTGAAATACCTTTAGCGCCGGCTTTTTATTCTTGGCCCCACGCAGCATTGATTCAACCAGATCTTCAGACAGTCCGCCCAGTAGATAAAGGCTTATACGGTTATAGAGTTGATTCTTTTCATTTTCATTCTCAAAGCTAAACTGAACTCTATTCAATAGGGCGTAAGCCTGTTTTATGCGCAGCGCTTCATTTTCTATTCCCGCCAACAACTTTTCCGGACTCACTTTCTTGGCTAAACCTTCTTTGAGCTTGTCCAATAAACTTTCAAGCGGCAACCCCTGCTGCTCAAGCCCTAAAAAAACAGACAGCAGGGAGCCATATATCTGGTTGTATTCGGCCTGCCGCTGCTCCTGACTGAAAAGTGTATCTATGATGTCCGAAATATCTTCAGGAAAAACTTGAGATAAACCCGTGACCAGAGAAAAAAAAAGCAAGCCTATGCTGAAGTATTTTTTTATGTTCATTAAAGACAGCTTACCTTCCTTATTAATTCTGTCACGGCTTAATGTGTCTGTTTCCCGCGTATATTTTATTAAATACACATTTTTATTTTCCGGCATTTCACTACTTGGTTTTTATTTTTTCTTTTACTTCTTTTACTTCTTCTATTTCTTTTATTTTTTCTTTAACCTCTTTAATTTCTTTATCCTCTTTTTCTTTAACCGCTATTTTATCTGTCTTGTCTTTCACCTTTTTTACGGATATTATCTTGGTCTTATCGCTGTTTTTCTTGCTTAAAGCAAGCTCACGTTTGAGCTCCAAGGCTACGCTGCTGTACGATTTTCCCCTACGTAACTCAAGGTCATATTTTTTCGTTAAATCAAATATCTTGTCCAGAGCCTGTTTACGGTCTTTTGGCAGCGTGTCCCTGTCGATCCGGCTTAATACAAACTTCAGGGTTTTAAGCGGCATGTTGGCTGCTTTCATCTTCCGGCTCAACTCCTCATAAATTTCCTGCTCCCATTCCGAAGAACTCTGTATACTTTCTGTGTTTTCTCCGGTCTTAACATTATCCTCATCACTTTGCGCACTTAACGGGAAACTCACTATGAGAACAATGAATAGCACACATACTCCTACCCTACGCACCCTTGCCTCCTTAACGGAATTTGAACGGGAGCATACACTCCCGCGCTACAATTTAAACCGAACATTATGTAACGACAATTTTATTTATCTTTATCTTTATCTTTATCTTCTTTTATTTTATCCTTCAGTTCCTTATCTTTTTTATCCTTTTTATCTTTAATCTTAATTTTATCATATTCATCATAGATATAGATACTTGTAAGCAGGTCGTCCGAACCGTCATCGTCCGCACCTAAGGCAAGTTCTCTTTTAAGCTCCAAGGCCACCTGACTATGAGAATACCCCTTGCGCAGCTTGAGATCATATTTCTTGGCCCAGCCAACGACCTTTTCCGCCGCTGCTTTGGGATCTTTGGGCAGATTTCTAACACTCACCTCCTTAAAAATGAGAATAAGTGTTGTCCGGGGTATGTTTGAGTCCAGCAGTCGCTCAGCAAGCTCGTCAAAAAAAGCCTGCTTCCATTCAAGAGAATCGTACGTACTTTGAGTGCTCTTTTGTTTAAACAAGCTATTTTCAGTACCATTGGCAAATAAACATGTTCCTATCAAGAGAAAAACTATATAAACTAGAGCCGCCCTTTTCACTGGTACACCCCCTTATAGTTGCAGTATAGAGCTTGCGCCCCCGAATCCATCATCCACTTCATACGGTGAATTCGGATCCGCAATACTCTGTTTACCGTTTATTATAAAATTGTATTTATATACTTTTCCCTTTTCCAGTTTTACCGCTGTTTTCCATACCCCGCCTGAATCAGGCCCCTCCATAGTTATTTTATGTTTTTCCCATTCGGTAAAATCTCCCATCAATTCCACGGTACGAGCCTCAGGGGCAACCAGGGTAAACTCAACCTGTACCAAATGTTCTTCTATCCCGGGTTGAAGCAGAAAAAGCATCAACACCCCTGACAGTACCGCTATTCCCATAACCAATGCTCCTATAATAATAGGAGCGGCTCTCCTCTTGTTCTCTGTTTTTAATAACTTTTTCTTTATTTCCTTTAGATTGGGTACGGTAGCATCCAGCGCCAGTGCCAAACCCGATTCCCCGTCCCCGTCCCTGAAGATAAAAGGCAGGAGCACAGAGTACCTTTTTTTGCAGGCTTTGCACGATTCAATATGGACTTCCAGCTGAGGAATAATACTGTCGTTCAGGCCTCCCGTTTTTTCCCAGGATTTCATTGCATCCTGGACCTGCCTGCAGTCCATTTACTCTTCCTCTTATAATATACTAAATTTTCTCTATTTTTTCCAGACTTTTTAATAGATTTAAAATATCATTGATAACTTATGATACACTCTTTGTCAAGAGTTCCTTTAGATGTTTTCTGGCGGTCTGCAGCTGAGACTGCACATTTTCCATACTGATGCCCAGCGTCTTGCTGACTTCTGAAATCGACTTTCCGTCCAGATAGTAAAGTACGGTTGTCTCCCTCACTTTTTTAGGCAGTTCACTTAAAGCGGTTTGGATGCGCTGCAGCATCTCCTGTTGTTCCGCGTGCATTTCATTCCACGGCTGTTCTTTGGGAAAAGTGATTATCACTTCCGTACCTCTATTCTGCTTCATTTCCATGGTGCTTTTAAGCTGTTTAACCAATGTAGTTATGATCTTCATACCTAAAGTATCCATAGTATCGATATCCGTATTCTGAGGGATTCCCACACCGTTATCCCATACGCTAAGAATTAAATTTTCACCATGAGTAATCAGCTTTATGATGATTTCGTCCTCCACTCCCGGCTTTCTTTTCAAGCTTTTGGGAAACGCATGCTTAAGCGAGTTGGATACCAGCTCATTAATTATCAAGCCGCACAGAATACTGCGATTAAGATCAAGGTAAATTTTTTCCGCGTCCACATGCAGACTAATCCTATGGCCTTTGTCCGTAAAAGAATTCAAGAGAAAATGTGCCAAATCATTAATGTAATCGGCGATATTGGTATTGGTCAGATCCTCGCCTTTATAAAGCTTCTCATGGATCATACCGATCGAACGGATACGGTTGACAGTACCGCGAAATACCTCACGCATGCGTTCGTCTTCGAAATAGCGTTTTTGCAAATTAAGCAAACTGATGATTATCTGCAGATTATTTTTCACTCTATGATGAATTTCACCAATCAGAATGTTCTTCTCATCCAATGCGGCATTTATCATTCTCTCCGCTTTTCTTCTCTGAGCGATCTCATCGATTAATGCCTGATTCGAATCTTTCAGTACTTCATTGATGCTTTTAAGCTCTCTTACGCGCGAGACCACCTCTCGTTCGATCTGCCTGCGGATCTGCTTTAAATTCTTCTCCGTAACCTTAAGCTGGGAGATATCATGAAAAATCAATATCTTGCCCTTCTCTCTCTGCAGCCAGCTCGTGATGGGCAGCATGTTCAAATCGTACGTTACGGACCGATAAAGCACAACCTGTCTGTGGAAAGATAACTCCGCGAGCGCTTTGCCTAAGTGGGACAGTTTGGGAAAAACAGTTTTAAATTGAGTACCGATAATGCGATCGTTTTCAAGCTCAAGCAGTTTCCGCATCTTCGGATTCACAAATACAATTTGCAGCGCGGTATTAGTCACCACTACGGGATCCCTTAGTTTATATAAAAAATCCTTATATGGAATAGCTTCTCCGAAAGGGTAGTAAAAAAAGATAAAATAAAAGAACACAAGCGCAAGCAGCGAGAAATGAAGCGACAATACATCCGTAAATCCGATTGAACCGGCGGTAAACAAATTAAAAAGAAATAACACAAGCGGCAGACCAAATGCACATGAGAGCACGCCCGCGTGTTTTTTACCAAAAAGCTTCTGCCTGATTAATTTTTTAAGGTACAGAAATACTCCCAAATAAGCGTTAATAAACGCATAAAAGACAACTAGATAAAATCCAATTCTGTAATCCGTTCCCATAATTTTTAAGCCGTTTGGAGTAGCGGTAACATGCCACAAAAGTTCGTGCATATTGTTTGTGGCAATAAGCACACTCAACAAGCAGACCGGTATGAAGAAATGCATGAGTACCCAAAGTTGAATGGTTTTGCCGGGAAATAAAAATCTGAAACAGAAACAGAACCATGTTGTACATATAAAAAGAAGCGCGATTGTATTGAGTGAAATAAAGAATACACTCTGATTGAATACAGGTATAAGCTGCTCCACAATTCTCGAAATAATCAATATCACGGAAGACAATAAAAACAAGAAATGGAGCAGCGATGACAGGCTTTTTTTAAGCACAATGAAGCTGCTGCATATTCTACAAAGCACTATACCCGTTATAAAAAAGGCTGATCCCAATAAAACAACACCCACCAGGGATTTTTCTTCCTTTCATATAATTTTTACGCATTCATTAACTATTACATTATATATTATAACAAAAAGAACGTAGAATGTCTCTCGTATCCGCTTTGAATAGATATTTTTTTACCCACAAAAAACACGGCTTCACTTATTATGCGGTGTAATTCATCTCTGAATCAACATACCGCCACCATAGGTGGTGGCTTTTTCGGAAGCAAACCGGGAAGCCGGAAACAATGAGCGAAAAAACTTCATATTTTTCAAATTTCGCTGTATATTATTGATAAATAAAATGTTTTATATATATGGAGTTAGCTATGAACCAAAAGAAATCTATTCAATTTATCATAATCATATGTATTATGACGTTTGTGTTAATTTTCAGTGCGGGAGCGGATGAGTGGCACCAATGGCGTGGTACCAATAGAAACAGTATTTCCACGGAAAAAAACTGGAATCCGTATTCACTGCAGTCCGCAGCAAAAGTGCTGTGGCAAATAAATATAGACAAGGGTTATTCGGGATTGGCGATTACCGGAGACCGAATCTATACTATGGGTAACAATGGAAGCAAAGATACTGTTTATTGTCTGGATAAAAACACGGGGAGAATTCTCTGGCAGTATTCCTATACGTGCAGCGGCGGTCAGTATCCCGGTCCCAGGGCTACTCCTACCGTTGATAACGACAGGGTCTACACCTTAAGCGGAAAGGGAAATCTCTATTGTTTTAATGCTTTAAATGGAAGTGTAAAATGGTCCAAGAACCTGCAAAGCGCTTTTGGCGTGTCACTGCCCACCTGGTATCTGGCCGGTTCACCGCTTGTTGTGGACAACATGCTCATTCTCAACGCCAATGTTTCAGGCCTGGCTTTCAATAAATTCAGCGGCGCCACAATCTGGGCCAGCCGCCCGGGAACAGGCGGTTATGCTTCACCTGTATACTTTAAAAGCGGGGGGACACGCGGTGTGGCCATCTTCGGGCAAAAGGCACTTTACGGAGTTGAGCTTGCTACCGGTAATGTTCTTTGGTCGTATCCCTGGATAACCAGCAATGATGTAAATGCCGCCGATCCGCTTGTTTTCGGCAATAAAATATTTATAAGCTCCGGGTATGGTAAAGGCTGCGCTCTCTTAGAATATACATCGTCTTCGGTAAGACGTATGTGGCAGAATACCGCACTGGCTTCACATTTTACCAGCCCTGTTTACTTCAACGGTTTTATTTACGGAGTGCACGGCAACGCCGGCAACGGACGCCTGCGGGCATTGGATCCGGTTACGGGACAGATTAAACTTGAAAAAACTCTCGGTTTCGGTTCGTTTATTATTGTTGACAACAAACTCATCTATGTAAGAGAAAACGGCACAATCACCATAGCGGCAGCATCGCCTTACCAGTACTCAGAAATCGCAAGTACTAAAATTCTCTCAAGCACCCACTGGACTCCGCCTTCTTTTTCCAACGGCAGACTCTATATTCGCAATGCCCTGGGTCAGATCGTGTGTGTGGATTTAAGCTCCTAAAAATAAACCTGTCAGGCATGCAATAAATTATGCTAAATTTTTAACATAATTTGACTTGATTATTTCAGTGCGGCACGATAGACTATAAAGAATCCAGTTATGCTATGAATGAGCGTATAATTTCTAGAATCATTACTACAATATTCGTGTTAATCAGTTTGTTTTCCATGGTATGGTGGTTGAGTTCAGGGGTCATCCCGCCTATTGAAATCGATATTCCCGGTAAAGACAACAAACCGGCCTCACCCGGTGCAGGCACCATAAGCGTGACTATCGGACAGTATGCGGAAAGGCTTGAGGGCGTACCCTCATCTATTACAGGCAGTTGGCCGCGTTTCCGCGGTGCCGACTTTGACAACATCAGTAAAGAAAAAATCGCCTTAGCGGACAACTGGGAAGATTCCGGTCCGGAAATCTTATGGTCGGTAGCTTTAGGAGAAGGTCACGCCGCGCCGGCCGTAATGAACGGCCGTGTCTATATCCTGGATTACGATGAAGGGCTCCGCAGCGACGTACTGCGCTGTCTGTCTATGGATGACGGCCGGGAAATCTGGCGCAGATGGTACACCGTTCTGATAAAGAGAAATCACGGCATGTCGCGTACCATCCCGGCGGTTACGGATAAATATGTGGTATCCATAGGTCCTCTCTGTCATGTCATGTGCGTGGACGCAATTACCGGTGAGTTTAAGTGGGGGATCGATCTGGAAAAAGAATACGGAACCAAAATACCCCTCTGGTACACGGCTCAGTGTCCGCTTATCGATGAGGGTCAGGCGGTTATCGCGCCCTGCGGTGAAGATCTGATGATCGGTATAGACTGCGAAACCGGGACTGTGCTTTGGCGCACGCCAAACACCTTTGCTATCAACATGTCTCATTCATCAATAATAATGATGAATTACTATGGAAAGAAAATCTATGTATACAGCGGTGTCGGCGGTATGGTCGGCATTTCGGCGGACAAGGAAACCAAAGGCCAGGTGCTTTTTTTTACTAATGCCTGGGATAATTCCGTTATCGCGCCCTCACCCGTACCGTTTGGGGACGGAAGAATTTTTGTCACCGCCGGGTACGGGGCGGGCAGTATGCTGCTGAATCTAACTTACAGCGCAGGAATATTCCAAGTTAATCCGTTGTACACACACAGTCCCAAACAGGGTTTGGCCTCAGAGCAGCAGACACCGATTTTCTATCAAGGCATGCTTTACGCCATCCTGCCCAAGGACGCGGGAGCTTTACGAAACCAGTTTGTCTGCTACAATCCCGACAGCGAAGAGATAGTCTGGGCCAGCGGCAAAGATCACCGTTTCGGTTTGGGTCCGTTTATCATCGCGGATAATAAGATCTTTATTCTTAATGATGACGGCGTGCTTACCGTACTGAACGCTTCCCTTACGGCTTTTGAGCCGTTGGCACAAGCTAAAATCATGGATGGAGTTGACGCATGGGGGCCGCTGGCAATTGCAGGCGGCAGAATGCTTTTGCGCGATTCAAACCGGCTTTTTTGTATCGATTTAAGAGGGGAAAACCAACAGTAAGACATGAAAAAAGAACCCGATCTTTTTATGAAAATTACAGTCGCAGTCTTCCTGGCACTCGGTGCGGCCATATTTGTATTGCTTATATATTACGGAGTGATGAACGTGAATATCACGCAGACTCCCGAATACGTGGAGTACAATATAGAAGACCTCAAAAAAGTTCCTGAGGAGTTAATCAAATATGCGGAGTATAAAGATATTCCCGTTCCGGGAGAATTACTCTACGGAATTACGCTGCTCAGTCAGGACAGGATTGCCGTAAGCGCCGACAGCACGGTTCTTATATTCGAATTACAGGGTCGGGAAGTGATGAATTTCACGCTTTCTCAGCCTGCTCTCTGCCTGGCCTCAGATGAACAGGATTTAATCTACACCGGGATGGCGGATCATGTGGAGGTATATACGTTCGAAGGAAAGCAAGCGGATATATGGGCGGGGTTGGGCAACAAAGCTTTTATTACTTCCATAACAGTAAACAGCGGACATGTTTTTGTGGCTGACGCGGGCAACAAACTCATCATGCACTACAACACGGAAGGCAGACTGATTAATTTTATCGGCCGCCGCGGTGAGGATGACGATTTTCCGGGATTCATTATCCCCAGCCCTTACTTTGATGTCGCTTTAACCACGGAAACCGGCTTGTGGGCGGTAAATCCGGGCAAGCGTAAACTTATCCTCTTTTCTTATGACGGAACTCCGCTTAAAAGCTGGGGAAGCGCGTCTACGGCAATCCACGGTTTTTCCGGCTGCTGTAATCCCACTCATATCGCGCTTACGGCTCGGGGTACGATTATCACAAGTGAAAAAGGCCTGGTGCGGGTAAAAGAATATTCAGCAACTGGGGAGCTTTCCGCGGTTGTGGCTGCTCCCGCGGCTTTTAGCGATGATACCGTGGGCCTGGATCTGGCCGTGAGCACAAAGGGCGATATTTTTATTTTAGATCCTCACAAAAAAGCGGTCCGCATCTTTAAAAAAACAAGGGGGGACAATGACTAGTGCAAAAAAAAAGCAAACCCGACGCACTTTCTTTAAAAATCTTGGGCGAGGAGTGCTTGCCGCGGGTTTGGCCTTATTGGGTTTCAAACTTTTGGGAAAAAGCCTGTTTATCAAGAAAAAAGCACAATCATGCAACGCTGATTTTATCTGCTCGCGCTGCAGTGTTTTTTCCTCCTGCGGGCTTCCCCCCGCCCTATCCCGTAAACGGGCGCAGTCACTTATAACTCCGGCACCGTCACGTAAAGGAGGATAGAATCTGCATGGCAGAAGCCGATAAAGAAAAAAATAATAATCTGAGCAGGAGAGATTTCCTGCGCTATGGATTTCGTGCGATCATCGGCCTGGGCGCGCTTTCCGTTGCCGGGCACACTCTTTTTTCTTCAAAAAGTCACGATATGGTCTGGCAGCTTGATCCCGACAAATGTATTCAGTGCGGACGCTGCGCCACTCGTTGCGTTCTCTCTCCTTCCGCCGTCAAATGCGTACATGCTTTTGCCATTTGCGGCTACTGTGATTTATGCAGCGGTTACTTTCGGCAACCGCCTTTTGCGTTGGATACCGCGGCGGAAAACAGACTCTGTCCCACCAGTGCCATCAAACGCACTTACGTGGAAGATCCTTACTATGAATATACTATCGATCAGTCGCTCTGTATCGGCTGCGGAAAATGCGTGAAAGGCTGCGGCAGTTTCGGCAACGGCTCACTCTTTTTACAGGTGATGCATGACCGCTGCGTAAACTGCAATGAATGCTCGATTGCCGTAACCTGTCCCGCCAAAGCCTATACGCGCGTTCCCGCCCATTCTCCCTATCTCCTGAAAAAAGCGGCGGAAGGAAGCGGCTGATGCGAAATTTCGTGACCTGCTTTTTCCCAAGAGGATCAAAACTCCTCACTATTGTCCTTATTATGATACTGTTTGGCGTTATTTCGGCTGCTCCCCTGCCTGCCGAATACCGTTTCCCCAGACCGGAATTTAAATCAGAGTATGAGATCCCTAAAACAGAAGTACCCGCCGCAACTCCCTCCATTTATGAGTATCTTGATCTTTTTGTGCTGGTCGTTCTTTTAAGTATTGTCTCTTATCTCGTGCTTAAACGGCGTTCGCGCCTGGGTATTTTTATTATTTCCATTTTTAGTCTTATCTACCTGGGATTTTTAAGGCGGGGCTGTATCTGTCCCATCGGCTCGATTCAGAATGTTACATTGGCGATCTTTGATTCCGGTTATATTATTCCACTTACCGTGATCGGCTTTTTTTTACTGCCCCTTATATACACCCTGCTTTTCGGGAGAAGCTTCTGCGCCGGAGTCTGTCCGTTCGGAGCCTTGCAGGATCTGGTTATTCTCAGACCTGTAAAACTGCCGGCCTGGCTTTCACAAACACTGGGGCTTTTCCCTTACGTTTATCTGGGTACGGCCGTCTTATTCACGGCTACCGGCAGCGGTTTCCTTATCTGCCGTTTTGATCCGTTTGTGGAAATCTTTCGCTTTGGCTCGCGGGTGGAAATGCTTATCTTCGGCGGAATCCTGCTTATCATAGGCATATTCATCGCCCGCCCCTACTGCCGTTTTTTATGTCCGTACAGTGTACTGCTCAGGCTTTTTTCGCGTTTCGCAATCTGGCACGGCACAATAACCCCGGCGGAATGCGTTAACTGTAAACTGTGCCATGACTCCTGCCCGGTCGACGCAATCCTCCCCTCTACACCGCAGGCCGAACCGGAAAGCCGTAGCAGAGGCGTAAAAAGGCTCATGCTGCTGCTTATTCTCATACCCCTGCTGACAGGCGGCGGAGCAGTTCTCGGCTCCCAACTCGGACACGTAATGTCATATCTTAACTCCGATGTAAGACTGCAGACCCAGATAAACCGGGAAAACACCACAGGAACGGAAAACTATTCTGAAGACAGCAGCTTTTTTAGGGAATCAAGGCAGACTGAGGAGCAGCTTGCGGAGCAGGTTGCGACAACCAAAGCGGATTTTTACACCGGAGGCTTCCTTCTGGGAGGGTTTATCGCTTTGGTATTTGCACTTAAACTTATAAGTCTTTCCCTATGGAGAAAAAGAGATGAATATGAGATCGACAAAGCTCAATGTGTAAGCTGCGGCAGATGTTTTGAATACTGTCCTGTGGAAGCACAGCACAAACGTGCCAAGGATGATTAAGAGGCATTATGGATCAACAAAGCGCAAAATATAAAAAGCTGATGGCCATGCTTTTCTATACTGCCCGGAATACAAGTGTGGTGGCGGGACTTTTTTCCCTCATTATGTGCGTCCTGCTGCTTACCACCTATATCCAGCTGGAGGTACACGATCCGCTGGATAACCCTGTATTAACGTCTATGCTTGAAAAAGTAACGGCCAATCCCGACGATCAGGCTTTGCGTGAGCAGTTAAGAGCTGTCGACTGGCTGGCCAGAAAGGCCTACTTTACCGGTCAGCAGCAGCTTGCCGCGGGCGGCACCATGCTCCTCGTTGGTGCAGCTGTTTTAAGCGCCTGTCTGGTTTTTTTGTTCGCCTTTAAAAAGAGATTCCCCGACTCGCTTGCCAGCAATAAACTTAACAACATTTGGCTTAAGAACACCGCAGCGCGTAAAGTAATCGCCTTAAGCGGTGCGGGGCTGGCGGCAGCGGCCGTTATTATCGTGATTCTTTCTCACACCTTATGGCGGGATTATTTTCCGGAGATGAGAGCGTCGGGGGGGGATTCGGCCGGCGCGGCCGATAAAAACACTTCTTCGGAAAATTCACAGAATGATTCTATCGGGCAGGGTGCTGCCGCGCAATTGCAAAGCCTGCCTTACAGTCAGACTTTTATCAGTAACTGGCCCAATTTCAGAGGACCGGGAGGGTTTGGCGTGGCCTATACTCAAAAAGCTCCATTACGATGGGATGGGGCAGCCGGCATTAATATCGCATGGAAAGTCGCTTTAAGCCGCAGCGGGTTTAATTCACCGATAGTATGGGAAGACCGCCTCTTTATATCCGCCGCGGACGGGCAGACACAGGAAGTACTTTGTTATGACGCCGGAAACGGAGAGCTGCTCTGGCAGGGGCAGGTAAATGCTATTCCCGGATCACCTGCTGTGCCGCCGCAGATCACGGAGGATACTGGTTACGCAGCGCCCACTATGGCAACAGACGGTTCATCCGTATTCGCCCTGTTTGCAACCGGGGATATAATCTGTTTTGATTTTCAAGGTCAAAGAAGGTGGGCGCGTAATCTGGGTATGCCGGACAACCACTACGGACACTCATCCTCTTTGCTTACTTATAAAAATCTGCTCCTTATTCAGTATGATCAAAGTCAAGGCTCGCGGGTACTTGCTTTGGATACCGCCACTGGTGAGACTGTATGGGAAACGGCGCGCAGTGATGTGCTTACGGCGTGGTCCTCTCCCATTCTTATCAACTATAACAACTCTTCACAGCTCATTCTCCAGGCCAATCCTTATGTGCAGGGCTACGATCCGGATACGGGCCAAGAACTGTGGCGCGTCGAGTGTCTGATGGGTGAAATAGGAGCAAGCCCCGCCTATGACAACGGGATGGTATTCGCCGCCAATCAGTTCGCGGTTCTGGCCGCCATTGACCTGAATACGGAACAGATTGTATGGCAGGCCTATGACGATCTGCCTGACGCCTCCAGTCCGGCGGCGGGGAACGGGCATCTTTTCGTAGCCACCGCCTACGGTGTTGTGACATGTTATGACACAGGCAGGGGTGATGTGCTGTGGCAGCATGAATTTGAAGAGGGCTCTTACTCTTCACCCGTGATAGTGGGAGATCTGGTATATCTTTTAAACAGGGCGGGTACCATGTACATCTTTCGGGCGGGCTCCGAATTTGAACTTCTGGCGGCACCGGAACTGGGTGAGCCCTCGGACTGCACACCGGCCTTTGTGAATAATCGCATTTATATCCGCGGCCGCAACCATCTTTTTTGTATCGAGGAGACAGAGTGACTGAACAACCTAAAAGCACGGAGATATTCGCGGTTCATGTCGACATTGGGATTATCGATGCCATAGTGGCGCAGCACGGCAAAGATCCGCAAGCCGTTATAGCAATCCTCAGCGCTATCCAGGAACGGTATAATTACCTGCCCGAAGAAGCTTTAAACAGAGTATGTGAGACCACACACATTACTCCTCAAAAAATAATCGGTGTGGCCTCATTCTATTCACAATTCAGATTAAAACCCGCGGGCAGGCATACGGTAAAGGTATGTATAGGAACAGCCTGCCATGTCAAAGGAGCTGAAACCGTGTATAATGCCTTTCGCCGTTTTCTGGGAATCACGGACGGAGAAGACACGGATAAGGAAAAACTGTTTACCGTACAAAAGGTAGCCTGTCTGGGCTGCTGCATGCTGGCTCCGGCAGTACAGATTGATGATTTAACCTACGGCTTTCTTTCCACAGAAAAAGTACCCGCCGTGCTTTCGGATTTTCTGAAAAACCAATCCATGGCTACGGAAGCAAAACCGCAGACTCATTCCGAATCTTTCTATTATAAAGGAGAGATCCGCATGTGCACCTGCTCCAGCTGTGAAGCAGCGGGCGCGGGTAAAGTATACGGTGAACTGGTACAGCAGATTGCCACCCAACAGCTGCCCGTCAACCTAAAAAGCGTGGCCTGCACCGGCATTTCCTATTTGGCTCCCCTGCTTGAAATCAGTACCGGTCCCGGACAATCAGCCCCAAAAGTACGGTACGGCAAAGTTACACCGCAGGCGATACGGAGAATCTTGAATCGGCATTTCCCGCCCCTGCGTTTTTTTAAGCGTATCTCTCATTCACTACAGGACCTCACGGAAAAGCTGCTGATAAATCAGGAGCAGGATACTCCTGTCAGGTATCTCATTGATTTTGCTGACAACACGAACTCGCTTTACCGGGGACAACAGAAACATATTGTGACCCAATACTGCGGAGAAATTGATCCGCTTGATCTTAAAGCGTATGAAGAGCATGACGGATTCAAAGCATTTGCCCGCTGTCTGAAAAGTCTAACCCGGAAACAGATTATAGACTGTGTCAGGCAGAGCGGGCTGCGCGGCAGAGGCGGCGGCGGTTTTGCCACCGGTCTGAAGTGGGAAATCGCTGCGCACGAAAAAACCACTCCAAAATACCTGATCTGTAACGGAGACGAAGGAGATCCCGGCGCGTTCATGGACAGAATGATCTTAGAGTCTTTTCCTTTCCGGGTGATTGAAGGCATAGCCATTGCCGCTTACGCGCTTGAAGTCAGTCAGGCATTTATCTACATCCGCAGAGAATATCCGCTGGCTATAAAAAGAATGGAACAGGCGCTTCAATTCTGCAGGGCAAATGGTCTTTTGGGCGAGCATATTGTAGACTCCGCGTTTTCCTTGCAGATTTCAATAATACAGGGAGCCGGAGCTTTTGTCTGCGGAGAAGAAACCGCGTTAATCTCCGCGATCCAGGGAGAGCGCGGCACACCGCAGTATAAACCCCCCTACCCGGCCGAACAGGGACTATGGGGAAAACCGACTGTTGTCAATAATGTGGAAACCCTGGCCACTGTTCCCTGGATTCTGCTGCACGGTCCAGAAGAGTTCCATACCCTCGGCACGGCATCCAGTAAAGGCACAAAGACCTTTGCCCTGGCCGGAAAAATCAGACACGGCGGCCTGATAGAGGTGCCTATGGGTATAACCCTCCGTGAAATCGTCTACCGAATCGGCGGCGGGATTCAGAATAACAATAAATTTAAATCTGTTCAGATCGGAGGACCCTCGGGCGGGTGTGTGCCCGCGCAGGCTCTTGATATCAGCATAGATTTTGATGAGCTTTGCCAGGTGGGTGCGATTATGGGTTCCGGCGGTCTCATCGTATTGGATGACACGGACTGCATGGTTGACATGGCCCGCTACTTTATGCAGTTTACCCAAAGTGAATCCTGCGGTAAATGTACTTCATGCCGCATCGGTACCAAAAGAATGCTTGAAATACTGGAGCGAATCTGCCTGGGACAAGGTACCGATCGGGATGTGGATGAGCTCGAACACCTGGCCAGGGTAATCAAAAAAGGCAGTCTCTGCGGTTTGGGCAAGACCGCCCCCAATCCCGTGCTTTCCACACTTAAGTATTTTATGCCTGAGTATCAGGCGCATATCAAAGGTGAGTGTCCGGCTAAAAGTTGTAAAGCGCTTATAACCTATTCCATCAGTGATGATTGTATAGGCTGTACGCGTTGCGCGCAGAACTGCCCGGTAGAAGCCATTGCTTCTACACCGCATAAAAAACACACTATCAATCCCTTAGTTTGTATCCGCTGTGATACATGCAGGCTGGTCTGCCCGTCCGATGCAATCCGCATACAACCAGCAAAGCCGGTTGTATATGATGGAAGCACCCCGCTATTAGATCGTTGATTTAGCAACGGGGCGCAGGGTGGTGAAGAAGCCACCACCATAGATGGCGACTTCTTCGGAGGAAAAGGTAAAGTAGGTTTCATGATGATTTCATTAATTATAGACGGAAAAAAAATAAAAGCAGCCTCCGGAACCACGATCCTCAAGGCTGCGTCAAAAGCGGATATTCACATCCCGACATTATGCTTTTTGAAAGACTATCCGCACCACACCTCCTGCATGATGTGTGTGGTTAAGGACAAGTCCACCGACAGACTCATTCCCGCTTGTACGGCCGCTGTCGAGCCGGGAATGGATATTGAGACCGACAGCCAAGAGGTGTTGGATGCGCGGCGTACAACGCTGGAACTGCTGTTAAGCGAGCATATAGGCGATTGTGAAGCTCCCTGCAGGCGTGCCTGTCCGACTCATATGGATATTCCGAAAATGCTGCGCCATACTTCCGGAAACGATTTCGAACAGGCTTTAAATACTGTTTTGGAACATATCCCGCTGCCCGCGCTGTTAAGTAAAATTTGTCCCGCGCCCTGTGAAAAAATCTGCCGACGAAAAGATTACGATCAGCCCGTAGCCATCCAGGCACTTATCCGCATGTTGGCCCGGCAAAACAAAGAAAAACTCTTTGTCCCCCCTCGCACATCTGGCAGCAGGAAAAAAATAGCAGTGTGCGGAGCCGGTCCCGCGGGTCTTTCCGCGGCCTTTTATCTTGCATCAAGCGGGAATTCGGTCAGTATTTTTGAAAAGAACACCCGTGCCTGCCATACGATCTGCCGGGAATTCGAAACCACGTTACATATCACCCAAGCAGTTGAACAGGAAACAGCACGCTTACAGGCCTTGGGTGTAAATTTCCATTTTACGACCGAGCTGGGAAAAGATATTACTCTTAAGCGGTTATTAAAGGATTTTAACGCTGTAATAATCGCCACGGGCACACAGGACCCTAAGTTCTGGAAGAACCTCCGTCTGGAATATCCGGATAAAGACGCGGCGGCCGATCACCATACGTATGAAACCGGCGAAAAAAAGGTGTTTGTCTGTGGTTCCGCTTTACATCCTCTAAAACTGGCTGCCAATGCCGTAAAGCAGGGCAGAGAGTGCGCCCTGTCGGTTGATGACTGCCTGGGTACAGGTGAGGCCCGGCTGAAGCCGCGGCAGTTTGACAGTCATATCGGCAGGCTGCAGCCTGAAGAAATCAAAGAATACCTGAAGTCAGCAAGTATGCTGGCCGGGATTGCTTCCGTGCAAAATAAAAATCTCATCCTTACTCCCGCACAAAGTATAAAACAGGCAGAGCGCTGCCTGCACTGCGACTGCCGCGAAGCCTCAAGCTGTGCTTTGAGAACCTATTCAACCCAATATCAGGTAAGGGCTTCGCGTTATAAGTCACCTGAACGCAAACCAGTACGAATAATAAACAGCCACCCCTTTGTGGTGTATGAACCGGGTAAATGCATAAAATGCGGCCGTTGCGTGCGCATAACCGCGGCAAAGAGAGAGTCCCTGGGTCTGACCTTTATCGGGCGGGGCTTTGACATAGAGGTCGGCGTGCCGTTCAACCAGGCTTTGAGCAAAGCCCTCACTCATACGGCAAAAGAATGCGTGAGGTTCTGCCCGACAGGAGCACTGGCATTTTTAAGTCAAGAAGAGGAATTATGATAATGAAACGATTCTTATATATACTCTGCATACTCATGATTATAAATATAGTAAGTTGCCCGGGAGAATCTCCGGACAAGGTTACAGAGGGCAAAGGAGACGAATGGCCGTTTTTCAGGGGTTCCGCAGCATTAACCGGCAGCAGTGCGTCAAGCTTGCCGGAACGGCTCCAGCTTAGCTGGCGCTTTGAAGCGGAAGACTCGATAAGGTCATCCCCTGTTATCCGTGACGGCGCCCTTTTTATCGGTTCCGATGACGGCAAGTTGTATAAGCTCAAAGTCCAAGACGGATCCGAAGTATGGTCGTTTACCGCGGAAGCTGCTGTGGAAGCGGCTCCGCTGGTATTGGACAATGTGTACGCGGGAGATCTAAGCGGTGCCTTCTATTGTTTGGACTTAAGCACAGGCAGACTGCGGTGGGAGTACCGGACAGACTCTCAGATCATAGGTGCTGCCAATTTTTACAAACAGTCGGCAGCCGATTCCCCGCGGCTGATTGTGGGAAGCTACGACAATAAAATCCACTGTATCGGCTCAGAAAGCGGCGCGGCCCTCTGGACTTATCAGACCGGCAATTACGTAAACGGCACCCCCGCCGTGTCCCAAGACATGGTAGTAACCGGCGGCTGTGACGCTTTCCTGTATGTGATCGACGCCGCTTCCGGTTCCGAACTTTTCAAAATCGATACGGGATCGTACATAGCCGGATCTCCTGTCATAGCGGACGACTTTGTTTATATAGCCAACTACGGCGGCAGGTTGCTTTGTATTGACATGGACACGCAAAAAACCGTATGGAGTTTTTTGGAACCGGATGAGACTCCTTTCTATTCCTCACCCGCGGTAAATGCGCAGAAGCTTGTCATCGGTTCACGCAACGGCAGACTCTACTGCTTTGACCGTGAAAACGGCAGCATGCTCTGGGTTTTTACCACTGGAGATGAAATTAACTGCTCACCGGTTATCTGCGGAGAACAGGTTGTGTTTGCTTCTGATGACGGCTACCTCTATCTGCTTGAGTTGGCGACCGGCAGGGAATTATGGTCTTATTTTATCGGTGAAGGAGTGAACGGCTCACCGGCCGTGGCTTATAATATGCTGTTTGTAGGAGCGGTTGACGGCGCGGTGTACGCGTTCGCGGATCCTGAAACCGCCGTAAAAAACGGAAATCAGGCGGGAAGTCAATAATGAAAGTGGCATTTCTTATTCCGGGTTCAGGTGACACATTCTACTGCGGGAACTGTCTGCGGGATTATAATTTTGCAGAGGCTTTGCAAAACCAGGGCCTGGACCTTTTTCAAATTCCCCTCTATCTGCCCCTGTTTTCATATCCCGCGTCACTCACCCGTTCGCCTGTTTTTTACGGCGCGGTCTCACTCTATCTCACCCATAAGCTGCCTAAACGCATACGATTGCCGGGGTGGATTAAAAAACTGTTGAACTCAAAACCTCTGCTCGCCCTGGCCGCCCGCATGGCCGGTACTACACGCGCCAAAGACCTGGAAACTCTCACCATCTCCATGCTCAAAGGTGAACAAGGCAAACAAAACCGGGAACTGGAGAATCTCATCGCTTATCTGAAAACCAAAGTAAAACCCGACCTGGTTCACATTTCAAATGCTTTATTATTGGGTGTAAGCAGGCTTCTGAAACAGGAGCTCAATGTTCCCGTGATCTGCTCCCTGCAGGATGAGCACACGTGGGTTGAAGTCATGCGTCCTCAGTACGCCCAAAAAGTATGGAAGCTTTTAAGTAATAAAGCGCAGTATGTAGACCGCTTTATCGCCGTCAGCCATTTTTATAAAAAACTCATGGCCAAGCGGCTCGCTGTTCATTCATCCAAAATAGATGTGGTATATAATGGTGTGCATACCTCGCTTTATAAACAAACAGGATTGAAGAATAATCCTCCGGTATTGGGCTTTCTTTCCCGAATAAGTTCCGCTACGGGTTTTGACACGCTGGTCTCCGCTTTTATCGAGCTTAAACATAAGCCGCAGCTTGCCGAGCTTAAATTATATGCTACCGGCGGATACAATCATGATGACAAACCGCTAATCAAGCGTATGTTGAAGAAATTAAAAAAACATGGATTTCATAACGATATAAAAATCTTTACCCCTTTCGATCCCGGCCAACGCTTTGCTTTTCTCTCTTCGCTTACGGTATTATGTGTACCTCTGGCGTTTCCCGAAGCTTTCGGTATCTTTATTATTGAAAGCCTGGCCAGCGGTGTGCCTGTCGTGGTTCCGGAAAGCGGGGCTTGCGGTGAGATCATCAAGGCCACTGCGGGCGGGTACACTTATAATCCCGCCCGTTTTGACGAGCTTGTACAGCGCCTGGAACCACTGCTTGCGCATCCCGAACAAGCTCAAAAGTTGGGCGGGATTGGACGGAAGAATGTTTTAAAAAAATTCAGTCTCGATACCATGGCATCTCAAATCGTGGAGGTGTACCATACAGCCCTAGGGAGGTAAAAGCTTATATGTTATTAGAGCTACATAATATTTGTAAATCATACCCCTCGCCTGCCGGCGGCGCAGGACTTGCTGTCCTAAAAAAAATCGATCTTAGCATCGAACAAGAGGAACGCGTTGCTGTAGTGGGACCGTCGGGCTCGGGAAAAAGCACCCTCCTTAATATCATCGGAACTCTGGACCGCCCCGACGGCGGAAGTCTTCACTTTGACGGAACCGATCTGCTGCAGTTTACGGAAAACCGGACAGCACGCTTCCGTAACCGTGACGTGGGTTTTGTGTTCCAACTGCACCATCTGCTTCCCCAATGCACGGTGTTGGAGAATGTACTTATCCCGACGCTGCCAGAAAAAAAGAAAAACATACAAAGAGCGCTGCACCTGCTAAAGCGCGTGGGCTTAAGCACGCATATCCATCACCGTCCGGGCGAACTTTCCGGCGGTGAACGCCAGCGGGTCGCGCTGGTACGCGCCCTGATTAATAAACCCCGGCTTTTACTGGCGGATGAGCCTACCGGATCGCTCGACGAGGTCTCGTCACTGGAGCTGGTCAAACTGCTGACAACCATAAATAAACAAGAAAAAACAACAATGCTTGTCGTCACGCACTCATTGGAGCTGGCAAAGCTTATGGACAGAGTGGTTCTGCTTAAAAACGGACGTCTGGAGCCTTTCAGGGGCAAATTATGAACTGGCTGAAGTTTATCCTCTCCAGCTTGCGCTATTACTCCCGTCAGCATGCAGGACTTTTTTTGGGTACCGCTTTAAGTGCCGCTGTGTTGGTCGGAGCGCTGCTGGCAGGAGATTCCGTAAGCCACAGCTTGCAGCGTTTTGTCCGTCTGCGCCTGGGGCAGGTTGAGTATGTTCTGGAACAGAATGAACGTTTTTTTACCGCAGATTTAGCAGCCGATTTGGCGGCTGCGTTGAAAACCTCCACGGCCCCGGTGTTAAAACTGCGGGGAATGGTTATAGAAAACAATTCCGGTCTTAGAGTCAATAATGTTCAGGTTCTCGGAGTAGATGAGCGTTTTTGGCGGATGAGTTCTCAATCGATATCCCTCGGCGCGATCGGCGATAATCAGGCGTTTTTAAACATGCGGCTGGCCAGGCGTCTTAACACGCATACCGGTGACCGGATAGTCCTGCTGATCGAACAGATCGACTTTATGCCTAAAGACACAGCCTTTAGCGCCCGCCAAAACACCAAAAGCTTTCATCTGGAGGTACAGTCGCCGGTTGGCGACGACCACTTGGGCAGATTCAGTTTAAGCAGTAATCAGGTGAGCCCCTTGACGGTTTTCGTTCCCTTACGTACCCTGCAGGATAAACTTGATCTCGCAGGAAAAGCCAATCTCATTCTTATAGCCGAACGCCCGGCCTCAGTTTTGCAACTTCCGGAACTCAGAGCTGCTCTTAAAAGTAAGATTACGCTTGCCGATATGGGTCTCAGCCTGGAAACTCAAAACAAGCAACCGTACTTCGATCTTATTTCGGAGCGGGTATTTATAGAACCCGCAATAGAACACGCCGTGCAAAATCTAAATCTCCCTCATCAGCCTATACTCAGTTATTTTGTCAATTCCATAGACTTTAATAAAAATACCACTCCCTATTCCTTTGTCTCGGCTCCGGGTCCGCCTCTGGTACCGGATACCCTGAATGATGACGAGATTATAATTTTACGCTGGCTGGCCCGGGATTTGCGTGTTCACAGCGGAGACCGGGTAGAATTACGCTATTTTATTCCCGCACCCCTCAATACCCTGGAGGAGCACAGCGCCGCTTTCAAAGTACAGTCTGTAATCGATATTAAACCTGATGACAGCGCGCGCTCGCTTATGCCCCGATTTTCAGGCCTGTCCGATGTGGAAAACTGCCGTGACTGGCATCCCGGTATCTCCATCGATCTAAGCAAAATCAGAAACAAGGATGAGGAGTACTGGGATCTCTACCGAGGCACTCCAAAGGCATTTATCACTTTAAACGCAGCCCAAAAGCTTTGGCAAAACCGTTTCGGCAGAGTTACCGCCATCCGATTTCTCCTTAAAGATGCAGACATGGCTTCGGTTGCTAAAGAATTGCTTAATAATGTATCACCTGCCGCCTTGGGGTTTTTGTTCCGGCCTGTACTCGTACAGGGACTTAAAAGCTCAAGCCAGGCGGTCGATTTTGGACAGCTTTTCCTCGGTTTAAGCTTCTTTATTATTATAAGCGCTTTACTGCTCTCCGCGCTGTTCTTCGTTTTTCACAGACAGAGCAGAAATTCGGAAACCGGGATCTTAAAAGCGGTCGGTATTCCTCCTCAGGCAATAAAAATGGCCGCATTGGCGGAGGGCGCGGGTGTAGCGTTTGCGGGAACAGGCTTTGGATTAATACTCGGTATAATCTACTCTTACCTCCTTATTTTGGGTCTCAACACCGTCTGGCAGGGAGCTGTGGGGGAAACCTCTTTGATACTTTTTATAAATCCATATTCTTTACTTTTTGGCTTTACACTTGCTTTTTGCGCAGCGCTATTCTTTTTATGGAGGGCTTTAAAAAGCCAAACAAAAAGGCAGATTTCTTTGCTGCAGGCCAATACCCTTCAATACAATCCACCGCTTTCAGGAGGCAAACCTGCCATAAGCCTCTTTATTACCTGTGTTTGCATCAGCTGTGCGGCAGTACTTATTTTGTTCAGCGTTTACAGTCAGGAATTAACCACCCCGATCTTCTTTATTTCAGGCACGCTTATACTCTGCTCATTTATTTTCCTTTTAAACGCCCTGTTCGGTTATGTAGGTAAAAGCAAAAACAAGGGATATCCCAATCTGTTTACTGTCGGTTATAAAAATATTGCCAGACGAAAACGCCGCAGTATACTCACCATAACCCTCCTGGCTGTGGGTATTTTTTGTGTGATCGCGGTAGGAGTCAACCAGCAGGAGCTTCCCGCGACTCCGGCTGAACCATCATCCGGAACAGGCGGTTTTATTTTCTATGCCGAAACGACATTGCCCATTATCGATAATTTGAACGAGCAGTCCGTGAAAAGAAAACTGCACATGGAGGACAGTTCCTTGGCAGGGGCTTCCTATGTTCAGCTCAGGGTACGCCCCGGCGACGATGCCAGCTGCCTTAATCTCAACAGAACCGCGAATCCGCGTCTGCTGGGGGTAGATCCCTTAAAGTTCGCCCAAAGAAATTCATTTTCCTTTGAAACTGCCATTCCGGAAATCAAAGGTGAAAATCCCTGGCTGGCTTTGCACAATGATTTGGGAGAAAATGTCATACCGGCTGTAGCGGACCAGACCGTAATAACATGGGGCTTGGGAATGAATATCGGAGACGAGCTCAGCTATATTGATGAAAAGGGACGGGAAATCAAACTGAAGCTTATTGCCGGATTAAACAGTTCGATCTTTCAGGGCAGTATCCTTATTTCCGAAAAGCAGTTTATTACTCATTTCCCTTCTATCAGCGGATATCGCATTGTACTCGCGGACGGAATCACCCCGGGCGCAGAGCAGCCCGGAAAAATAATTTCCGCTGCGCTTACCTCTTTTGGTATCGATCTGGAGACCGCTGCCGGGCGTTTAGCCCGTTTTCATGTGGTGGAAAACACCTACCTCTTGATGTTCCTCATGCTGGGCGGTTTGGGACTGCTTATAGGTTCAATTGGTTTCGGGGTAATTATCTTGCGTAATGTAGCGGAAAGCCGCAATGAGTACGCTATCCTCCAGGCTGTGGGATTCAATAAAAAATCCATAGCATTGCTTATTCTTTATGAACATCTGACCCTGCTTATTTTGGGCATGGCATGCGGAACGCTTGCCGCGCTTACCGCCCTCATCCCGCATTTTACCAAGGCTCTGCCCAATGTGCCATTGTATCTTACAGCTTTCATCCTGTTCACCCTCTTGGCAAGCGGTATCTTCTGGTCCTATCTGGGCACAAAAACAGCTCTTAAAGGCAGTTTAATCAGCGTATTGCGTGAGGAATAGACGATTAGTTTTCACTCGGTACTATTATTATCAGTTTTTTCTGAGAATACGGCCTGCTCTTGAAAAGATTTTAAAAATTCCCTGTCGTTTTTAATATTATCGATTACCTGTTTGGCGGAAATCATGATGTCAAGCAGCTCATTAGCCTGATTCAGCTCTTTATCCGAAGCAGTGATAATCTCTTTGGCGATCGCGCCTAAAGCATTAATGGCAGTTTGCATCTCCCTGCCTTGAATAACACCTTTTTTCGATATATTATAAATATCTTTATTAGTCTGGTTAGTCTGTTCAATATATATATTAATCTGCTTAAAAATATTAAACAGGATTTCACCAAGTTCCGTCTGTTTTTTTGTTTTTTGAATCATATCTTCTATCATCTGGCGGATCTCTATCGATGAATTCTTGGTATTGCTTGCCAATGTGCGAATTTCTTTGGCAATAACCGAAAACCCCTTGCCGCTTTTATCGGCATGGGTCGATTCGATCGACGCATTAATAGAGAGAATGTTGGTTTGTTCGGATATATCTTCTATCGTAGCGATAATACGTACCATCTTTTCCGAAGATTCCAGAATGGCTTTCATGCTCTCCCTGGTCTGCGCAAGAGCCTCCCGGCCTTTCAGTGTTTCCTTTTGCAGATACCCGGAAAGACCTTTGGCCTTTTCGATTATGGTATCCACCCTTTCTAATGACAAAGTTGTGGTATCAAAAGCATCAAAAGTAAGAGTAAGCAGTTCCGATTGATTTTTCATTTTCTGTACTATATATTCTATACTTTTATGTAGTTCATCTATAATACAGGACATTTTATCACAGATGCTCATATCATTTTCTTTTTCATAGAATATCTTGAAAATCGGAAGCAGGGCACTGTCAACCTCTGTTTTAAAAAGCTGCAGATCCTTTTGCACTGTAGTTACTTTATTTTCCGCCTCTTGGTGGATAGAAGATATTTTATTTTCAAGATCCGTCCGTTCAAGCCGGTCCTTCAGTTCATAGCAGCCTGTCATAATATCAGCGAACAGGGGCTCTCCGTTTGTTTTATTCGTTTTTAAACTTTTTAACGTGTGCTTATAAGGCCTGATAAAAGCAAGCGCATGGACGAGAAAAATCACTGCCGCCAGTATAAGTTGGATCAGAATAATTGTGTTTTTTGAGAGATCCAAAGCACATAACAAAGCCGGCGTAATGATTACCAGAGGGATAACATAACATAACA
>JAFGGG010000020.1 GCA_016930675.1 Spirochaetales bacterium
CCGACAACAGCATAATCTCCGGATATCGATACCGCACCGCCGAACCAATCATTATCTTCTGCATCCGGGGCTGTAATTTTCACACCCGCATCCCAGGTGGTTATCCCCGTACGGTGAAAGATATACGCCGCTCCCCTGTCGCTTCCCGCTCCGTCTTCATAACAGGCACCGACAATGGCATAATCTCCGGATATCGATACCGTCGACAGCATATCATTATCTTCTGCGTCCGGGGCGATAATTTTAACACCCGTATCCCAGGTGTTTATTCCCGTACGGTGAAAGATATACGCCGCTCCCCTAAAGGTTCCTGCTCCGTTTTCAAAAAAAGCACCGACAATGGCATAATCTCCGGATATCGATACTGACATACCGAACCAATCGCCGTCTTCTGCGTCTGGGGCGATAATCTTAACACCCGCATCCCAGGTGGTTATCCCCGTACGGTGAAAGATATACGCCGCTCCCCTGTCGCTTCCCGCTCCGTCTTCCGTACAGGCACCGACAATGGCATAATCTCCGGATATCGATACTGAATATCCAAACCAATCATTATCTTCCGCATCCGGGGCTATTATTTTTTGTATTTCAGACGGTGTAGGATATCCCATTGCTCCGGTTAAGAGGTTAAAATCATCACATGTAAAATAAGCAAAAGCTAAAAAAATTATGAGGATTAATCTAAAAAAAATTGTGTTCTTTTTCATGTTGTCATCCTCAGAATCCTACTCCTATCCTTAATCCCGGAGAAAAAGCCATGTAACTCGGATCGCTGAATAAGATCAGAATAAAACTGAAATATTGAGATATACGTACATGAGGTAAAATATAACCTCCGAATCCCAGTGAAGCGCTTATAAAAGGCTTTAAAACGAATATAGTAACTGTGTAATCAGGATAATTGATGAAGTTTAAAGCCACACCGCCATTCAATTCAACAAAAAGGTTTACAGGAAAAGTAAAATTGGGAGTAAATTTTAGATTTACGGCAATGGGAAATGAGAGCATGTCATAAAAGTATAAAACATCGCTTGTCGTTGATTCAAAAATACATCCCGCGTAAACTCCGACACCCAATATAAACCAGTCAAAGGGAAGATTATATCCAAAACAAATGTTGGCGTTTATTCCGGAAACCATTATTTCGGTTAAAGGATTTGAAGGGACTGATAATCCGAATGTTAGTGTAATATAGTAAGGATCGTCGGGCATTGTATAGCCGGCTTCGTCTATGGCAAAAACTTGATTGGAAATTAGAATGAATAAAAGGATAAAGGGGCATATTTTTTTCATAGAGCGGTTGCCTTTACCTAATCTCAATTAAAAATTACTGAATATATTCTACTTTGAGTTTAAGATTATTTTTACCGCAATTCAAATTAATATTAGTAGAGGCTTGTTCCATTTAATATTTTTTTCTCGCTTTGGGCTGACATGCGGACATCCGTATTTCATGTAACCATAAAGGGACTGCGTAATGACAAGGGGCTGTTCGGAGTACCGCTTGAGGGATAAGGGTTCTCAAATGATGCCATGGGCGTGATGAGCGCTCCTTCCTTTGAAGATGCTTCGCTGGAGCTTGCAGGGATGGAAAAACATATTGTCATTAATATTGTGTATTAAAATGATATAAAGCGTGTATAATTAAGTGCGCTAAAAACGGGATGCATAAAACCTGAAATACTTGCACTCTTTTATGATTTTTTCATAGTACTCCGTATCACTATAGTTGTCTTTTAGTACTTTGAAATATTCCCTGTAACCCTTGAGGTGTTTTGATTCTTCAATCTGCCAGATTTCATTTTCGCGGATATATTTTTTCCATTTTTTATAACCCTGACCGTAACCGTAATCTTTGGTATTATACGTTAGATCGAACATGTTCTGGCGGCATTTGGCCATCAAAAACAGGCACTCGGCTTTTAACTCTTTATCCTTTGTATACTCGAACGCCTTTTGGTAATGGTGCAGGGCCCTGGAACAGTCGGTTAAGCCTGAATAATAAGAGCCGCTTCGAAAGTAGCCCGCCAGGTCCCAGGACTTTCCGAAATAGGTGATATTGTAATAGGCGTTGCCCAGCAGGTAATGGCTGCGGGCGTTGTGAGGATCTTTTTTCAGGCTGGTGTGCAGTTCCAGCAGCTTTTGGGCGAACTCAAGCTTGGAGATGGTTTTTCCTTTATACTCATAATGCCAGATCACATCATGCATGCTTGCTGAAAAGGGGTCGATGTAGTCCTGCCCGGTGCGCAGGTTTTTCGGCAGGGCCAAATAGATGGCGATCGCCTCATCGACTCTGCCGTCAAGCAGCAGGAGAGTGGCCTTCAGCTCAAGCAGGGAGTTTTTGAGTTCGGCGAAATCTGCGTCATGCACAAGAAGCTCCGCCGAGAATTCGCGATTACCGCTGAAACAGGCGTTCATACGCAGCAGAAGGAATTTTTGAAAAAGCGTGAGCCGCTTTTGGTATGCCAGATCCAGCAGCTGCTGAACCACCGCGCCGTCGGGATTGGACATCAGGCCGTAGATACTGGTATAGTAATACTTGTGAGGTGTGTGTTTTGTGTAAATTTCACACATGGAATCGAGCACGAATTGGGTAATCTCATGATTGGCGATATTGTCCGGATACGCGTTCATAAGCATGACCATAATTTCATTTTCTTTATTTTTATCGATCGTCCGCAGTTCGCTTACGGAAAGCGCGGTGTGAATGATATTTATCTGTTTTCTGTAAGCGCTTTTAACGGTGGAAATACTGTTCAATGTGTTGCGCGCGTGTTTTAGATCGTAGCTTAAAAAATCAAGATACGCGGAGCATATTTGAAAGAAGGCTTTGTGCTCTACGGTTTTTTGCGCGGTAACCATGTTTACGAATTCTTTGAGCGCGGCCAGATAATCCAGCAGCTTGTGGTAGTTATGGGTGCCGCGGTTTTTCCGGATGATGATATAATTATTTTCGAGCGCATCCCGCAGAAGTTCGTCTTCCAGTCTGTTTATTTCCCGTACGGTCAAGAGATGAAGATAGGGTGACGAAGGATGCAAACGATATATGTTCTTCATTTCCTCCAGAGCCACGCTGGTCGGATCCATGGCCCTCAAGAAATAGAGTGTGGCTTTCTCTTCATTATTATTGCAAAGCGCCAGGCACTGTCTCCATTCCCCATCCGACTGCACACGGAAACTGTAAAACGAGCTGTATCTTCTGCTGGGACATTCGGCGAAGACCCGGGAGAAGAGATATAAACCCTCGGCTCGCCTGTCAAGCTTTAAAAGCGCGCCCGCTTTATGATCCAGCGCCCAGTATGAGATGATGCTTTCATGGCCCAATGGGGCGATTACTTCATTATAGAGTGAGACGCACTCGGAGAGTCTGTTTTCATGATGCAGCAGCTTGACGGTCTGAAAGGCGTAGCGCAGCTTGAGAAAGTGCGACGTGCTTTGGGCAATTCCCTTTTTCCCCTGTTCGATAAGAGCTGCTTCACCCCCGTCGTCGGGTTTTTCTTTCCAGTAATGGCGGATGTTGCAGTATTTTTCACAGAGTTTTGCAAATTTTAAATAGTGTAAAACATTATTTTTACCGGTGGCGGCAAGTGATCGCAGTGCCCGGTTTTTGCCATTGTACCTTCCTTTTAACGCGTCTTCCAGCTCCTGCGCGGAGCTTTCGTATACCACAACCTTAAGCTCATCACTTATTTCCGTTAGTCCCAAAAAACGCACCCACTCTTCAATATTATCATCTTGCTCATAGTTCCCATTGATCCAGTGATTGGAATAATTGGGAGTGGTATAGAAGAGGGGAGAGTATTCGTCGCTTAAAAGCAGCGTGGGATCCAGCAGGTTATAGTACATATGATAATCGACCCAGCCGCATGCATGTGCTTTGGGAGCGGAAAAGGCAAGCACCAGGCTAATCAAAACGACTGCCGATATCTTCCAACTCTTCATATGAATACTCCTCTATCAAATAATTGTTTAAATGAAAAAAAATGATATTGAGATCCTGATTGCGGATTTTTGGTCTGAGCATCTCCGCAGCCTGCTGTAATACAGCTATCTCAGCATCCTCATAGCGTAATATATCATCTTTGTAGAGATAATACCCTCTAAAATAAAAGCTTTTTTTAACTTTAAAACGCCTGCTGTCTGTTTGTTCTAACTCTGCTGTTTTTTCAAGCATATCCAGCGTCACATTGTGGATAAGCTTTGTCACTTTATCGAAACGCAGTAAAACAGCCCAGGAAAACGCAGGCAGGGCAATGTCGATCCGCAGCGGATAATCTTGCAGATTAACAAGATAGTCCTTTCCCTTCTCAAGATCGATGATTGAATTTTCGGTTTCTATGTCATCAAGATCCGCCATGTTGTAAAACATCAACACACCTTTATCCGCGGGCGGTATGCCGGTTGTGTGGGCGTATGTAATCTGGTGCAGGCGGAGGGTGGTTGTAAGTGTTATATGCGGTTGCAGATTTTTTAGCTGTTTTAATAGCGTGAAATATTTTTGTTTTGTGCTTAAGCTCCAGTCACAGTCGATCTGCAGCTCGCGAGTGCCAGACATGTTGGCGGCGCTTTGTAAAGTTTTTAAAAGAGTGGTAATTCTCCGGGCCAGCAGCGGGATATGCTCCTTGGAGATTTTTTTCAGCGCTCTATTGGCAATAAAAACACAGGGTATGATTTCAATATGCGCAGGTAAATGTGTACTAAAATGGATCTTGGCCAGAGGCACTGCGTCCCTGGCAGACTCATCCCAATCAACATCAAAGAATTTAACGTATAAGGTATGTGTATCCAAATTTTCAAGATACGTAAGCTGCCCCGGAGAGAGAGTAAAAACCTGCTGCCAGTAATAAAAGCCGATATTGGTACGTCTTTGCGTGTGGCAGGCAATAAAGAGGAGAGAAGCCATACACAAAACTACTGCCTTTTTAATTAAAATATTAGAACGTATCGGAAACATACAGCCTTTTACCGGTACGGATGTCAAAAATCTGCAGATAGATTCCCTGCGCTTCGATCCCTTCCAAAATTAATCTGTTCTCATGCAGGCTTAAATAAACTTTATTGTAATACTGTGAATGCTCCGCATGTAACTGTTTTACGTCTGCCTTCCACACGAATTCTCCTGTTCTGAGATTAAAAGCGCGCAGCGTTGAACCGGTATCTATTTTAGAATATTCCGTTACATAAAGTACATCATCCACAAGGACCGTCTCTACAGTATCATAATAATGAGTACTGACCTTGGCAATCGGGGTATTGCCGGAAAGCATAATCACTCTGAGATCCGAAGTATTGTCATCTATTTGTATGAAACCTATGATTCCGTTTTCATCCTCGGCCCGGATGACTCCGTTAATCGTGAATTCATAAGTAGTTGTAGTTCCCGCTTTTAAATCAATAACGCATGTCTTTTTATAATCGGATGAATAGGAAGTAAATACCAGATGGGTGTCAGTATGTATGAAGTAATCAAGATAGGAATAGGAGTGATAGGAATCTTCTTTCTCTGCGACGGGTGTGTATTCAAAGCTATGGCTGAATAACTCATTGCCGTTTTTATCATACTCAGATATAAAATATCTGTATTGATCCTTTACTCTTCTTATATGCAAAACTCCATGGGATGTAGCGATAAGATAATTGTTGACGGATGAAGAATCAAATTTGATATTTGCTTTCTCGTAATTAATAATAGATTCTTTATCAGTGTCCCGATCCGTAATTTTTATCTCATTGTCATTTATTATCTCAAAGACAGTGTTTTCATAAATTACTACCTGGTAAGCATATCTAAACCAAAGCGGTATCTCAAATCTGGCGTGGAATTTACCTGCTGTTTTAAAATCGGACGTCACTATGTCGTCAACCTCGATAATTTGCAATGTATTCAGGTCGATATAGCTGTGGTTAAAGAAGTATAAATGTTCCTTATCAGAATCCATGGTTTGGGCGTAGCCTGTGATAATTGCCAATAAAGTTATGCTAAAAAAAATTAATAATCGCTTTGCCATAAATTATCATACATGCAGTCAGAATTCAGGTCAAGAGAATGAAAAGCCTTGAATGTAAAGAAGATTGAATATAATAAAGGATATAAATAGGCTATAATTTAACATTATGGTCTATTAAGTTTATTATTTATGATCTTGAGTTTTTTAAATATTATAGATGATTTTTGCGGTTTAATAAGGTAATATCGAACATGCACATTTTATTGATCAATTCCAACCGCTATCGGTTTCCTCCCGTTATTCCGCTGGGTCTTGAATACCTGGCCGGGGCTTTGGAGCACTCCGATCATGACTGTACTGTTCTGGATCTTTGTTTTGCCGCGGATCCGCAGAAAGAGATTCATGCCGCGATCATGAAGGTAAGACCCGATGTTGCTGGTATCAGCATTCGTCAGATTGACACGGTGCTCTATCGCAACAATGAGTTCTTTCTGGACCAGATAAAGGAATACGTTGGCTGCTGCAGGCGGCACAAACTCAAGGTTGTGCTGGGCGGTTCCGGATTTTCCATTATGCCGGAAGCTGTGTTGCACTATACTGGAGCCGATTGGGGAGTGGCGGGACCGGGAGAACAGACGCTGCCCCGGCTGCTGGATGCGTTGAAGCAGGGCCGGCCGATCGAGCGGTTATGGGATGGCTTTGACATTCCGACCGGATTTTCCTTTCCCAGAAAAAAATCAGTGGATTACACACCGTATCTTGAAAAAGAGGGAGTCGTGGGTTTTCGCACGCAGCTTGGCTGTACGGAAAACTGTTTCTTCTGTGTTGAAGGGGGGAAAAAGCTGATTTTTCATCCTCCTGCGGCTGTGGGCAAAGAGCTTGCCGAGCTGAAGGCTGTGGGCTTTACCGATTTCCACCTGTGCGACAGCGAGTTCAATCAGAAACTTGAACACTGTATTGCGGTATGCAAGGCCATAATCAGACAGGCGCGCGGTATAAACTGGTCTCTGTATATGAAGCCGGAGCCGTTTTCCGCGAAGCTTTTCAGTTTACTCAAAGAATCGGGAGCGGAGTCCCTTACGTTGAGCCTGGATACCCTCTCTATGCGGGCTGCGCAGCACAAAAAACGTAAACAAGCAGCCCGTTTTTTCGATCTGGCAGCGCGCGAGGATATAAAAGTGGCGGTTGACCTTTCCGTGGGCGCTCCGGGGGAAGATGCCTCTGAAGTAAAAGCCGCTATCGATTTTCTGGATGAGCAGCCTGTTACCACCGTGGGGGTGAACTCGTACTATAGAGTGTATCCTGGTACTGCGCTGTTTGACACTGTCCGTCGGAATCACGCTTATAAAAAGCGTCTTATCAATTTTACATCGGATAACGAGTTTGTCCACCCCGTGTTTTTCAATCTGATCCCCGAACAAAAACTGGCTGAGATTATAGACCGCAGATCCAAGTTCCGTATTGAGGGTTTGGAAATGGCGACCAATTATCAGCGGGTAAAAAAACATACTACCCCGGAGCAGGATTCGTTTCAGTATTGAAAAAATATAATTACAAAATAGACAAAGATTTTTTCTTAAATGTCTTGGTTAAATGATTGCCCGTCGCAAAAAACAGCCTTTATGTATTATTCATATAAATAATAAGAATATATAGAAAATCTGGGCACCATGGAAACATATTACCCCGGAATATATAAATCGTTTGGTAGTTCGATCAATAAATGTTACTGATAATTATTAAAACAAGATTGTTATAAAAGCTAAAAAGAGAAGCGGAGAAGAAAACTTCACAACGTTTTTTTTCTAAAATATGATTACCATGAAAATATACGGTCGGTTTGTGCACCCAGCCGCACCCGGAAAAAAATCATGAAGCAAGATCTTTTATGGGGATCAGCAGGCCCCCGGCTTTTTCAATGGTCTTATGGACCTTGGTGATGTTTTTTTCCGGATAGGTTCCGGAATTGCTGTGGGCGTCGGAAACCAGTATGGTTTCATACTCCAGCTCCAAGGCTCCCAGAGTTGTTTTTAGAATACAGCATTGCGATAAAAGACCGCAGATAAGGACCTTTTTAATGCCCTTTTCCTGCAGTATATTGTGCAGCGGTGTTTCGAAAAAGGAGTTACCCTTTTTTTTGCCTATGAAAATGTCGTCGGAACGGGGATGCAGCCCTTTGTGCAGCTGCCAATCCGCAGAGTTCCTTTTCATGGCGCCGGAACTTTCATGCTGAATATATACGATAGGGACATTATTCTTACGGGCAAACTGCTCAAGATTCTTTATATTTTCCATTAGGATCTCTTCTTTATACACGGGATCCTGTCTTTGAAAAAGCCAGGCTTGGACATCCACGATCAATAAGGCCGTATTCTTCATTATTTTATGTTTTTGATAACAATCTGCTTAATAACCACATCCTGAACCGGCTTGTCTCCGCTTGCTGTGGGCACATTCTCTATGGCGTGCACTACCTCCATGCCGTGCACGACCTTGCCGAATACGGTATGTTTCCCGTTAAGCCAGGAGCAGCCCTCCCTTTTTGTTACGATAAAAAATTGGGAGCCGTTTGTATCGGGTCCCGAATTGGCCATACAGAGGGTGGCATAATCCACAGGGTGAATAAGCGCCATACCATAAACTTTTTCCGTTAAACCGATCTTGGTTTTAAAGTATTCCACGGTTTTCCCCATGAGAATTTGCACGCTTTGTTTGTTAACAGCATGCTCTATTATGGCTTTAATATCCGCATCAGGCACATCACCCTTATGCTTTTGAGCATAAGGCACAATTATGAAGTTCCAGACCTGGATAGCGGTGCTTTCATCGTTAATGGCACCTTTCAGTTCCGGTCCCTGAATAAAGCATTCGTCTTCGAATTTATAGCCGGGGCCTCCTGTTCCGGTCCCTAAGGGACAGCCGCCCTGGATCATAAAATCTTTGATTACTCTATGGAATATGAGCCCGTCATAGAAAGGCTTTTTCTGCTTTTGTCCGGTAGCCGGATCCTTCCACTCTTTCGTGCCCATGGCCAGACCGGTAAAGTTCTCCACTGTTTTAGGAGTTTTTTCTTCAAACAGTTTTACCACAAATTCGCCTTTGCTGGTGCTAAAAAAAGCGTACAGTCCTTTTTCTTGTGGCGTATATGCGCTGTCTGTTTTTTCCGTGTTTTGTTCCATTTTTTTATACTCCGAACCTTCTCCGCCGCAGGAGAATAAGATTAATGCGAATAAGATTATCATAATAAGCAGATTTTTCATAAAATGCCTACCTGTGTTTGTTGGATGTGCCCATACCCTACGTGACCAGGTGAATATTGTCAAGTATTTATTGTATATTCTCTGTAAAATAGCGAGTAATAAGAATATCAAAGCGGCTGTTTATCCCAAGAGGGGTATGTTCATTTTAAAGCAGGGTCCCGGATTTTGGATAAGCTCAATAGTTCCGTCCAACTGTTTTTCAATTATAGTATAGACAATTTGCATGCCCAAAGATTCTGTTTCACGGGTATTAAATTTCTGGGGAAAGCCGATGCCATTGTCTTGAACGCATAAATATACCATTTTATGCTTAAGGTGGCGGCAGACAACAGAAATCTCCGCGGATTCGCTTGCCTGTTTTCGGGGAAAGGCGTGTTTCAGAGAATTTGAGACCAGCTCGTTTACCACAAGACCGAGGGGAATAGCCTTTTCAAGCGGAATGTAAATGTCTTCCGAATCCACATTTATAAAAACCACGGAATCCATCGAATGAGAAATCTTAAGACTATCCGCTAATTCCCTTAAATAATGCTTAAGATTAAGCTTTGTTAAATCCTTGCTTTTATAGAGATGTTCATGGATTATCGACATGGACTTGATTCTATTCTGAAGCGCTTTGAAATGCTGAGCCATATCCTTTTGTTCATACTGGCGGCTCTGCAGATTCAAGAGGCTGTTTATTACCTGAAGATTATTTTTTACTCTGTGATGTACTTCCTTAATCAGAAGTTCTTTTTCTTTGTTGGAAGCGGACAGATGTTCGGCTTGTTGGGAAAGTTTTTCAACAAGCTTGACACTTTTTAATGCGCTGCTCACCTGAATGGCCAGATTTTCATAAATGGGGCCCTCGAGACCGCTATATTCCATTATCAGAAAACCCAGTTTTTCAGTTTGAACGAATAAAGGCATGATAATAAGGCATTCATTTTTTGTTGTGCCTTTGAAACAGCAGGGTACGATAGACGCGGTTGCTATTTCTTCTTTTTCCAGCAGGTCTGTGCGGCTTTTATTCCTTTCAACAGCCTCAATGAAACGGCTGAAGCGTAAATCATTACTCTGGCGGGTAAATTCGGTTATATAAAAACGCTCAATTCCCTGACCGGGCAACGCTCTTAAAAAAGCCTGTTTTAATGCCCCCATATCAACTGAGGCTATGAGGTCTTGGCCGATCCAGCTGATCTCTCTGAACAAGCGGTCAGCCTTTATTATATATTCAGCTTCGATCTTGTGTTCTATTTTCCATAATGCTTCCACTGCCTTGGTTCGTAAGTTAAGCAGCTTAATTATGTCTTTCTGTTCATTAAGAAAGGGCAATAATTCATTAAAAAGAATGGCAAGGATATGACACCAGCCGAAAATGTCAATATTTTCCGGTTCCACATTAGTAACCGTATTTTCAACTGATTTTAAGAACAGCTGGTCGTCGGACTTTACCAAGGCTTCAAACAGACTCTTAACCAGTTGGTTGATCCAATTTTCCAAGATATTGATGGATGTCGTGGCCACGAAATAAACTTCGATTTTATGCTTAATCTTTTTGATCAAAGTTTTATTTACAGGTGATAAAAAATCGGCTGTTTGCTTTGATTTTTTATACTGAACAGGATTGGAAAAATAATATTTGCTTTCCTGATAACAGCCGCAGGAATTTCTGATGCGTAAGTGTGTGGGAAGAATCCTCTTGTTCGGACAGTCTTTCCCGTTCAGCTGGTCAACAAGCATAGTCACGGCTTCACGTCCCAGAGTAGTAAAGGGCTGGTGCACGGTTGTTAACTGAGGTTTGATAAAGCGGCCTTGCCTGATATTATCGAATCCTGTTAAGGCTATGTCTTCGGGAACCCGTATTCCTCTTTTTAAAAGTGCATGCAGTACTCCTATGGCTGTCCAGTCGTTGGACATCATTACAGCATCGCATTGAATTTTACGTTGATCGAATAAGAGCTCAATGGTCTTCTCGCTGGAACTGCTAAAAAAGGTGCCGGGAGCCACAAACTCCGGGTCCGGACTGATATTATGCATCTTCAGGCCGTCAAGATAGCCGGCATAGCGGGCCTGAGCTTCAGGATTATCGGCAGGTCCTTGAATAAAGGCGATGCGCCGGAAATCATGTTCCTCTACCAAATGAGACACCATATCGGACATCCCTTTTTTATTATCAATCAAAATGCTTGGACTGTCTTTGATTTCCATACTGATACTTACATTGGGAAGAGCTTTAAAAGGCTCGTAGAACTGCTTGAACCTTTTAAAAGGGACATAGTTGCCTATTACCGCCGACATGATAATGACCCCGTCCAATTGAGAGGGAAGAACCAGATCGTATGTATTATTTTTCTGCACAGAGTTCTCTTGAGGACAGTCGACAGCACCTCCGGAGAAACAGTAGAGGTTGCAGTCAAATTCTTTGGCCGCTTTCATCACGCCCGACCATATCTTTAACTGATAGTCGTCATAAAAGAAATCGATTAATAGACCAATGCGCGGGCGTTTCTTAGGCATTTATGTACACCTTATATAGAGTTGTCTTGCTTTAAATTATATGTATTCAGATAATAAATGAAAGGTTTTTTAGTTTTGCGGAAGGTTGTTCTATTTCTCATTCGCCTTGTGCGTTCAGAAGACGGTATTTATTCCGGGAGGGGGATATGTATATTGAAACGGGGACCGTCTTCAAATACAAGGTCAAGTTTCCCCTCCAATTGATTGTTGATAATGTTGTACACAATCTGCATGCCCAGGGATGTTGTGTTTCGTATATCAAAACCTTTATCAAAGCCGCTGCCGTTATCATGAATACTTAAGAAGATTTTTTTCCCTTTAGTGTGGCGGCAGATAACTTCGATTTCCGGAGGTTTTTTTGTCTTTTTTGGATTGAAAGCGTGTTTAAGAGAATTGGATACCAGTTCATTGACCACGAGCCCCAGCGGAATGGCTCTTTCAAAGTTAATGTTAATTTCTTCCTCGTCGAATATATAAGATGTGTTTATATCGGAAGAATAAGATATTTTAAGGTAATTAATTAATGATTTTAAGTAATGCTTGAGGTTAAGTTTGGAAAAATCATTGTCCCGATAAAGTTGCTCATGCAATATCGCCATGGATTTAACTCGGTTCTGAATGGCTTTAAACTGATCGATTATTTCTTTGTTTGAAGTCTGGCGTCTTTGCAGATTTAGAAAGCTGTATATTACCTGCAGGTTGTTCTTTACCCGATGATGTATTTCTTTTAAAAGGGTCTCTTTTTCTTTATTAGAGGTGGATAGGTATTCGGTTTGTCTGGAAAACCCATCCACAATACGAGCCCCTTTAAGAGCGTTGCTTAACTGAATAGCTATGTTTAAATAAGTGAGTCCTTCCAGATTATTGTGTTCCAGAATAAAAAAACCGAGGCTTTCATGTTGAACAAATAAAGGAAGAATAATAAGGCATTCCCTTTTCCGCTTTCCTTTAAAGCAGAGGGTAATAATCGATTCTGTTTCTACTGAATCCCTTTTCAATAGATCGCGGCGTGATTTTGCGTTTTCATAGGCATGGATAAAACGACTGTTGGTAAAAGAATTATCGCTATCCGTATATATCGTGATATAAAAGCGGTTGATTCCGATACGAGGAAGGAGCCTGTCAATTATCTGTGTAAATTTTTTTGTATTAAACAGAGAGAGCAACTCTTGGCCGATCGATATGACAACATCACGCATACTGGCAGCTTTGGCTTCGTATTCGGCTTCATCCCTCATTTCAATTTCCCAAAGAAATTCTGATGCTCTTTTCCATAGGTTGAGTAAGGTAACTATATCTTTAGGAGTGGAAAGCAAAGACAGTAATTTATCAAAAGGGATAGCGAGGATCCGGCGCCAGCAAAAGATATCAATATTTTCCGGTTCAACCTGGGCAATAGTATTTTCAAGGGTATTTAAAAAAATCTCTTCATTGGATTTTAAGAGGGATGTAAAATAGTCTTCCACAAGATTTTCGATCCAAGATGAGTATGAATTTCTGCGGGTTGGATTAATAACATATTTCTCTATCTTGCGTGCTACTTCCTGAATAAGCTCGTGCTTAATATTTTGTAACAGCCCCGGTGTCAGAGATCCGGTGCTGCCGGGAGCAGGTGTAAAAAAATATGCTTTGCTTTCAAAACTGCATCCGCAAGAGCGTCTGATGCGTAAGTGCGTGGGGAGCATTGTACGCTTGGGGCAATGAAATCCCTTAATCTGGGTTAACAACATATCAACTGCCTGGCAACCTAAATCCGTTATGGGTTGGTGTACGGTCGTCAATTGCGGTTTTGTAAAACGGCCTGCCTTACTATTATCGAAACCCACAATCGCAACATCTTCGGGTACGCGGATATTCCTTTGCTGCAAAGCATCTATGGCACCTAATGCAGTAAGATCGCAACAGGCAATAATAGCATCGCAGCTCATCTTGCGCCGATCAAAAAAAATACTTACCGCATTTTTACCTGCATCTATGGTAAAGTAACCGGGTGCAACCAGTCCGGGATCAAATTCAAGGTTGTATTGAGCAAGGGCTTTTTTGTAAGCAGTGTAACGCTCTTTAGCCTCGGGATTATTCTCAGGGCCTTTGATAAAAGCAATACGTCTATAGTGGTGTTCCTCGACAAGATGTTCGACTGTTTCTATTATGCCTTTTGCATTATCTACAAGCAGGCTGGGGCAGCCCTCAATTTCCACACCGATACTTACATTGGGAATTGATGTAAAAGGCTCGTAAAAACTATTGAATTTTTTTTTGGAAATATGGGTTAAAATTCCTGCCGATACTATAATCACACCGTCCAACTGCGATGGTGCGACTAAATCATAGGCAGTATTGCGCTTAGTTGAAAATAAAAGATGGCCTTCCAACTCGCCGCCGAGAAAGCAGTAAAGGTTTAGATCGTGATCCTCGGCCGCTTTCTGCATACCGGACCATATCTTTAATTGGTACTCTTCTAACAGGAAATCGAACAACAAACCAATACGCGGACGTTGCTGAGGCACTGAGGTTCCCCTTGTATTACTATTAATTATATCTATTTTAATGCATAAATAAAGTTTTTCGCAGGAGAAGATTTTACAATTTTTTACGGAAATTTTACAGGTGATTACAGGATAGATGGTATGCTGTTCAAACATGAGAAGAATATTTTATATTTTATTACTGTTTTATTGTCTGATTGTACCAGGTGTTCAAGCAGGAGAAAATAAACCGGATACTGCGATAATAAATTATGTGTTCACGGAGGGGAGTCGCGGACATCAGCAGATATATGTTGTGGATAAACAGCTAAAGGTTTATCGGTTAACAGATTATAAAGAGGAACATCATTTTTTTAGAATCTTCGTTTCGTCCGACAGGAAAAAAATTGCATTTCAGGTTGTGATGCATAGTCGGCGATTTTTAAGAATTATAGATATTAACTCTTCTTCTGAAATGAAAAGCACGGAACTGCTGCATAATGTCATAATCCACAACGTATCATGGTCCGCTGACGACAAATACATTGCCGTTGTCTGCGGCGACAAACTGCCGTATGAGCTGTGCATTATCGATTCCTCGTCGTTTGCAAAAAGCATATTAACCAATTTCGATGTATACAGTCCGGTAGTTAAGTGGTCGAGACAAGGACATAAATTATTATTTGTAATGCATGATACAGTTATGTTCGCAGAAGCGCCCGCGAAGGTTTTCGCACAATTTAAAATCGGCAGCAGGCTTATTGAGTGGGACGAGAACGGACAAGGTGTGATTGTTTTTTCAAAAGATATATATCACATGACACTCAATGGTACTAAAAAAGTACTGTATGCGAATGTTATGCAGCAAATGCTTATGCCGCAGGATCATATGGGATCCTTTCGCTATCCGGGGATATTGCTTGGTGCAACATATTCGTTGGATCGAAAAAAGTGTATTCTTTATACCGATGTTTCGCCGCCTGAAGTGAGTATGGTGTATCTTAGGATGTACTTCATAGATATTGAAAATAAAATAACAATCCCTCTTGCGGATGTGTTTAATTTTCAAGGCAGCAATGGTTTTTTTGATGAAATGGATTACAGGTCCTGTGATTTTTCTCCTGATAGTAAGCGCCTTGTTTGTGATTCCAACGGGGGGATAAATATCTTGGATATGGAGAGCGGTACCACGGTACGCACTTCCGAAGAGGAGTATGTCTTTCGGGCACCGGAATTTTCCGCGGATGGGAGATATATATTCTTCAAAGGCTGTAAAAAAGGCAGGTCTGAGGTTGAGTCTGTGTATTATGTGAATGCCGGCGGGGCGGTAATATCCGGCTCAGAACTGCAATTAAATTATTAACACGCACGGATTTAAAAACGGATTGATGTGTTAAAAATTATTGAGTTTCTTTTTTCTTAAGAACGTATATAATGTATCTCATAAGCTATGAGGAACAAACTAGATACTATCAATGTTGTTTTCAGTACGCTTGGTTCTCTGCTGTTTATTCTGGGCGCGGCGCTTTTGCTGCCGCTTGTTGTGGGATTGATATACGGTGAGATCCAACAGGGACTCAGCACCTGGTATGCTTTTCTTATTCCCGCTGCCGTTACCATGGCCTGCGGACTGCTGCTTTTTCACATTTTTCCCAAAGGCAGACCGAATACCAAAGCCTCAATGTTGATATGCAGCCTGACGTGGCTGGTCTTTTCCTGTTTGGGCGCGCTGCCCTTTGTCTTTGCCATAGGCGCGAGTTTTTTAGACGGTTTTTTTGAGACAATGAGCGGTTTTACTACCACAGGTATTACCATGTTTCAGGGACTGGATAATCTTCCCAAAAGCATTATTTTCTGGCGGGCCCTTATCCAATGGATCGGGGGCTTGGGCATTCTCACCCTGTTTCTCGCGGCGCTCTACAGAAAGGGCAGCGCGCATTTACTTTTTAACGCTGAAAGTCATAAGATAGAAGCGGTCCGTCCCGTGCCGGGCCTGGCCAATACCATAAAAATCCTCTGGCTGATTTATTGCGGATTCACTCTGCTGATTATTTTTTTACTTATAATCGCGGGTATGAGCTGTTTTGACAGTATCTGTCATAGCTTTACTGCGCTGTCCACGGGAGGTTTTTCACCCTATGACGCCAGCATCGGTTATTATCAGGCTTCAGGACATGTCAATTACGCTTTTATTGAATATATCCTTATCTTGGGAATGATCCTGGGAGGTACAAACTTTCTCATTCATTATAGAGTGTTGAAAGGTGATGTAAAGGCATTAGGCGATAATTCTGAAATGCGCCACTGGTGGGGGTTTATTCTGGTTTTTGTGATATTCATTTTTGCGGAACGGGTAATCAAAATATTTCCTTTGCCGCAGCTCGCGGAAAATCCGCTTGCCTTCTGGCAGCAGGCGGAAAGGAATTTCCGGGCCGTGCTTTTTCAAACAACCGCGATTCTGACCACAACCGGCTTTGCCACGGAAGACATCGGCAGCCCCGCGTTCGGATTTTTGGCCAAACAGCTTTTCCTGTTGATGATGATAATCGGCGGCTGTGTGGGTTCAACGGGCGGCGGCATCAAGGTGTTCAGGGTAAGTGTGCTGTTAAAAGTAATAAAGAGGGAGGTTTCCAGACTGAGCATACCGCGCAGAGCGGTATCTCCGCTGGTTATCGACGGTAAAATAATTCCTCCGGGTGAAATTGTTAAAATCTGCGGCATCTTTATTGCGTGGATCGCGATTATCATTATAGGCGGTTGTATCACGGCTCTGCTGTCTTCGCTTGATGTGGTAAGTTCTTTTTCAGGCATGTGCAGCGCTTTGGGTAATATCGGGCCCTGTTACATAACCACGCAGGAAATGAGTCAGTTGCACCCCCTTATAAAGCTTATTTATATTTTTGGTATGCTGGCGGGGAGGCTGGAGATCCTGCCCGTGCTGCTTTTGTTCAGAAAAAGATCGTGGATGTAAATATAAAAGGGAGGTAAAGATATGTATATTATTGTGGCCGGAGCAGGAACAATCGGTCAGGAGATTATCAAACTGCTTGTGGACAGCAAACACAATGTAGTGGTTATCGATATGAACGCGGATGCCTGTCAGTATATTCACAGTGAAACAGGGGCGCTTACTATTGTGGGAAACGCCACGGACCTCACGGTTTTGGAAAAGGCCGGAGCCAAAAACGCTGATATTATTTTGTGTCTGACACGGTTGGATTCGGATAACATAGCGTGCGCGCTGCTTGCCAAAAGTATGGGCATCCCCAAAATAATCGCCCGCCTCAGGAATCCCCGTTATGAAGAGTCATATAAGCTGGCGGGCGTGACAATAATTGTAAGAGTGGCGGATCTGTTGATTAATCAAATAATCGTTGAAATAGAACAGCCCAAAGTAAGAAGCGTCATGTCCTTAAGCCGCGGCAGAGCCGAGGTGTTTGCCATTAAAATACCCGGAAAAGCCAAAAGTATCGGAATGAAGATTAAAGAAATCACACAGCATAAAAAATTTCCGGGCGATTGCGTGTTTATGGGAATTTACAGAGAAGCCCAGGATGAGTTTTTTATTCCCCGCGGCGAGCATGAGCTGAAAGCGGACGATACCGTATTTCTTATCGCAAAAAAAGAATACATTGATACTGTTGTTGACTTATTAACTCAGGAAAAATTCAGACTATGGCCCAGATTATCAAAAAAGTAAAAGGACAATCAACTTTTTTTTATTGAACCAACCATATTGACAGATACACGCAGAAGTTTTTGAATAAATATATATCCCATAGGATAAGGGGGAAGTTATGAAAAAACGTTTTATACTTTTCCGTGTAGTGTTTTTTGTTTTATGTATCAGCTTTACCGTATCATTACTCAATTCGGATAACATGCTTGTGTCCAATGGCGGTTTGATTTTGATGATAATCGCCAGCTCGAATTTTAGAGATGAGGAGCTGCGGGTTCCCAAACAAATATTTGAGCAGAACGGCTATCAGGTAAAAATAGCCTGTTCGACAAAATCCACGGTCACCGGTATGCTGGGCGCGCGGGTGAATCCCGATCTTTTACTTGAGCGTGTTAAGGTCGATGACTATGCGGCGGTTGTGTTTGTGGGCGGTGGAGGAGCCGAAGAATATTACAACAGTCCTGCGGCACATGCTGTGGCCCGGCAGGCGTTCAACAAAGGAATACTTATCTGCGCCATCTGTATTGCTCCCAATATTTTAGCTTACGCGGGTATTCTTACGAATAAGCAAGCCACCTGTTTTAACTCGGAAATTCTTAAGGCAAAAGGAGCGGTTTTTACCGGTAAAGCGGTCGAGCAGGACGGCACTGTCATCACCGCTAATGGGCCTCAGGCTGCGGGGGATTTTGCCCGTAAGATTATAACGGCTCTTAAACAATAGAAAGTGATGCCGCGTTTTTAGACCGGATAATGCGCGCAGTTTGATTTTTATAGATTCTTATTGATAGCTTTTCGTGAAAAAGGGCGCGATCACTATGCGCAGACTTTTAACCAGTATTTTCAGATCAAAATAAAATGACCAGTTTTTTCGGTAAGATAAATCCAAAGAGACCCATTTTTCAAAGCTTAAGGTATTTCTGCCGTAAATCTGGGGCAGACCGGTAACTCCCGGCACGCATTCCAGTCTTAACATGTCGTGATCCGAATAGGCTTCCACCTCGTTAATCAGATGCGGCCTCGGTCCTACCAGACTCAAATCACCTTTGAGCACACTGATTAACTGAGGGAGTTCATCCATGCTGTATTTTCTGATTATTCTGCCCACGCGAGTAACACGGGGATCGTTCTTGATTTTAAAAAGCGGTCCGTCCCCGCGCTCGTTATATTTAAGCAGTTTTTGCTTTAAAACTTCCGCGTTAAGGATCATGGAGCGGAATTTGTAGAATTTTATAATTTTACCGTTTATGCCGACCCGTTTACTCACATAAAGAATCGGGCCTCCGTCTTCCAATTTTATGGCAAGTGCGATAAACAGGCTTAAAGGCAGGAAGAGAAAAAGTGAAAACGCCACCAGTACCAGGTCAAGTATTCTTTTAAAGGTTATCTGCATCAGCGAGTCCCGGTGGGTGGCAATATTATTGAAGACCGTCACATAGGTCGTTATGCCCAGCCAGAAGCTTTTTTTGGGGATTTTTTGTATCGAATCGATAAGAGAGTAGTCGATCGAATTATTTTTACAGTAATCCACAAGACCGGAAACCGCATTGCGCGGCAGCTCCGGTGAGTTGGTAATAATTACCTCTCCCACATTAAGTCTGCAGAGCAGATTTTTAATCTGTTTGTACGAGATCTTTTTTGTGTTGCGCTGGCTGTCATGAAAATACCACTGCCTGTTCTTGAGTGTTAGCGTGCCGGTATATTTTTTGGAAATCTGGTTGTAAGGAAAAAGAGTGTCTAATTCCGGATAATTTTCTTTATTACCGATAATCATGATATTTTTCTTTAAATAACCTGCTTTGACCAAATGCGATATCCAGCTTGAAGACATGAGATTGATTACTATGAAGCTTATGATATTGCAGATAAGCAGGATAAGAGAAATAAAAATATATCTTTCCAGCAGCGGGTCTTTTAAAAGCAGAGGATTGAATATCAGAAACAGGACCACACAGAGGGGGATGAAGAGGGTGGTGTACATAATATTCTTTAAAATGATGATTTTATTTGATAAGAGGAAGTAATGATAATCATAAGAATAGAGGTCTTTCCAGGTGAGGAGGAAGTAAAGGCCGCAGCTGACTAAGTGGATGCAGAAAGGAAAGATGAGGGATAATTCTTTATGGATTACCGGCATTAAAAAATGATTCGAAACAACATAGTAGATGAGATAGAAACCAAAACTGTGAATAAGTAAATAAAAAAGAAATCTTGTAATCTTATGTAAATTCATTACTCTACCTAATTATAATTATATACATTCAGACGGCATTTTTCCAAAAAAATATAGAAATTACTATATAAGCCTTTTATAAAAGACTCCTTAAAAGGAAATTGCCGATATATATAATAAAATTCTTGTTTCATATCAAAAAAAAAGTTATGCTTGAAAACACAAGCAGCGATGAAACATCATGTAAACCTGATAATAGTTCTTATGCTCTTTTTATCTATATCGGCCTTGGCCCAAGAGAATCTGACTGTGGATCTGGGCCATCCTGTGTATCATATTTTGAAAATAGCCGAAATCAAAGGAGCGCTCACCAATCTCAGCAGAGTCAAACCTTATTCCAAAAGCGCGGTCATCCGCTACCTGGAAACAGCGTATGACAACCGGTCAAAGCTGGACGCCCAAGATCTCGTTTTAATTGAAAGCTATCTGAATGAATTTAAAAGCGTAAACAGCGGGTTTGAACACGGAAACCAGGCGGTACAGGGGGGTCTGGGGCTGTTCATGGCAGGTGTATGCTTTGAGTCCGATTACAGAGTGAATATTAATGATCTTTCCAATGTACACATGTTTAACGGCTTGCGGTTATATATGAAAGGCGATATCAGCGACTTTTTTTCCTATTACGGCTGCTTCGGCGTTACCTACGACAAAGTTGACCCGCAGTGTTTTGCCCCGTATAGTTTCAGCAAACAGTGGGACGGATTCCATTTGGGATTCGGCGATCCCCGTTACAGTGACGACGGGATTGAACCTTATCCCTACTTCAGTTTTATTCTGGAAAACGAGCTGACGGCTCAATTCTTTAATGATGATCTGACCATACGCTTTGCCCGCCTGCGCAGGGACTGGGGAGAAGGCGCGGGCAACCTGTATTTGTCCGAAAGCGCGCGTCCTTTTGAAGGCGTGGAACTGCACGCCCGGCTGGCTCCCGGCGTGAATATCGCGTATAATGTGGGTTCTTTGGGAAACTGGCTACAGGAAAACCAGCTGAGCAGTACCAATCTTTCGTTTCAGAAAATGCTTACGCTTCAGATGCTTGAGTTCTTTCCCTTTGACTGGTGCTATGTATCCGTGACCAGTGTGGCTGTTTGGGGCAAACGTTTCGAGTTGGGATATCTGAATCCGCTTATGTACCCGGTTTTGCACCAGAACCTGCACGGTAATTTTGATAATGTGGCCCAGATCATTAACTGCTCGTTCGATATCGCGGGATTTGTCCGGGTCCACGGATCGCTTTTTGTGGATGAAATGGAGCTTGTCAATTTAAGCGAGCTGTTTACGCGTCCCAGGAATATGTTTGCTGTTCAATGTGGCGTGGAGATTCCCATTCCCGGTCTGCCCGCGACCTTGCTCACTCTGCAGTATACCAAGATCGAACCCTTTGTTTATGCCCACTATCCGGAGGAATATGTTCCCACTATGGGTACGGATGTGGATATGAGCTTCACTCATGATAATGAAAACCTGGGCTATTATCTGCCGCCCAATTCGGATGAGTTTTTAATAAAAATCGAGGCGTTGTTATTGCACAATCTGCTTGTGGGTGTGAAATATCAACTCATTCGCCACGGTACGAATGATTGGAATCTGCTGGCCGGAGCACCGGTAATTTACGGAGATGTGAACATACCCTTTGATTACGATCAGGAGGATGCGTATCCCGATAAAAGCTTTCTTAACGACGGGATATATGACTGGAACAATATCATCACTTTGGAAGCTACCTACACGTTCCCTCAGTTTCCCGTCAGCCTTACCGTTTTATACAGTTTTTGTTACATAACATGGGATGCTAATGACAGCGGTGTGAGTCCGCCTGATGATGTGGTAAAAAATATCATTTCTGTAAAAGTTAAAATTTTTTAAAAGAGGTCCGCGTTTTAATGAAAAGGCTTGTGTTCATAATTGTGCTGTTGTTACTCTGTATTACCGGTTACGCGGACCATTACTCGAATTTGAACACACAAAAGATCGAAGAACTGCTTGTCGGAGGCTGGGAGTGCCACCGTTTTTTTAAGGACGGGGAGTATAATCAGGTTATATTCACGGGGATGTGGAAGCTTTCGGGACGAACACTGTATATTCAAACTTCGAATTTTTACAGGGATGTTATTGTGTACATATGGCAGATCGAATATATAAGTGCTGAAAAAATCATATTTAAAGAGGGTGGTAAACAGCATACGCTAAGAAAAACAGAAAGTGATCTTGTGTTGGCTGTTGTTAAAAATGATGTGGCGCAGGTAAGGAGCTTAATTGCCCAAGGAAGAAATGTTAATATTAAAGCGGTTTGCACCGCCACCATCCCCCACTCACTGTTAAGCTGCTTAATAGAAGACAAAAGTGAAACCGCCAATGTTATAATGCAAATGCTTCTGGATGCGGGGGCGGACCCCGATTTAACGATCGGCATACAGCTTGATCCTATGAAAATTGAAGATACGCATACAACTCCTTTAATGCGCGCGGTGCGTTATAATAATCTTGCCGCCGCCCGGATTTTGATAAACGCGGGAGCCGATATTCATAAAAAAAATCAGGAAGGAAAAACGGCTTTGAACATTGCCGTAGAACAAGGTAACGCGGAGATGATCCAGCTATTGCGAGCCGCGAAGTAATGAAAAAAAGCCGGACATGAGAATGAGAAGTCATGAAACAGATACTTTTTAGGGTAAGTCTCCTCATATGCTTAACCGCGGTTTCCTTTGCCGATAGTAGCGGCGAATTGATTGCGGCGGCCCGTTCAGGAGATTACAGCGGTGTAAAACACTTGATTGAAAGCGGAACCAATATAAACGCCGGAAATCAAAAAGGGGAAACAGCGCTGATGTGGTCTTCGTTGCTGGGCCGCGAGCAGATAGTTGAGCTGCTTTTAAACAAAGGAGCGGCTGTATACAAAAAAAATCATATCGGTGATACGGCTTTGATGTGGGCCGCGGGTGAGGGCCATTACAGAATTGTGGAATTGCTGTTAAAAGCGGGAGCTGAGGTTAACATCAGAAATGATTTTGATTACACACCCCTGATGTTGGCGGTAATAAGCGGTAATAAGGATACGGTTTCTCTGCTGCTTAAATTCAGCGCCGAGCTTGATCAAAGAAATAAGAATCAGGACACGGAACTGATGATAGCCTGCTTGTATGGTTATCCGGAGATCGTGAAAACACTGATTGTGGCGGGAGCGGATGTAGAGGTCAAGGATGAACTGGATTTTACACCCCTAATGCTTGCTGCTCTGCAGGGAAATGCGGAGAGTGCTAAATATCTTATTCAGGCGGGAGCGGAGGTAAACGCGCTTAACACCTTAAACTGGACAGCATTAATGTGGGCCGCGGAAAAAGGACATGTAGATATCATGAAGCTGCTGATAGAAGCAGGCGCGAATATAAATCTTAAAAACAGGGACAAAGACCCGGCTTTGATTTTAGCCATGCGGGGAAAACAGGCCCGCGCTGCCCATCTCTTGCTGGACGCCGGGGCGGATATAAAGGTAAAAGGTATAGGCGGTTTTTCGGTTTTGATGTATGCCGTTACCATGGGTGATCTTGACATGGTCAAACGTCTCATGGCAATGGGAGCGGATATCAACGCCCAAAGTGACAGTTATTCCAACGCCCTCATGGTAGCAGCAGGAAAGGATAATCCGGAAATCTTGAAACTGCTTATCGAAAAAGGGTGCCCGCTTGATAAAAGAGATTATTTCAGAGAGTCGGCTCTGGATAAGGCCATAAAAAACGGGAATACCGAAAACGTGCGCATATTAATCGCAGCAGGTGCGGATACCGGGAATTTATACGGAACGGTTAATGAGAATTTTTTACGTATCCGCGTACAGCCCGAGCTTAAAGCCGATATTGTGGCAAGGCTTTCGAAGGGTGACAGAGTAAAGATATTGCAAAAAACAAAACAAAAGAAAAAAGCCGAAGGATTTGAAGATTATTGGTATTATATTCTGAAATCCGACGGAACCCTAGGCTGGTCTTTCGGGCACTATATTGATGTGGAATAGTAGAAAAATAATAACATTACTTTTATTACTGCCATCCGTCTTTATGTGTACTGAAAAATCCTTATTAAAATACGAATCCGAGGTTATGGTGTGTTCAGGCGAGGGGCTTTCGGTAAACATTCAGTACGTATGCCAGTACAATGCTAAAACTAATAATGAGAATATTCAGGCCGGCATAGAATCAGCTATGTATGATATATTTTCTGACAGATTTTCTAAAACCGGGATCAAAGATTTATTAAATAAAAGAGAGATTTTTAGATTTAATCCTCAGGATATAAAAGATATTAATCAGGATCTGAAGCAGCTGGGCATCAAAATCCGGAGCATACTCATCAAGAAGGTCATATTCTCGGAACAAATACAGGAAGTAGTAGATTTAAAAAATAGAATTCTTAATGAAAAGCAAAAATTGGAATCGTTATTAGGCCGTATCGCGGATCTTCCTGAAAAAATGAAGAAAGACTATGCTGAAGAAATTGAAAATCATGAAATACTGATACAGGGATTGGAAAATAATATACTTGCAATTGATAAATGGGGTATTTATGAAAAAATACATCCGTGATCACTTTTTAGTGCAGTCAAAATTGGCCCGAAAGCTGTACCATGAGTATGCCGAGCACCTGCCTGTTATTGATTTTCACACTCATCTGCCGTCCGCTACAACACAAAATGAGTTTATAAATGAAGATAATTTTAAACAGGCACGCGACACATTTTTCGGTCTGGGCTTAGGAGAGTTTAAAAAAGTGCATGATCTTAATTTTATGGGTACGGTCACGGCCAGTTATGTTTTTGCAGCGGATATGATTCAACAAAAGCGGGGAGCGATTTTAAACATCTCTTCCATGAGCGCGTACAGGCCGCTTACAAAAATACCTGCCTACTCTGCGGCAAAATCGGCCGTGAATAACTTCACCCGCTGGCTGGCCGTTCACCTGGCAAAGGTAAGCGTCAGGGTGAACGCGCTGGCCCCGGGATTTCTGCTGACCGACCAGAACCGTTTTTTACTTCCGAAAAAGCCACCACCTATGGTGGTGGTTAAAAAGATGCTGAAAAAGGGGTGGCTTTTTCTTCCTCCTTGCACCCCGAAGGGGTGCTCCCTCACCTACCACCAGCAAAGCTGGTGGTAGGTTGATTGCATGAAGAAAAAAACGGCGGTCTGACGGAGAGGGGCAAAAAAATTATTCAGCATACGCCTATGAAAAAATTCGGAGACCCGGAGAATTTAACCGGCCCCATGCTTTTTCTGTTATCGGATCTGGCGAGTTTTATCACCGGCGTGATCCTGCCGGTAGACGGAGGATTTAACGCGTTTTCAGGAGTATAACCTGTTAAAATAAAAAAACGGAGGTAGAGGCAATGAAAAAAACATCAAAACTCTTGCGTATTGTAATGTTAATTGTTTCAATTGGAGTAATTATCGGCGGTTCCGTGCTTTCAACTCACGTGTGGGGGGGCAAACCGGAGGGGCTTGAACTGCCTGAAGAGTTCAAGATCGGCGCGGAAATGACATTAAGCCACATCGGGCAGGTTAATAATATTCCCAATCCGGTGCTCAAAGCAGCGTTCGGCCTGCGAACAAAGGAAGATCTGAGCAAGACCTTTTCTTCCCTTAACCTGAGTGAACAGGAAGCTGTCACGCTTATCAGACAGCACTGGGCGCTGGCGCAGGAAGAAAGCAGCAAGGACTGGATTAAAATTGTTATCAAGTTCGCTTTGTGGTTTGTGTTCCTCTTTCTGGTTTTCCTGCTGCTGCGCGCGGCCAAAATACAGACTGCTTTACGCAGATGGCTCTACGCCCTGGCTGTGCTTGGTTTCGGCGTGGTCTTGGGAGCCGATCCTTCGCCCATGGGAACGGTCAAGGACGCGGTTGTGCTTTTTGCTGTTTCAGGCGCCGTGTTTTGGCCTCGTCTGGCGGCTTTCGGCGTGCTCATTGTGTTTGTGCTGCTGGCCAATAAGTTTATCTGCTCCTGGGGATGCCAGATCGGTACCCTGCAGGACTTTCTGTTTAGGCTGAACCGCAACCGCAAGGACAGCGCACGGCTTTTCGCGCCTCAGATAAAACCGCCCTTTTGGCTTTCCAACAGCGTGCGTATTTTATTTTTCATATGCTTGATCGCAGTCGCGTTCCTGTGGGCTGCCGATCTTATTGAGCCCATTGATCCTTTTCGCATCTTTAAACCGCTGACATTGGGGATTATAACCATGGCTTTCATAGCGGTTGTGCTGGCGCTCAGTGTTTTTATATACCGGCCGTGGTGTCATTTCTTCTGTCCGTTCGGTCTGGTAGGCTGGATTTTTGAAAAAATCTCGCTCTATAAAATTCATGTGAATTACGACACCTGCACGGCCTGCGACGCGTGCGCCAAGGCCTGTCCCTCCACGGTGATGAGCGCCATCCTGAAGCGCGATAAAAAGACAATACCCGACTGCTTCAGCTGCGGTACCTGCATTTCCGTGTGTCCCACATCATCCGTGAGTTTCAAGGCCGGGCCTCGCCAAAAACCGCCTCCGGGGAAATTCGCCAAGGACTGACAGGCAGCTTCTGATTTAAAGCGGACCGTTAATAAAAAGAACAGCAGGGGTCAAACAGCCTTAAGTTATGCGCAGGGATATGGTCGTAAAGAGGCGGTACAGGCTTTTAAAGAAGCCGGTGCAAAATAGAGAAACTATTAAACCTAATTTCAGGCTGTTGAAAACCCTTTTGCTTATGAGTCAGGCCCAAGCTTGACCCGGGGCCCTAATAATTGAAGCGTGTAATTGCATGCGGGACAGAAGAGAGTATTGCAGTCTTTTAAGTGGAGATTGCTTTTTTCACATTTGGGACATCTGATTTTGGGCATGACTTTAGGTTCATTATTTGAAGATGCTAACATGTTTAATTCCCCTCCTCATATATAATAACAGCATAATGATTACTATTGCATTAATTATAATAAAAAAAATTGAATTTTCAAAATTTTTTCGCCAGGCACAGTGTTTTTCAAGCAGGAGCCGCGCTTATCGTGCCCGCACGTCTGTAAAAACAGGCGCTCCACACTGGTTCTTTCCCTTATATTAATATACTTGTTTAATTTTACCGAGGCGGATATTATGGTTTTACGGTGTATATTTATGAGGAGTGTAATGATGAAAAAAGCGATATCATTGATAATTATCCTTTATGCCATGTGCGTGTCAGCATGGGCCGACGCCGGGGCGGAGTTTATCCAGGCGGCCAAAGACGGCAATCTGAATAAAGTAAAACAGCTTCTGGCGGCGGGAGTGGACATCAACACTAAAGACGAAAAAAGTGCCACCGCCCTGCACTGGGCTGCCAAAAACGGCCATCTGGAGATGGTCAAGGTGCTGCTTGAAAAGGGCATTGAGATAGACACCGGCGACAGTAAGATTTGTTTTAGCCCGCTTTTGCTGGCCCTGGGCGGTAAACACACGGATATAGCCGAGCTGCTTATCGCCGCGGGAGCGGATATCGAAGCGCATGACGAGTGTATAGGAAGAACCGTGCTCATGTGGGCGCTGCATATGAAAAATGGCACAATAGCCGATATGCTTATCTCAAAAACCGAGCATATCGACGCGGAGGACTACATGGGCTGGACCGCGTTAACCTGGGCCGCTTATTACGGATTATCTGAATATGTGGGTAAACTGCTCGCTGCCGGCGCCGATCTGAACCACCGTGACCAAGAAGGCGCTACGGTTTTACTCGTGGCAACCTACTGGGGTAATTACGAGACCGTCAGGCTGCTTGTCGACAGGGGTGCTTTGATCAACGTCCAAGACAATGAGGGAGAAACCGCTTTGATGAATGCCTCACGCAAAGTAAATATCCGCATACTGCGCCTGCTGCTGGAAAAGGGCGCTCATGTCAATACAAAAAATAAGAGCGGCTGGACAGCGGTATTGTATGCTTCCACCTATTCGGACGCGGAGTGCGTCAGGCTGCTGCTGGAAAAAGGAGCGGACGTTAATCTGAAAACCGTTGAAGGCTTTACCGCGTTAATGGGGGCCGTTCAAAATAATGACATAGAAATCGCCGGCTTATTGATCGCCGCGGGAATAGACGTAAACGCCGTAACAACGGCTGACAGTAATATGAAAGGCGAAAACCTGGGCTGGGAAAAGGGGGCAACAGCCCTTTCCATGGCGCAAAAGTGGACGCAAAATCAGGATATTATTAAGCTGCTTATTGAAGCCGGAGCCAAAGAATAACTCCTAAGCTTTATATTTTATTTAAAGTATATGTAAATTCCTCCTACTCCTCTTTGGCACCCGCATCAAGAAGAAGCTGGATGATATCGTCATCGCTTTGGAATTGCGCTATTATCAGCGCGGTAAAGCCGTTACTGTTTTTTGCATTAGGATCAGCCCCTCTGGCTAAAAGCAGCTTGACCTTTTCCGCGTTATCTTCATCGGCTGCAAACATTAAGGCCGTCTGGCCGCCTTCTGTCGATGCGTTCGCATCAGCGCCCTTGTCTAATAGTGCCTTGACCTCTTGCTCAGTACCGCCTGTTATGGCTTTTATCAACTCGGCATCCACCTTTGCCTGCTCTTCGGGACTCAGCCTGGGAGTGCACCCCGCTAAACAGACTGCCGTGAGTAAAGCTATGGCAATTATCGTTTTCATATTCACCTCCATATTCAGCTTAAATCCGTATACCCGCGTTGTCAAATAAAAAAGCTCTCTACGGTGTGTAGTGGCCCGCTTTAAAAAGCCGTATGCGAGATAGTATAATCAGAGTACTATATCGGAATGACAAACTGATTACAAATGCTATATTTTTTCTTATCACTTCATCTCAAGAGTTGCCAGAAGAAGTTTATGTTGTTTATAATCATAGAGTAAGATCGTATCGTTATTCGACCACGTAAGCCGTGAGCCATGATAGGACACACCATATCCCTCGGCCACAAAATGTCCCTCAAGCAGCAGCTTTGCCCGCCCGTTCGGTCTGCAGCAATACAATCCGCTTTTTTCAGGTGCTATCAGAGTATACATGAAGGTGTCTTCCTGAAAAGGATTCCAGCAGAATCCGGTGAGGATGTGGGTTTCCGTACTCCGGAGAACAAGCTGCTTCGAGTCAGGCGCAGCAAACGTAAAATCATGCCCGCTTATAAACTCATGCCCCTTGCTTTCGGTAAAATGCGATGTTCTTATGCACAGCCAGCGGCCGTCGGTCGAATACCCGGCTCCGTAAACCTGAAACGGATCGTTCCATTCAAGATCGAGCACAACGGACGACAGGATAGTTCCCTCAGCCTGCTCCAGAAAGCGCATAATAAAAGTATTATCAGAATCGGGGTGATCAAGATAAGTCACATCTCCGCCCGGATCAATGGCAAGACTGTGCATGACATACGTGGGAGCCTGCTCAAATTTTTTGGCCATACTCACGGTACGCGTATTCATATCAAATTTCATCAGGCACACCACATTCGTATGATTTTGCAGGTTAATGCGGATAAAATACAGCGATTTCCCGTCCCTGCTCCACACAGGCGACAGGTCGAGATTGGCTTCCGGAGGAGGCGGTTCCGTGAGCGCGAGCGCTGGCACGTCATCATCCGTCAGATTCTCAAATTTCCCGGATTGAACACATAAAAGCCGGATATCGGGCTCTTCGAACTCATTCAGCAAATCGTCGGTCACTGCCAGATACTGTGAATCGGGCGACCATGAGAGTGTAAAACGATCCAAATAACCTGGGCCTTCCGCGACTAAAAGCTCCTTCCCATGGCTTGTCCATACCACGATACGGTTCATGGAGCACATGGCCATCATTGTACCGTCGGGCGACAGGAGCGGTAATCCTTCGGGACCTATCTCAATCTCACGTACGTTTTTAACTGTGAGTTCGCGGTCTTCAGTATTACCAGGAGCAAAAGAGAAGAAAATCAGAATGATAAAAAATCCCATAAAATGTTCGAGTTTACGCATGCGTATTCCAATTAATAAAGTGTAGCACCTGAATCCGTCCATTTCAACTGTATTCGCGGATGGGTATGGGTTTTTTAGATTTGCGTGAATCTTTATACGCTGTATCTCAAATCAAAGCGGGAAGAATTATGCGCTTTTTCTATATAGATGGATTATAATAAATGTAGTAAGATGAAAGAGGCGGAGCAATGAAGAACAGCCGTTATTTAACAGTTTTCTTGATTGTCTTTTGTTTAATAAGCCTGTACACCGCAGCGGCACAGGAAGAGGATTGTACCAAAGGACCCACCGTGGTTGCCAAGAACGGCACGGTTTTTTACGCAACCTTTGCCAAACCGTGGACCGATCCCAAGACCGGGATCGTGTATGAGGCTGATAAAAAGCACACTTTTAAGGATGAATAAAGGAGGACAATAATGAAGCGTATTATATTTTTTATTTTATTTATTGCTATGACATTAACCGTGATGTATACCGACTCGTTTTATACGATACAGCGGGCTGTGGCGGACGGGCGTCTGGATATCGTCAAATCGCTGGTCGGCAAGGGCGCGGATATCAATGCCAAAGCCGAGTACGGCTGGACACTCCTGCATGTGGCGGCCAGGGGAGGTTATCTTGATGTGGCCGAGTACCTTGTTTCCAAAGGCGTGCCGGTAGACGCCAAGGCAAGCGACAACCGCACGGCCTTGTACATGGCGGTGGAAAAAGGTCGTTACGACATTGTCAAATTCCTTGTTTCAAAAGGCGCGGATGTGAATAATAAAATTCAGGGCTACGGCGGGAATTCCGCCCTGCATAAGGCGGTCAATGAGGGTTATTTCGATATCGTCAAGGTTCTTGTGGAACACGGAGCCGATGTCAATATCACGAACGATTTTAACAAGAGTACGCCCCTGGGCTTTTGCACCATGTCGGGAGATATTTTCAATGAGATAAAAAAATACCTGGTGGCTAAGGGTACGGATGTAAACTGGAAAAACAAGGACGGCAACACGCCTTTGCATATTGCCATGGAAAGGGGCCACGTGGATGAATGCCGGTTTCTGATCTCCAAAGGAGCGCGGCTGGATATAACGAACAATGCGGGCAAAACACCGGAACAGGCATTCATCGAAAGCGACTGGTTTAAAGCCGAAAAAGTCCACTATTATGCGGGGCTGGGAGATCTGCAGCAGCTTAAACTGGTTGTAAAGAACAGTACAACGGCAAACAGGAAGGACAAAAACGGCGGTACCCCTCTGCACTGGGCGGCCTATGGCGGCGATCTTGCCGCAGTCGAATATCTACTGTCCAAGGGCGCCAAGGTCAATGACAAGGATACCGGCCTGAGCACGCCCCTGCATAAGGCGGCCGAATACGGGCAACTTGAGATCGTAAAACTGCTCATTAAAAACGGGGCCCAACTCAATGCAAAGGACAACTACGGCAGGACGCCCCTGCACTGGGCGGCCTACAGGGGGCAGCTGGATGTGGTGAAGTATCTTATTGCCTCCGGCTCCGATATAACAATAAAAAGCAACATGGGCGCCACGGCCCTGTACCTGGCCGTGGAGTACGCGTACTCATACGGGGTTACGGACTGCGCGGAGTACCTTATTTCCAAGGGCGCCGTCATTAATGATACCTGCTCGGCCGAATACGGATATTCGATTTTATACAATGTGACAAACCTTTCGGAAAGTCACCGGGGTTATTTCATCGAAGACGTGGTTGCCTTCCTTATTTCCAAGGGCGCGGATGTCAATATCAAGAACAAGGACGGCAAAACACCCCTGTTCGGAGCGGTGGGCCACGACCATCTCAAGGCGGTAAAGGTACTGCTGCAAAAGGGTGCGAACGTCCATGCCAAGGACAAATACGGGCGTGAGGCACTGCACGAAGCCGCAGCCACCGGCAGTTTAAGCGAAACCGCGGACATCCTCATCTCCAAAGGAGCCAGTGTGCATGCCAAAGACGTAGACGGCAATACCCCTCTGCACGACGCGGCACTGCACGGGGGTGTGACCGTGATAGAGTTTCTGTTGTTCAAGGGAGCGGATAAGGACGCGCGCAATAACGCCGGCAGGACACCCCTGTTTTTTACCATGGGCTGTGTGGCCTTTTTATGGTCCAACCAGCTGGACAATGCGCGGTGCCTCATCAAAGCGGGCGTAAATATAAACGCCAAGGATAATCAAGGCCTGACACCGCTGCATTTCGCGGCCTATAATATAAATCTGACCAGAGTAAAGATACTGGTGCCCAGTGGTGCGGATGTCAATGCCCAGGATAACGAAGGCAACACGGTATTGCATTATGCCCTGTACCCGGGCCCGTGGGATTCATTTTCCGACTCGGCGCGCAACAGGCTCGATGTCATCACATACCTGGTATCCAATGGAGCCAAGTCCAATGTTAAAAACAATGAGGGCAAGAAGCCCGTGGATATTGCCCGTGAACGCAAACTGAAGGATATCGTGAAATATCTTGAGAGTCTGAAATAGGGCAGGCAGATTATTGGTTTTCGGAATTCTCCAAAGAATCGATAAAATACCCGTACGACCACCCTGTAACACCGGATACGGTTTTTATGTTATACCAGTAGGCCTCCATGTCGTCGATTCTCATCTTTGATGTGCTTCTACCAAGAATTACGATTAATTGGTCTTTTTGCAGCAGGCCGATTATCTTTGAGCTTAAATCAGGGCCTTTTCTGATACGCACACTTGTCTCATTGCATCTTCCGATTCTGAATGAGTAGAGGGAATTTTTACCGAATGATTTTGCTATGTCCGCGAACAACCGGGCGATTTTTAAGGGATTATGCAGTTTTTCAAGTATTTCGTCGTCCCGGATTAATGTGTCGCCTTGGAAAACGCTGATGTACTGCTCCATGCCTTCCGAACACATGAAATAGCAGTCCGGCGTGTAGATGATGAAATCGTCGCCGTCAACAACATACAGCGTGGCGCTGAGTTTTCCGCTGCGCATATCGAATATTTTTATTTTCGAATCACTGCCGCAGGCAAGCAGATACCTGGAGTCGGGAGAAAATACCATATACGTTTGACAGGATTCATTTTCTTCGAGACTGTACTTCAACCTCCACACGGCCGTTTCATACACCTTGATGGTGTAATCCGCGGCGTTGGTCACGGCGCACAGCGATTCGTCGGGGCTGAAGCGGACATTCACGCATTCTTCGGCGCTGAAAACCGTTTTTTTGGTGTTAATATCAATTATCACCGCTTTTATCGCTTCCCCGTAGTCTCTGTAGCAAAGAGCGGCCAGGCGCTTTTTGGAGGCAAAAACGATATCTTTGAGAAACATTATATGTTCTTCAAAGATTTTTTCCAGCGCGCAGCCCTGCAGTACATTGCCGTGAAGAAGTGCGCATGTATAACCACCGGGACCTTCATCCGAGGAGGCGTAAGCAATTATAAATTCAGTGCCGTCTCTGCTTACTGCGATTTTTTGAGGTACTACAACGTTATCCTCATAACGCAGGGGGAATTTAGCGATAGAAGACATTTCCGGTAATGAATATAAGCTGATACTGCTTTGTTTATAGTCCTTGCTATACTCCGCAGTAAAAAACAGGCTGAGTTCGGGAAGCACGGCATATGTTCTGATATTATTCAATTCTTTTAACATCGTGTTCGAGTTGCCGTTCCAGATTTGTAATTTGGCCGGTCTATACCGTTTCTGAAAATATATATCTTCGCGACTATAAAATAGTAGTGGGAAACAGGATCTATTAAACTGCTTTTCAACCTTCAGGGAATCCAAATCAAAAATACTGAGTGAAGGTTCTTCGGAAGTACCCACATCATACGCCAAGTATGTTCCGTCCGCGCTGACGGCGCAGGAATTAATATAACGCGGTTTGAAGGTGTTTGCGCCGATCCGTCTGAATACCTTGTTTTGTTTGATATTTATAATGTTAATTACGTCTTTATTCAGCACCAGCACATTACCGTCATGCGGATTGAACAGTATTTGCGCGGGTTCAATATTACCGATTTTGCATACAATCATATTTTTTTCGATATCGAGCACAAAAAAAGTATTGTTTTGGTCGATAAAGGCGCACTGCCCGCTTTCGGGAATATACTTCATTCTTCGTATGACGGCGTCATGCTCATAAATGGTGTTGTCATCATTCGGTTTATTATCCTGCGAAGTGTACTTATATATCTTGTTCTTTAAATACCCCATTTCCTTTGTATGACGATTTATTGTGTTTTGCTCATTTGCATTGCATTTGTCGAGTATCTTTTTTTCAGCAATCGACATGCATTTGAATTCGTTATTCTGAGTAAAATAAAAATACCTGCCGTCCTCACTGAAAAAGTAGGGACCGTCGCTATCTCCACCTACTACTATATGTTCGCCTGTCTTAATATTAAAAAGATACAAAGTATACCATTTGCACATGCCGCCCGCTTCATACACATCGGCCGCCGCGTATGTGTCGTCCGGGCTTACGGCGAGTATGTGACAATTCATTGAAATGTAATTTTTGTACAAATGCAACAGTTTCCCCGTGCCTATGTCGAACACCTTTATCGCGGCGGCACCATCCCCAGCCAAAATAATCTTCTTCCTGTCGCGAGTGAAAAAAACGGAACTTATATGCCTGCCGAAGCCTATGGAACGCAGCAGTATGCCGCTTTGGTAATCCCACAGATTACATTGACTGCTCGCGGTGGCAAGAATTTTCCCGTCCGTACTGAAAACCACGCAATTATATGCGTAGTAAGGAGATTCCTTTTGATGGTTGGCATTGATGCACAGTCTCAGGTTCTGCTCGCCGTAAAGCAGGCTGCCGAAAAACACTATCATAATGAAGGTTGTTAATATTTTTTTCATAAAACATTATTCCAAATTTTTTCAAAGTAATAAAGACAATATGAACTATAAAACACCCGTCGCTATACACAAGGCTTTGTTTAGCTCGTTTATTTTTTCAGCGGTTAATTTTCCGATATAATTGGTCAGCACATTTTTGGATAAACTTACCAGCTCATCGCACGCAATACAGCTGGCGTGCTTCAGCCCCTCTTCCACACCCACCTTTACCTGAGTTGATATCCCGGCGCAGTTGGAATAAACGGGCGCGCATATTACAGTCGAAAATTTTGAATCTATCAATACCTGCCTGCTTACTATACAGAAAACCCTGCTTTTTTTGGGATCGCTTTTTGACGCTTTATAAATACGATAAAGTTCGCCGCGATTCAAATTCGTACCTGGTAGTGTAATGTGTCTGCGGCTTCTTCATTAAGAAAATCCGCGTTTTTATTTATAAGTTCCAAATCTTTCATGTCCCTTGACCTGCGCTCTTTATGGGCGATAAACTCTTTCAAGGCCTGTTCAATAACCTGAGAACGGTTGCCGTAGTCTTCCGCCATATCGTCAACTACTTTAAGCAGGTATTCAGAAAGTGTTATGGATGTCTTTACTTTCATACTACCATTATACTACCATCAGATTCAAAAATCAAGACCCGTTTTCCAAAGAACCGCCCCTGCGCGCACATCCCGCTCATTAAGGACGGGTTTCCTCCGGCCGCCGGCCGCAGCCGGAGGCTTTTTTGATGTTGCCGCCCCCGGTATATTCTGCCATCGGAGTACCCCGCTTACTGTTCGTGCTGCAGCGCCCGTGCTTTGCGCCGCCCGGCCCGACGCGATTTTCTTTCCGCCGATAATCCTTGCATAATTCGCCCCCATACATCATTATATTAATAGTAATGTATTATGCTGCAGATACGAACACGCTGCGGGCAGGCGGCAAACAGACGCCTCGCTTTTTTAAAAGGAGGGTGATACATGAAGAGAATCTTTTATTTTGTATGTATACTGGCAGTTGTTTATTTTATGGATACTGGAACTACATTTGCGGGACCGGACAATACGCCGAATGAAATCTTATATGTATATAAAATATCGTGGGATCCCTCTCACAAAATAAAAATGAGCAATCGCTATTTTATTACCAACATATTCGAAGAATACAGGATAAACAACTTGAACTCATCGACGCTCGAAGAAGCCTTCGGCTACAAATCCAAAGCCGAACACGATGCCATTTCGAATTTGATGAAACAGGCCTTGGAAGCGCAGAACTTCACGGTGTACGGGGATATCAAAAACCACAAAGCCGGCGATTTTATGCTCACCCTGCACGCCACGGCGGGCAGTAACGAAAGCATTTCATTGGTTTTTTATGTCTATAAATTCACCTATAATGGCAGTTTTATTTCTTACAATGTAATTGACGACTGCATGTGGGACGCCGCGTTTCAATTCGACGACAAGGATTTCAACACGTACAGGGAACAGATAGTTGCGAAGATTGTGGAAATGTATCTGACCCGGCTTACCACAAACGATGTGGTAACGGACTATATGTCTTTTTAAGTAATAGCACTACTTATCTATAGAGGAGGAAAAAATGAATACCAAACGCTCTCTTGTTTCTCTCTTACTGCTTTTTTCCATTGTATTCCCGCACACTGCGGGAGCACAGGCGGACTGCACCGAGGGGCCTACAGTTGTTCTGGATAACGGTATGTGTGTATATGATTACTGTACTTTTAATATAGGTGAAAGCCCCAATAGGATAGTGTACATGATACTGGCCGAGGAGTGGACGCATCCTACCACCAAGATGGTTTTCGCGGCCAATGAATCGCTTTCGGTTTATGAAAACTGGAACCTGGAAAGCGCCTATCTGGCGCGCGACTGGGAATATCCCGATGTGGGCATGGTCTTTAAAAAGGGTACGCCCGTCAGATTTTATAAGAACGGGAACTTGTATATATTTACCCTGGCCAGGGACTGGAAGGATAAAAGTACCGGTAATGTACTGAAGGGAGGAAGCGAAGTATTCCTTAACGATGACGGTAAGCTTCATATATGCACGTATAAAAATGATATAACACTGTCGAACGGAATGATCATGAAGGGCGGCAAGAAAGTATATTATTTTGAAGACGGAACTATATACATGTTTGTGCTTGCCAGGCAGTGGGAGCATCCCTCATTGCAATTCAAATTGAAAAGAGATACCTGGGTGAGTTTTCACAGAAACGGGGATTTTCATCAGTTTACGCCGGCAGAGGACATGCAGCTTCCGGGTACAAGTATGGTGTTAAAAAGGGGATGTGAAATCATTATTAAAGAGGACGGTACTATTTATTCCGCCACCTTTGCCAAGCCCTGGACCGATCCCAAGACCGGCAAAGTATATGAGGCCGGCAAGCAGCACACGTTTGAGGATAAATAGGACAGGCTTGAGCTGAAGGCAAACACCGCCGTGCGGGGGCGGGACATATATCTTTTTATCTGCGCGCATCAGCGTAATTCGCGGTTTAAATCAATTTTATTATTTTAAACTGCCCTGAAAGTTTACTGTATTTCAATTCAACCTTATACTCCTTATTGGTTTCCGCTTTGTATTCCAGGCTTGTTTTTCCGAATCCGCAGCCGATCGTAAGCTTGTGCGTTCCTTCAGTGGTTTTTAAACTGATATTGAATCCGTTCATAAAAGATCCCACTGCTTCGATTACCCCGTCAATAAATATCAAGACCGGATTTCCTTTCAAAAAGAAACCTTTTCGGGTCCAGCTGACTGATATGGTTGCATTCTTCGCCGCGCCGTCATCAGGCAATTCATCCTTCAGCATATCGGTCATTATGACATAATGAGTCTCGCCTTTGACAAGCTGATCGTAGGGGAAGTCTCCGGGTAGCCAGTAGACGTCGCCGGTTATGTTCTTCTGGATCGCCTTATCGATTGCATTAAGGCTGCGTACGCAATTTTTGCATAAAAACACCGCTCTTCTTTTTAAATTGTTGTAGTTGGTGCGCACCAGGGCTCCGGCCTGCCATTCCGAACTTTTATCGCCCTGTATATAGACTATATTTTCGCCGCTGGCGGCGTCGTTCCGGCAACTTTCACACATCTTACCCATGGGAATACCTCCAAAAAAAGTTTTAATTAATTGAGAAAATTGCAAGACTTAAAATATGTTAAGTAAGTAAAATACTTATTCTTCATACCATAATAAGTTAGCAATTTCCATTTTAGGAGCTTCTTGTAAAAATGTTATTTTTGCAGGAAGCTCAATTATCATTCAAAAAATCAGATACGGTTTTTCCGTAGACAAACTGGAGCCTGAAAAACAGCTCCCAGCTGTCCGGTATGAACAGGTAACTTTTTCTGTAGCTGCGGGCAAAACCGAAATCCACGATAGCCAGGTCGTTAAATAAATTTATTTTAAAGCCGAATTCGAAGCCCCAAAAATAAGCGTCGTATTCCATGTTATACGAATAAGAATTATTGAAATATAAATCCACATAACTGGCATATTCATCGGCTAAGCCTATTTCCTTTTCAAGCTCGTCTTCCTCAAGAATCGCCGATAACAGTAATGCCAACAGATCGAGCGCCACGTCCACTTTCGCGTAATCGAACCGCAGGGCCGTATCCTCCGTGTCCACGCTGACGTACACTTCGCTTCCCAACCTGATAAACCTGAATAATCGCAGATTCCGGTAACCCGCGCCGATCTGGAAATTGCGCAGTGTGTTGTTATAGTTGGCGGAAGGCTGCACCATGCCGTAGTCGCCGCCCAGCTCGAAAATATAGTTCGACTCGATGACATCGAAGGTTGCTTCATGTACGTCGAACAATGTAATGACGTTGAAATTATACATGTTTACCTGCAGCAGCAGTTTGTCCATTCTAAATTCAAAATCATCCGCCGCCAGCACCTCGTCGATATCTCCTTCCGGATAGCTGTACACAAGTGCGCCGGCGGTAAAGCCGAAATCATTGAAAATTGTAATTCTGCCTCCGAAGAGGATTTCCTGAAACATGAAATAGGTAGTGGAAGCCGGACTTTCCACGAATGAGTTCACGTTAAAGCAGACGAACGCGCCTGCGCCCAGGTAGTCCGTTACGTCGAGCTTGCCCTGCAGCATTCCGTTAAAATGTTCGAATTCAGGGTCTATGGATCCCGAACCGGTGGGAACGGAAAAACTTTTTTCCAGTTTCAGCAGCATGTATAAATCGAGCATCCAGTCCGGATTTTCAAGCAAGAGAAAGGTATTATAATATGAATACAGATCCATGATATGCTTAAAACTTTCATATTTTGTTTTTATGTCTGAAAAATCCACCTGTTCCAGGGAAAAAAGCGGGGAGCCGCAAAAGAGGATTACTGCGCATAATGTTATTATCCTAATCATCAGGTTCCAATTCTATATATGTTAAAAAGTTTATTTACGGAGATATCCCCTGTCAAGAAAATTTTTAATATATCACAAGAGTCTGATAAACAATGGATGTACGCGGATGAGCGCGGATTTTCACCGGCGCTTTAATTACTTTCACAAATCCGGTTATCCTCCTATGATTTAAAGCAGGAGGAAGTGCATATGAAAAAAACGGTATTCTTATTTTGGCCGCATCGTTATGCATAGGCTGCGTCAGCTAGTCGCAGACGCGCGCGAACACTCGCGGATGGATAAAAAAACGGCCGCGCGCATTCGCGCGATCTGTTGTTTTTAATTATTTTATATTATATAATTAAACACGTTTTGCAGCAGGCAAAATCGTTTAATAAAATGTGACAGGTAAGGAGATGCAGTTATGGGCGACAAAGGCAAAAAAGATAAAGGAAAACGGGAAAACCAAAAAAAAGCAAAACTGAACCTTAAGGAAAAGCGCAAACAGAAAAAAGAAAAAAAGAAATCATCATAAAGATAAATTTACGAATTAATAGCAGGTGTCCTTTTTAAGGGTACGTTAATAAGTATCTGCGCTTTTCTCTGAGGCATCTTCTCTTTGAGCTGCTAAGATCAATGGACTAACATCAGCCTTTCCTCCGCTTCGAATCCCTGCGACGCGAACCATTCTTTTATGTATGTCTTTCTCCAGCAGATGCGCGGAGTACAGGGCATAGATTTTTACGGCATTCACATTGTCGGTGGGGGAACAGCATGCATTTGTTTACGCCTGTTTAGATGACAAAAGGCGCCAGGATTCCGGAAAGCATATTGACTTCCGCAACGTAACGGTAGATATACTTAAAAGCCGGGTGATTAAGACTGATATTGTGTTTTTTCCAGGCTTTTCTTATCAACGTATGGATTTATACCGTGCGTGCATTCGTGGGCGCAGGTTTTTATGCTCACCAGATGACATTTCATGTTTTGTGACGATGAGAATCCTTGCATTAATCGCGTAATTATAGCAACATATTAATATACGGCTTTTTTAAAGTAGAGGAAAATTATGAAACGTAAAGCATTTTTCCTTTTGCTTGTCTGTATAACAAAATAGCTTTAAGCTATCCCGATTCGTTTTATACCATAAACAGAGCTGTTGCCAATGGGCATTTGGATATTCTACAGCCGCTGGCCGCAAAGGGCGGCGCTGTTAATGAAAAAGCAGAGCATGGATGGATGCAGTTAGATGTGGCGGCAAGAGCAGGTCATCTTGATGTTGCCAAGTTCCTTGTTTCCAAAGGCGTACCGATAGATGCCAAGGCAAGCGATAATCGCACAGCTTTGGATATGGCAGTGGAGAAAGACCGCTACGATACGGAAGTTTTCACTATCGGAAGGAGTATGAAATAACAATGGCCGAATACCTGCTGCCCGCGAACCAGGCCATGTTTGCCGCCATACGGGAAGGAGTGAAGGGGTTTTGAGGAGTGAGCGGGGTGATGCTGCGGAGCACTATTCATAGTACTAATAAACAAACCACGGATGTACGCAGATTTGCGCGGAGATTAATCCTCTTAATCTAGTACATCCGCGCAATCTGTAGTTTGTTTTATATTATGGGATATAATAAACTGAGAGGCCTGATATGAAAAAGTCATTGATTCTTATAAGTGCGGCAATACTTCTTGTAAGCTGCCCCAAGCAAAAACCGGAAACAGTCGGCAGGGCGGCATTACTGCACACCGTGGCGGACAGGCCCGTTTCCGACGATGGGCCGCCCGAAACACTAAGTGCCCGCGAACTCTTCATACAAGCCGCTTCTTTCCCTGTTTACGGCACCATTACCGAAGACAGCGTGCGTCTGCGCAGCGCAGCCTCGCCGGAAAGCGGCGTCATAACATTGTTGATGAAGAATCAGCGGGTCGAGATCCTGGAAAGGACGGCCGAACCGGCAGTTGCTCAGGAGATGGCCGATTTCTGGTACAGGGTGAAACTCGAGGACGGCAGCGCGGGCTGGGCGTACGGATTCTTTATTATGATCGACGAACTCGAGGTGTTCATGCGGTTTAAAAAGAACGATCGCGGTGTGTACATGGATAAAGATGATTTCGCGGTGAACCAAGCGGTGTACGTTACCGGAAAAAACGCGCCCCTTTACCGCTCACTGCGGGAAAAACATACCGCGTGCGACGCGCAGTGGAGGGGGAAATACACAATCAGCGCTGTTTCGGACACCGTGTACCGAAAGAGCGGAGCATTAATGAGGTTCGTGCAGATTACGGGAAACAAGGCGTCGGGCTGGATAGACACGCGGTACATATCCATGTACCTGCTGCCCCTTAAAGACAATTATGTTTTTGCGCAGGAAAATATTTTTTGTGAGAAAGTATACGCCTGGCACGGCATATTCATCTACGATGACCTGGCCTGGTCGCCGGACGGAGAAAAATGCGGCATTGAAAAATTTTTAAAAAAGGACGGCGTATGGATAAACGGTTTTGTTATTGAGCTGATGGAGATAAAGGATATCAATAACGATAACATAAACGAAATAATCGTCGGGGGCTTTTCTTTCGGCGGCAAAATGCATTCGGGAGCTTTTTCCGCCGGCAATGCCGAAAAGTGGATGAGCATCGACGAAAAAGGATGTTACGTTTTGTTTGTCAAATATCTCGGTATAGAATATATCGGCGAGGAGGTGGGAGGATCGTATTCTCATGAATATGAGTACTTTTATAATAAAGAAAACAATTTTTTATACAAGATAAAAGAGAAGTATATGTTTGAAGAGTACGATGCGGAGAAAAAGGAACTATGCCATGAAGAAATATACGAATGGGACGGCAAGATATACGCAAAGAAATAAAAGTGTAAGGCTTTTTATTCAGTGGTAACACTATAAGGCAAAGCGAGAAATATACGCTTAAAAACAGCACCTGACACTTTGTTTGGATTAAAGAACATATTCTAACCGCGGATGTACGCAGATTTGCGCGGATGTTTTAGAAAAACATTTTTACGTGTTCAAAACAACCTGCCGTTTGTGCTTGGGCATTTTTTCAATCGCGTATCTCAAGGCAATTCTGGGAATGTTTTTTTTATGGGTATTTAGAAAATCAAATATTATCTTTTCATGCGATTGGCTTAATTCCTTTAAAAGCCACCCGAATCCTTTGTGCACGAGCGGCTCTTGGTCGCCGAATAGTTTTCGGCATACGTCAAGGGACATTTCCAGAAAACCGGGCATGCCCGCCGCATAAATCAGGGTAACGGGACCCGCTCTGCGCACCCATATATTTTGTTCTTTGATCCATTGATAGATTCTTTCCGCGCAGGAAGGGAATCGGCGGACCGCTTCCCCCAGCGCATGAGTGCACAGATCGTCGCAGAGCCCGTAATTGTTGACATAGGTATAAAGCCAGGATTCGAACACATAAAAGTCTTTTTTTTCATAGCGATCTTTTAATCTGAACGCCCAGTCGAAGGCGATTGTTTTTTTTTCATGGATGCGCGAATCCAGTAATTTTTTGCATAGAGCAAAAATATCATCCTTATTCCCCGCTTCAATGTTTTGATAGTATTTTTGTGCTATTTCCCTGTTTGCGGACATGCGCACGCCGTAGTAATCCTTATATCTGATTGAGTTGAGATGGGTTTTTCTGACATAGCTGAAATCTATATGTTCGCGCAGCTCGCGCTCGATGGCGTTTAACACCAGGTAACTTCCCTGTTTAAATATGGATTAAAAAGATATTAATAACAATACACGCCGCCTGTCAAGATGAACGGTTTGGAAAAGCACGCATCCGTGTGCATCGGCATAATCCGCGGTGTTATGTTTTGCAACGTTTCTTCAATAATAAAAAATAGGATTTAAAAAGGAGGATGTATAAAATGAGATCTAAAATCAGTTTTGCGTGTGTGCTCGCGCTCGCTCTGGTGTGCTCCGCGGGCTTTGCCCGATATCCAAAAGCGCCTGGATCACGAGTTCGGCGTGAGTCTGACATGGGATCCGAACGAGTAATAATTAAAACAAATAAAAACCGGCTTTCTAGAACAGGTAGCCGACACTGACGCCCGCGGTAAATCCCCACTGGGTGGCAAAATCGCCGGAAGACACTCCGTCGGAATCCGGACAGGGCGTTAAATTGTAGGTAATGAACACTCTGGGCGAGATGACAAAGCTGTCCATCATAAATGCCGCGCCTACGCCGCATAGAATAACAATGTCGTTCAGGTCGTCCGAGCCCGGATCTCCGATAATGTTGCCGTTTCCGTCAGGATCCAGGTTGAACACGATCATGTACTGAATGCCGAGCGCGGGGTAGAGGTAAAACCCGCCCATATCGATCGGGTATCTGCCTATCAGCGCGATATTCAGCGCGGAAATTGAAAAATCATCGTCCTGCGGATAGTCGCTCGATGACCCGCCCATGGTCAATGTGGAATCGGGTTTTGCTATATTCGTGGTGTAACTGACGGCCAGGCTCACGAAGGTAGCGTCAAAATACGCACCCACGGAAATCATGTATAAGGTGGTATCCATTTTATTGTCCTCATTCTGGCCCGCGCTGTCGAATATCATCCCGTAGTCCAGCGAAACGCCGGCGCTCAATTGGATGTCCTGAGCAAAGGCCCATACTGCCATTACACAGATGCAGGCAATTAAAACAATTTTTTTTAGCAGGCATATAAGCCGGAACAGCCGGGCGGTGCGCGTACGCGTACGCGTAATGTGCGGTTTTACGCGCGTGGTTATTACGATTAAAGAAGGAAAATAAATCACGGATGTACGCGGATTCACGCTCATACGAATCCTCGGCGATCGTCCGGACAATGAGGACATAATGTGGTCGATCGTGAATGGCGATGATTGTAAAATCTATTTTTCTACGATAATCCTGATTTTTAACGATCCATTGTTATCGTAAAGAACGCCGTCGGGCTCATTAATCCTCAAATAAAGGTTGCCCGATCGCTCGGCGCTTTCAATATCCAAATACTTGCCTACCAGAAAAAGATCGTCCTCGCCCCCGATTCTTCCTATTAAGGCGCCTTTTTTATAATTTTTAGGTCCGGATGTTTCTCTGTTTTCTCCATCGGCGTCTGTCTGATTGACAGCTCCTGCAACAGCCCAGCTGCCGGAAACATAATCAATAGTAACGCGGTCGCCTGTGGAAATTTGAATCCCGGTATCCTGCCAGCCTTTTTGGGCCGAGACTCTGAAAATCGATTCTTCTCTGGATCTTTTTTTGGCTGATGTTTTATCCCTTTTTTCAGGAGTATCAGCTTTGGTATCCTTGGCCGGCGGCTCAGACTCAACGGTGTTATCCTGGGCCTTGTCCGGCTTCATCCGGAGTTTTTTTATCTCTATCCGTTCAAAAGATTTTAATTTTTCTTTGTTGTCATCCGTAACCGCGCGGGGACGCTCCATTGTCTTGTTTATCTTCCCGGCCGCTTCCATAATCAGCTCGTTCACCGTATCCAGTTCATTCTGCGACAGCTCCTCTTTTTTATCGATCGCCTTTATTTTATCTTTCATGTCATTGACGATGCGTTCGGTTTGTTCGGCAGTGTCTTTATCTATGGTTACCTGCCTGCCGCTTTCTATAACAGGCGCGGAATCTTCTATTTTCCGGATTAAGGCCGTTATTTTCGGGTTCTTGATTTCCGCTTCCTGGTTTATCTTGCCCGCTTCCGCGCTGTGAGGCAACACCGCCACCTTGCCCTGTTGCACGGCCAGAACAGTATCCGCAGCGGGCGTAAATTTTACCATGAACTCAGTGCCGCGCACCCCGCACGCGGTAGTGGGGGTACGGATTCTGAAGGATTCTTCTGCGGACAACTGGGATACTTTGCACAATACAGTCCCCAATGCGAGAAATATATCCACGGATTCTTTTTCCGGCTCAAGCCAAAAGTCGTCTAATCGGATCTCCGTGTTTTCTTCGATTCTTACGATCGAGTTTTCGCCGAACTGCAGCTCGCACATTGAATTTGCGCCCACTGCAATCGTTTCCGAGGCATGAACAATACTCCCGATCTCAAGGTATTCATCTTCCGTATTACCTTTTACCCGGACCTCGCCGCTTGCGTACGTTACCAAAGCCTCGGTATAGGCTGCGGTTGCACTGCCGGATTCCAGTTCTTCAACGGAAAACGCCTTGGCGCGCACTGGTCCCTGCTTCGCCTGCGGACATGATATCATAAAAGCACATACAGCCAATATGGAAAGTGTATGAGCGAATTGTCTTGCCGACCTCATGGTGCTTCCTTTCTTCATTATTAGTATAGTGCACATATTATTTTTTTCCATACCAAATACTTCGGCCACGGCATGGGCTATGTTCTGCCGCCGCTTTTTTTAATTTAAATTGTAGGAGTGTGTTTACACTACGGATGTGCGTGGATGTTCACGAATGCACGCGAACGATCTCGGCGGATTCGAAGGACATAAGTACATCGTCAAAGCAATCGGAGTCGAAATAAGCTTTACTGGGTACTTCAAATTACCATCAGTTACTTGTTTTTCGCCCCGGCCTGCAATAGAATATCTATTATCTCCTGGTTTTCGGCTTCTCTGGCCAGATCCAGGGGCGTTTTGCCTTCTTTATTGTGTATGTCAAGCCTGGCCCCTTTTGCGAGCAATAATTTCACAACGTCCGCGTGACCTTGGGCGGCCGCCATATGCAGGGCCGAGTCCCGGTCGTTTTTATCCTGAAGGTTGATATTGGCGCCTCTTTGTATCAGTACCTCGCACACATCAAGGAATCCTTTCCACGCGGCATACATCAACGGCGTAAGTCCCAGGTAGCCGGGTTTGTCGAATTCCTTTATTGCCGCGGCCAATAATAAAGAAATCTTTTTATAGCCGTGAAGCAGGGCATTATCCAGCAGGGTTTTATTGTATTTATCTGTAATATTGGCGTCCGCGTTGTGCTCGATCAGCAGCTTGGCGATGGCGGCGTATCCCCGTTTACAGGCAATGCAAAGCGCCGTGCTATTGTATTCGTCTTTCAGCTCGAGATCGACGTTGTGTTTTAGTAATGCACGCACACTTTCCAATTGACCTGCGTCAACCGCCGTCATCAACGCGGTATCGCCGAAGTCATTTTGAATATTTGGGTCGGCACCGCTTGTTAAAAGCAGCTCCACGATATCAGCGTGCCCGAGTTCCGCGGCACGCATCAAAGGAGTGCAGCCAGCGTGATCCCTGTATTCAATACCGATGTTATGCTTGATTGCCAGACGTATTAATTCATAATTGCCTGATGTGGCCGCGATAATGGGGGTTGCATAGGAGATATATTTTACAATATCGCCCGGCACAGCGTTATGCGCGCGCAGCACGGCCTTGGCCTCGCTGTGGTTGTGCAGAATGGCCCAGCCCAGGGCGGTAAGGCCGTCGACGTTTTTGGCATTGATGTCGGCGTTGTGCTTAAGCAGCAATTCAACAACATCGGTATTTCCGTGCGCTGCGGCAATCATCAGCGGCGTCATTCCCAAATCTTCGGCCGCGTCATTAATGCGCGCTTTGTGTGCAATCAAATATTCCACTATCGCCGGATTACCCTGTTCACACGCTGCCATAAGCGGCGTATAATCCTCGATTATTTTCTGATTCACATCCGCCCCCCGCTCCACCAGCAGGCGGATGTATTCCAGATCGTCGGCCTCAAGCGCTGCGGCCATACGATTCCCCTCGTAATCCGGCGCGGCATATTCCCCGGCTGTCCGTTTAAGCAGTTTTATTATTTTAGGATTCTTCAATTTATCAGCATAATAAAAAACGTCATGTTCTTTTTTATCCACGTAATGAACATCGGCCCCGTGTTTGATCAGCAGTTCGGTCAGGGCATAGTTGTCCTTTGCCACGGCCAGAGTTAAAGGGCTCAACCCGATATGATTGGGAATGTTGACGTCCGCGCCATGGCGAACCAGGAATTTCACCATTGCAACATCATCGAAAAACATGGCCTGATACAAAGCCGTGGCCGGAAAATAAGGCGCCGAACAGTAATACCAGGTGGGATAATAGCCGTTCATATCGGTTTTATGCCCGATTAACAGCTCGAGAAGGGCGTAATTCCTTTTTTCAAAGGCGTACCAGAAGGCGTCCAGTCCCAGAATGTGCTTTTTGGAAGGATCCGCGCCCCTGTCCAGAAGGTACTCGGCAACTTCAATGTACTGCTTACTGCAGCTCAGCAGCAAAGCGGTGGAGCCGAACTTATCCTGAATATTGATGTCGGTTCCTTTATCTAAAAATAACTTTACCAGCTTCAGATCGCCGTTGTACGCCGCGGTCAACAGGGGAATATGATGACTATTTCCCCTGCCGTCATCCATATCCGCGCCGTGCTCCAGCAGCAGCCTTACCAGATCGTGATACCCGTACATGGAGGCCCACATTAAAGCGGTTTTCTTATGCCTGTCCTTGCAGTTCAGGTCGATTCCCTGCCCGATATATTTTTTGACGCTCCCCATGTCATTGTCTTTCACGGCCCGGATAAACATCTCTTCCTTGTTTTGAGGATGGGAGCCGTTTTGAACCCCCGCTTTTTTCAGGTACAGCGCGGCTTTCCTGCTGCCGGCGAACTCGGCGCAGTCCAGCGCGGTTTGGATTTCATCATCAAAATATTTGTTTTTATAAAATATATCCGCGTGGTACTCAATTAATAATTCAAAAAGGTCATAATTATTATCTAGCAGGGTGATAAACAATGCCGGGCCTAAGTAATTCCTGGGAATATTGGGATCCGCTCCTTTTTTTAACAGCAGCTTTACAAGCTCATAGTTTTCATAATGAACGGCCAGGCCGAGTGCCGTATCGCCGGAAAGATCATCCTGATAATTCAATTCCGCGCCGTTATTAATCAAAAACTCGGCCATTTCGAATTTGCCCGTGGCGATGCAGTACATGAGGGGTGAATAATGCGGCATCAGATTTTTGTACCAGTTATCGGTTGTGGAAAATCTCATGTCAATATCAAGGCCCAATTCGATTAATCGTGCCACTTCCGCGGTGTCGTTGTCCAGCAGGGCCTGGGCGAATCTCATCTCGATACGATAGGCGAACACGCATGTTGAAGATACGAGAAACAGAAGCGCGGCGCACAGCAGTTTTTTCAGTATGATGTTATCCTCCCGCTTTTACTTTTAGTTTAGCGAAGAAGATGCGCCTTATCAATCATACTTTGGTATTAACTGCAGATTCCGCACCGGCGCGGGGCGCGATGACTCTTCATGGATGCACGCGGATGCGCGCCGGTTTTTGCGGATGGGTGCCATTTATATCTATATGAATCTGTGGTTTCATAACCTGTCTCATCTGATTATATGTAAACCGCAAATTTGCATACCCGTGAACCGGAAATTGCGGATTCCAACACTTCGACTTTTACGGGTTTTCCCAAAACAGCTTCCCAGTATTTTGCGACAAAAGCCCTGGAGCAATGGCAGTAGGTAATGGATACCTGCTGTTCCCGGGGCAGTTTGCGGAACAGGCTGCAGTAGCAGCGCATGGGAGTGGAATAGCTGCCTGGAGTATAATACTGATAGATGACATTGCCTTCATATTCCAATTTTGTTCCCGGCAGCGGTTTTTTAAATTCCGCCTTCAGGAACTCTACCAGGTTATGGAATTTCTTTCTTCTTTTGAGCGCGTTTTCAATTACTCTGCTGTTGACCAGGGAGCAGTTGTGCCCGCACTGCTCCATGATCTTTATTCTGTGTTGTTCATCCACGAGCTTATCCATTTTTTCGACCGCGCCTTTGCACCAGGCCGCGATGTCCGGTTTGGCGGTGGACTGACGGAGATTGTCGCTCCCATCCATTATACGCTCTCTTGTTTTTTTACCGGCAACACGCTCGATGCTTATGCCCCATTGTTTTATCATATCAAGATCGGTTTTGCTC
>JAFGGG010000021.1 GCA_016930675.1 Spirochaetales bacterium
AATATAAAATTGTATAATCATTATGGTTAGATTTTTATGTGAGGCATTACTTTTTTTCGGTTAGATTTTTAATGAGGCAATGCGCTCCCTTGAGAGTCTCGCTTATTTCCTGTACAATCTGCATCAATCGAAGGCACACTATGAAAAAGACAAAGATTATCTGTACTATCGGACCTGCTTCCAATAACGCCGCCCTGCTGTCGCGGATGGCCGAAGCCGGCATGAATGTCGTGCGTTTAAACTTTTCACACGGCACTCATAATGATCATTTAAAAGTGATTGAGTATATCAAAGATTTAAGAAAAAAAAGCGGGATCAATATCGGTATTTTACAGGACTTATCCGGTCCCAAAATCCGCGTGGGATCGTTACCGGATCACGGTATTGTTTTAGAAAAAAATACCGTGGTCTATTTTTATCACGGCGCTGATTATTTTATTGACAGTAACAGTGCCGTTATTCCTGTTAACTATCCTCACCTTTTAAAGGATGTGAATGAAAAATCCACAATTCTATTGGATGACGGTCTTTTAGAGCTTGCAATAGAAAAAAAAGATAAAAACAGGCTGCGCGCCCGTGTCATCCGGGGAGGTGTATTAAAAAGCCACAAGGGTATTAATTTCCCGAACCAGATTCTTTCACAGCGAATTCCCACGACTAAAGATCTTGAAGATCTTGCTTTCGGGATTAAGCATGAAGTTGATTTTGTGGCGCTTTCTTTCGTTCAAACAGCGGACGACATCAGATGCGTAAAGCAGAAGATCCGCGCCAAAAAGAGTAAAGCGCAGATTATTGCCAAATTGGAACGTCAGGTAGCGCTTAAAAACGTAGATGAAATAATCGCGGCAGCCGACGGCATTATGGTGGCGCGGGGTGATCTGGGGATCGAAACCGATATTTCGATGATTCCTATTCATCAAAAAATGATAGTCCGCAAATGCAATCTGCAAAGCAAACCGGTTATCATAGCTACACAGATGCTGGACAGTATGATGCGAAATCCCATACCTACCCGCGCCGAAGTAACGGATGTGGCTAACGCTATCTATGACGGTTCGGACGCCATAATGCTTTCAGGGGAAACCGCCGTGGGGAAATACCCGTTACAGACAGTACAAATGATGAATAAGATTGCTGACAATGTCGAGCACAACCTTGGACTGGACAGGGGCTGGATAATTGATTCCGGAAACCATATTAAACACGGTGAGGAGACGGCCATTGCCCAGGCTGTCTGCCAGTCGGCTAAAGATCTTAAGGCAAAATTTATTGTCGTGCATACCATGAGCGGTCAGACCGCCCGTTTTATCTCCATGTTCAGACCTGAAACTCCTATTTTGGCTGTCACTCCCCTTGAATCCACGTACCGCCAGCTCTCTCTGATATGGGGCATTACTCCGATCCTGCTGCCGGAAATTAAATATCATTTTATGGATATAATTAAAAGTACGGAAGCTGTTTTACTTAAAACACGCTATGTTAAAATTGGTGATTTGCTTGTAATTTCAACAGGACTCCCCACCGCCAAACCGGGCGCCACCAATCTGATGAAAATTCATACTGTGGGAGATATTCAAAAAAGCTAAGGTACGGCAGGCTTTACTTTTGTAGTACCATATCTGTCGCCAAAAATATTATATACATATGAAAGGATTGCGTTCTGCATGGGAGTACTTGGCAGTTGAGCCTGCATATGCAGAATGGAACGGTTGCGTTTCTGATCGAAATTGATACCCTTAACAATACCGTTCATGATAATAACTTTTCCTGCCAACTCGAACTGAAGTTTTATTACTAAACCCAGTTTTGCCCTGCCGCCTATTAAGACGGCTGCGCCGTCTTCTGATAAATCAACAAGCTTGCAGCGCAAACCGCGACTGTCTTCCGGGTGTTCATCCGCCTCATTAATTACCCGCATCGGATAAAGCTCAGCAGGAATATTGCACTCAATACGAACCGATCTGCGCTTTTGTGTTCTGACCAGATTATCGGAGTGAGATACATGAATGATCGGATATTTTCTATCGATATAATCGTCGATTACTTTGGTCTGGAAAAAATAACCCGCATCGTTTAAGCGCCAAAAGTGGACGCCTAATTTTTTCCCTTTCCAGGAAAATCCCGGCGGAAGCTGCGGTCCACGCGGATAGGAGAGTGCCAGATATTTATTAAGGTTTTCAACCACACTCGTGTAAAATGAATCAAATCCCTGCAGGATTAAGCGTAGTTTCTGATGCTGTACGATATTTCTTGAGGATTTAATCCCGATTTTATATTTAGGCTGGCTTAATTCAACTCTTTTGCGAAACTCGTAGAGTTTGGCAATCAGTTTTTGGCTTCGCTCTTCATCCTCAATACCGAGTGCCCTGAACTTTAAAACCAGACCTTTTATGGACCCGTCGAGTTGTTTTACCGACCAGAAGAGCGACGTGGGATTCTGCAGCTTATTTTCAACCGCTATCTTTCTTAACAGATTAATTTCTTTAAAAGTAAATCCGGATTCCTTCCCTGTTGTATAAAAATGAATCCACGGGAATGTACCCCCTCCCAACCTTCTTAAGAGGATATAGCCGGTGATGAGTAATATAAGTACGATTATTATGGGAATAAGCCACATATTACAATTATCGATTCCTTATTAAAATTCTATAGAATCCTGTTGCGATAAAGCGCAACCTATTATTGGCATAATTCCTGTTGTTTTTACAAAAATTATACCAATAATAGTACATAATACTACATTTTTTAGAAATTGGCCAAGAGTACACTGGAAAAAACACCACAAAATACCGTATACTTCACATACCACCACCAGCTGTGGCGGCTTTTGAGCAAGTAACATAATATATGAAACAAAAAATTATCGAACTGGCAATTATTTTCGCTGTTTTTTTTCTGCCCGGGTATGTTTTTCAATCCACGGCAGCTGCCGAAACATCCGCACAGTTTTCCGCAATGATCTTAACCTACTTAATAATAGCATTACCTCAAGTTTTGCTCTTATTATACCTCATCTGGATACAAAAATCTCCTTCTCTCGAAGATTTCGGCGTGGTAAAACCAACAAGAAAAATACTGTACGCCCTTCCCGTATTCTTGGGCGCCTTTGCAATAATTACTCCTCTGTTACTCCTGCTAAGCTTCTTACCCGAACAGGTAAAAGACCAGATCACCACACAGGCTCCGTGGAGAATCCAGTCCCTGGGCCAAATTCCGCTGGTTGCGCTCTTTTGCCTGGTTGTCGGTTACAGGGAAGAACTTTTTTTCCGCTCCTATCTTCTCACTCGTTTTTCCGAACTAAGCTTAAACCGTCATGTAGCTGCTTTGATTTCAAGTACTATTTTTGGAGGGGCTCACCTGTATCAGAATATTTTCGGTTTTCTGGTTACTTTTATGCTCGGCCTGTTTTTCTGTTATGTGTTTTATGAGTGGAAGAACATCCACATAATAGCCCTGGCCCATGCTGCGTACAACCTGACATTGTTTTTAATAAATGTATAACTACTCGTTTTTAAAGCTTTACAATTCATGGTGCTTATATTAAAATACCATCCCATAGTGATTAATTAAATACAAGAATATATTCATCGTCTTTCAGGAGGGAACTGTGGCAGATATAATTCAAAGAGCAAAAAAAGATAACCTTGTAAAAGAAGCAAAACGCGCCCGACTGGCAGGTTTCTATCCCTATTTCATACCGTTTAAAGAAATCCACGGCTCGACAGTCACGCACAAGGGCAAAAAAATAATTATGGCCGGTTCGAATAATTATTTGGGACTGGCAGCGGATCCGAGAGTAAAAGAAGCGGCGATAAAGGCAATCGAAAATTACGGCACAACCTGTTCCGGGTCACCCTTTTTAAACGGGACCCTAACGCTTCATGAAGAGCTGGGAAAGAAATTAGCACGCTTTGTAGGAAAAGAGGCGGCCCTTACCTTCACTACCGGTTATCTGTCAAATCTGGGAGCAATCTCATCCTTACTTAAAAGCGGTGATCATATATTTACCGATCGTTATAATCATGCTTCGATTATGGACGGCATTTTTTTGGCCCAAGGCTTAAAAGGATCGCTGAAAATTCACCGCTATAAACATAATGATCCTTTAAGTCTGGAAAAAGCCCTTTCCTCCGTACCAAAAAACGAACCTAAAATCATTTTAACAGACGGTGTCTTCAGTATGGAAGGAGATATCACCAAGCTTCCTGAAATAAAAAAATTAGCGAATAAATATTCGGCGTGTGTTTATCTGGATGAAGCGCATGCCATCGGAGTTGTGGGCAAAACAGGTAAAGGCACGGAAGAGCATTATGGAGTAAAGAAGCATGCGGATATAGTTATGGGTACCTTTTCCAAATCATTCGCCTCTATCGGCGGTTTTGTGGCCAGCGATAAGGATGTCATCGATTACATAAAACACCATGCCAGACCGCTTATATTTACCGCCAGTATGTCGCCAGCTCATACCGCGGCCGTGTTAAAAAGTCTGGAGATTATTGAAAAAGAACCTCAGCGTACTGCGCGGCTACAGCAGATTGCGGACAAAATGATAAACGGTTTTGCTTCTTTAGGCTTCAATATTGACGTGGCGGAAACTGCAATCGTACCCTTGATCACCGGGAAACAGACAACAACCTTAAAGTTCTGGCGGGCACTCTTTGATAACGGCGTTTATACCAATGTGGTACTTCCTCCGGCCGTAGCACCCGATCGCACCATGATCAGAACATCATATATGTCAATTCACACGGATGAAGAATTAGATAAGATATTGGATGTGGCCGCTACTCAGGGGAGAAAACTTAAGATTATTTAAAATTCTATAGAGCTTCTTGCGAAAATAACATTTTTGCAAAAAACTCCTAAAATGAAAATTGCTAACTTATTATGGTATAAAGAATTAGTTGTTTACTAACTTAATATATTTTGAGTCTTGCAATTTCCTCTATACTTACTCTTTTCGTAAGAAGCGTTTTAAAAACCCGCTCTTTTTCTTGGCATTCTTCTCAATAAACACACCCATGCGCCGGTATTTTTCATAGCGGTTTTTTACAAGTTGCTCCTGAGGTCTGGAAATCAGTTTGTTTAAAACTTTTACAAGCTCAAGTTTGATTTTGGCGGCCGTAACTTCAGGATTCTGATGCGCTCCGCCCGTCGGTTCTGAAATAATGGTATCGATTATCTCAAATCGCAGGAGGTCTCTGGCTGTAAGTTTCATAATCGAAGCCGCATACTTGGCTTTGGACGCATCTCGTAACAATATTGATGCACAGCCTTCCGGTGAAATAACGGAATAGATCGCGTTTTCCAGCATGATTACATAATCGCCAATCCCGATCCCTAAAGCTCCCCCGGATCCTCCCTGACCGATAATGATCACAACAATCGGAACTCTGACAGAAAAAAACTCTTTAAGATTCCGGGCAATAGCTTCACCGATCCCTCTCTCTTCGGCGGAAACACCCGGATAAGCACCTTGCGTATCTACAAATGAGATGACGGGTCGTCCGTATTTTTCGGCTTGTCTTACCAGCCGCAGAGCTTTTCTGTACCCATCAGGAAGCGCCATTCCGCTGTTACGCATAACATTTTCTTTTAGATTACGGCCTTTCTGTTGACCGATAATAGTAACCGGTTTGTCGTTGAGTAACGCGATCCCCCCTATCATGGCAGGATCGTCGGAAAAAGAGCGGTCTCCGTGAAGTTCGAGGAAATCATCAAAGATAATATCGATATAATCCAGTGTGGTAGGTCTGTCGTTATGTCTGGCCAGTTCTACTTTCTTCCAGGTTGCATCCTGCGAGCTGTTACCGTTTACAAGTTTAGCTTCCAATTGTTTTATTTCTTCACTTATATCGAGTTTATGTTTTTGAGCTAAACTTCTAAGCTCGGTCAGCCGTTTAATTATCTCTTTTTCCGTCATCGCCATACCTTTTTTACATTCATATGTGTTTTGACAAGAAATGCTAAGGTTTTCCTCAAATCTTTTCGCTGTACAATCGCGTCCACAAATCCTTTTTCTTGCTGAAACTCAGATAACTGAAAATTTTCCGGCAGCTTCTGCTTTATGGTACCCTCAATAACCCTGCGTCCTGCGAATCCCACCAGGGCTGACGGTTCGGCTAAAATCACATCACCAAGCATTGCATAAGAAGCGGTAACACCCCCTGATGTGGGATCGGTAAGCACAATAAAAAACGGTATTTTATGCTCCTCAAGTACTGAAGCGGCTGCCGAAGTTTTGGCCATCTGCATGAGAGAAAGGATTCCCTCCTGCATTCTGGCCCCGCCTGAAGCTGTGAATATGATAACCGGCATTTTTTTCTCCATTCCAAGAAGAAGGGCTCTGGTTACTTTTTCACCCACAGCCGATCCCATACTCCCGCCCATAAACTGAAAAGCCATAATTCCCAATACTACTTCTTGACCTTCAACTCGGCAGATACCGGTAACTATGGCTTCATTTAAGCCTGTCTTTTTTTTACTGGTTGTAAGCTTCTGCTCATACTCGGGAAAATCCAAAGGATTAAAGCTTTCTATATCCGCGCAAAACTCATGAAACACGCCGCCGTCGGCGGTATACTTAATTCTCTCCCAAGGTGTAAGTCTAAAATGATGATCACAGCCCGGACAAACAAATAGTGATGATTCCAGTTCATCGGGCGAGAGGTGCTTGTGACAGGCCGGGCACTCCTGCTTTCTCTCTACAAAAAGACGCTCATCTCCATCCTTTATTCTATGAGTAATGAGAGGTCTATGTATGAAAGCCGTTCTAAACCATGCCTTAAACTTGCGGGTTAACCTGCTCAATTCTTCTCCTCCTTTATAATATGAGAGAGAACATCCGTACCGAATTTGCCTTTGCGGAAGAGGGGATGAGCAAGAATGCTTTTTTGCAGAGAAATATTCGTTTCCACACCTTCCAATATAAATTCATCCAGTGCCCGCTGCATTCGTTTTATACCCTCCAGTCTGTTGTCACCAAAGACAATAACCTTGGCTAAAAGAGCATCATAAAAGGGAGATACTTTGCAGCCTGAGTAGAGAAAGCTGTCAACACGCACATTAAATCCCCCGGGAGGCAGATAAAGGGTCACTTCCCCCGGTGTTTTGGCGTTAATCCGGCATTCGATAGCATAACCATGAAGTGAAATATCTTTCTGTTCAATATTTAATGCGTCACCACTGCAGGTTAATATCTGTTCTTTGATTATGTCCACGCCTGAAATACATTCACTTACGGGATGCTCCACCTGAACCCGGGCATTTACTTCCATGAAATAATAATTCTTATCCTGTACCAGAAATTCAATCGTGCCCGCGCCCCTATATCCCAAATTTTTAAAAAGCCTTACCGCGTCCTCTCCCATTGCTTTTCTCATCTCTGGAGTAACTCCCGAAGAAGGACTCTCTTCGATCAGTTTCTGATGATTCTGCTGTACAGAACAGTCTCTTTCTCCCAGATGTACAACATTACCTTTTTCGTCGGCCAGGATTTGAACCTCAACATGACGGGGATTCTCAAGGTATTTCTCTAAATATACTCTGCCGTCAGAGAAAGCAGTCTCCGCTTCATGGGAGGCAATCTTTAAAATACCCTTAAGCTCCTTTTCATTGCGGACAATCCGCATACCCTTGCCGCCACCGCCGGCAGCCGCCTTAATAATAATCGGAAATCCGATCTCCTTGGCCTGTTCCACCGCTTGGTCTTCGTCATCCACGGGATCTTTTGTACCCGGTATAACCGGGATCTTATTTTTTATTGCGGTCTGTTTGGCTTTGACCTTATCGCCTAAAAGCTCAATCACCTCAGCCTTAGGACCAATAAAAATAATTCCGGCTTCTTCCACTTCTCGCGCGAAGCCCGGATTCTCTGCCAGAAAACCAACACCAGGATGAATGGCTTCACACCCTTCTAAAGCCGCTGCGGTTATTATGTTTCGTGAATTAAGATAGCTTTCTTTTGAATTAGCAGGACCAATACATACGGATTTATCGGCAAAACGTAATGAAAGCGAATCTTTATCCGCCTCTGAGTACGCGACTATTGTTTCTATTCCCAGCTCTTTACATGTGCGGATAATTCTTACTGCAATTTCACCTCTGTTTGCAATAAGAAGTTTCTTTATCATATCCTCCGTACCTCGAACAGCGGTGTATTAAACTCAACCATTTTTCCGTTTTCTACCAGTATTTTGACAATTTCACAATCAAGCTCCGCCTCAAGCTCATTCATAAGCTTCATGGCTTCTAATATACAAATCGTATCACCGGTTTTAACTTTGGCGCCCACATCTACAAAAGGCGGGGCATCAGGCGCGGGTGCTCTGTAAAAAGTACCTACTATCGGTGAGGTTATGATTTCAGTATCGGGCTGCTTTTCCACAGGTTGAAGGTGCTGTTCCTGCAATCGTACGCCTTCAGCATAATGATGTTGGATGGGCATATTAACAGGCGGCTGCATGTGTTGCATAGAAGGCAGTTCTCCTCCCTTCTTGAGAACTACTTCCATATCACCCTGCTTTATACTAATCTCATTTAATGAGCTTTTTTCAAAACGTTCAAATAAATCAAATATCTCTTTAGTCTCCATTTTAACCCCCTGTGTTTATCCGATATCCATAACACAAAGCCTCTTAGAAAACGCCTTGTGAACGTAACATAGAACAGTTCTGCATGTCAATATCGCGCTCTACGTTAATTCACGTAAAAGAATGCTATCTTTCCTTTGGAAACGAGAATGGGGAGATATAATCACCGTACTCGGAACGGGCTTTTTGCAGACGTTCCTTCTGAGCGGATAATACCTCAAAAAGCAGCTCGGGCGACCTGTCCACTTCGGTACGGTGAAATTCGATTACACGGTCGATTTTGGCAATATTCTCAGGTACCCTTAAAGTAAACTGTGCTTCATAATCTTCTCTCGTATAATTCTTATCCAGCAGCTGTTTAAATATTGTTACCAGCACCTCATATTCAGGAATCAGGCCGGTAGGCGTGACAAGTGCGTTTACTTCACCATGAGTACGCTGTTCCATCCACTTTGCCCATACGTGTTTATCGCGAATACCATTCACAAACTTACCTTGTTTATCACGAAGAAAATAGTTGACTCCGAAAATCAGAGGCTGTTTTTTCAGCTTTTTGCCAAACTCCAGGTTATTATTCACATATTTTCCCAGCGGGATCGCCACAAAATCCTGGATACTCATCAGATTTATTTCAGGAACACCTTCTTTACCTATTGTGGCAAAGGTGGTTTCTGTTTCCAATGATGCACCGTAAGCGATTATTCCATGCTCCCAACTCAGGGATTGCTGAACAGGCACATAAGCTTTTGCGTCCCTGCCTCCGTACATAATTCCAGATAACTCTACCCCATGAGGATTGTTTAACTCAGGATCACAGTTGGCCAAATCTTTCAGAGATACCGCATAACGGGCATTTTTATGAGCGCAGGGAATCTCATTGCCGTTTTTATCCTTGTTCCCTTTACGCCAAGCGCCTGAAAAATTTTCTCCTGTTTCCGGCGGATCAACACCCATACCAAGCCAGTAGGGTTTTCCGTCTGCAATAAGAACATTGGAAAAAATTACCTCTCCGGGTTTGTTTAATACATCCCAAATTGTCGGATCATCTTCGGCATTCACATTCTGAATAATCCCGAATATTCCCGATTCGGCGTTAGCCGCCATGCAGCGGCCGTCGACCGCACGGAAATATGCGATGTCGTCACCCAATATTTTTTCTCCGGGAAGCATAGCGGTTGAGGTTTTTCCGCAGGCACTGGGAAAGGCTCCCGCAAAGTAGGTTTTACGACCGTTTTTCCCGTGAACTCCCATCAAGAACATATGCTCGGTCAGCCAACCTTCACGGTCAGCCTTGCGAATACTTAAGCGCAGTGCAAGTTTCTTTAATCCCACAGTATTGCCTGCATACTGAGTGTTCACGCTGTATACGGTATCCTCAGTGTAATCAATGTAGATTCTCCTCTTATCAACCTCCTTGCTTACCATGCGCTCATCTAATGTTCCCGCAGAATGCAGAATGGCAAAAAATTGATTTTCAGATCCAAGCCGCTTAAACTCTTCATAACCCAGTCGGTAAAGCAGGTTGAGGCTGTGAGACACATAAAAGGAGTCGGTGCATTCAAGACAAGGTATACTGAATTCCGAATTCGCAGGACCCAGGGTCATGAAACGGACGATCATTATCCGATCTTTCATCGAATCTTTGAGAAAGCCGCGCACCTCGTCAAGACCGTCTTCTCTTTCTTTCTGATTAAGAGCTTTGCTGAGGGTTTGATTACGCGGAACAAGATATTTGGTTACTTCTCTGTCGCGGCCCTGATCATGCATGCCGTCGAAGTGGATGGTATGGCCCTGCACTTTAAGAGGTCTTTCTTCTTTCACTTCAACAGCCATGCGGCGGTTATATGCCACATCCTCAGGCGAATCGCTGCTCACCCATACTGAAGCAGGATTACATAACTCAATGGCATCGGCCAAAAACGCGTGCACACGCTTGTTTTGGATTGCCATTAATTTATTAATATTTTTTTCATCCAATCTGGATTTCAATATTTCAGTTACTTGGTTGTCATTCATAAATGTATTCCTTCCTTTATTTTACAGAAAATTCAGGTCAAGCAATAATACACGACAAACTCCCACTATAAAATTTTATTATACGATTGGCAAGTCCGTAAGCGTAATTTTTGTCATTTCGAAATTTAGAATTGCTGTTGACAAGATCTCTCCGCCCAGTTTATGCTTTTTTTGTGCATAAACTGGCTGTAGAATTGAATAAAAGTCTTGAAAAAACCATTGCTTTCGTATTGCTTAGCGATCTGGGCCGCTCTCTCTATTTTCCCAAAGGTGTTGTTGCTCAGAGCGCAGATGCGGCTCAATCGGCCTCCCTGTATAACGCAAGTGTGGGAATGGCAACTCTGAAAAAAAGACCGCTCTATTTAAATTCCCTAAAAGCATATATTCCCGAACTTTCTGTTGAGGAAATCTCCGCCTATGCTCCCACAGCAGGAATACAGGAACTGAGAACTGTATGGAAAGATATAATGGCACAGAAGAATCCTGCGTTAAAAAGTAGATCCACCTCACTTCCAATCGTAACCAGCGGAATCAGTCACGCTGTTTCCATGGCCGCGGATCTGTTCGCTGAAAACGGAGATGCCGTACTGCTCCCGGAACCATTTTGGGATAATTATAAACTCATCTTTGAAACAAGAAGAAAGGTCCGAATTATAAACTACCCGTTGTTTGAAGGAGATAAACTTAATATATCCGCCCTGCAGGAAAAACTTAAAACCGCGAAAACGCGCAAGTTATTACTTGTACTCAATTTTCCTCACAATCCCACGGGATATACGCCCACACAGGCAGAAGCGCAAGAACTTGCAGAAATTCTGCTGCACTCTGCGAACAGCGGAAAACAGCTTGCGGTAATAATCGATGATGCGTATTTCGGACTGTTTTATGAGCACACCTCCTTTAAGCAGTCCTTGTTCAGCTTGCTTGGCGCACTGCATGAAAACATCTTAGCCATCAAGGTTGATGGCGCCACAAAAGAAGATCTGAGTTGGGGTTTGCGTATCGGATTTATAACCTTTGCCGCTAAATCATTAGAAATGGCCCATTACACAGCCCTGGAGAAAAAGGTTATGGGAGCGCTGCGCTCCTCCATATCCAGCTGCAGCAGGCTGTCGCAAAGCCTACTCTGTAAAGCACTGCAGAATCCCCGCTACCGGGATGAAAAAGCAAAAGTTTTCTCACTCCTTAAAGAACGCTATATGGCTGTAAAAAAAATCGTCCAAAGCAATCCCTGCGCCTGCCTGACGGCATTGCCTTTTAATTCAGGCTATTTTCTTTCTTTTAAATGCCATGATATCGATGCGGAACAGCTGCGCGTATATCTGCTTGCGGAGATGGGCATTGGTACAGTCGCTATTTCCTCTCGTCTCCTGCGTGTCGCCTACTCAAGTCTCGATATCGAAAATATACCCGGTTTTTTTGAAAAATTATGATCTGCGGCAGCGAATATGCTTATAAAATAGAATATAAAGGAATAAAAAATGATTTTTAACTATATACTAAAAAACGGCAAACTCTTATATCCGGAAAAAACCAAGACCGCCTCGATAGGCATCAAAGACGGTAAAATCACTCTTCTCTCTTCACTGAAGGGCCGGCAAGCTGAAGAGTTTATTGATGCTGAAGGCTGTTACCTGCTTCCCGGCCTCGTGGACGCTCATACTCATCCGGTGTATGCGGATGATCTTGAACACATTGCGTGTACCGCGGCGTTTGGCGGGGTAACCACAATGATTCACTACCTTACCGTAAAAAGCGGTCAACAACCGCTGCAGGTATGTAAAAACGCGATCTCCCGTGGTGAAAAAACATCGGCGCTCGATTTTGCTTTCCACGCGGCTTTATGCGACGCGGAAAGGCAGGCTGTCCACATACCTGAACTTATTCAATCAGGTATAAGCTCATTTAAAATGTTTACCGCATATAAAAAACTGAACATGATGACCGATGATTACGCCCTGGCCAAAGCCATGGATATTATCGCAGCGCATAAAGGAATGGCCTCGGTACATGCGGAAAACGGGATGGTGATCGATTATTTAGAAGAAAAACTTCGTGCTTCACATAAAAATATGTGCTCACATTTTTTAACCACAAGTCCTTCCCTGCTTGATAGAGAGGCGATTTTCAGAGTACTGTCCATCGCCGCGCTTTTTGGCTGCCCGCTTTTTTTACCGCATGTCTCGTCCGCAAAAGCACTGGACGCATTAAAAATTGCCCGCTCGGAGGGGATTAAAGTTTATACTGAGACCTGTCCCCATTATTTGGTCTTTACGTGGAACGAGTTACAGGAACAGTGCGCTTTGGGTAAAATCCGTCCCCCCGTTAAAACTTTAGAAGATAGAGAAGCTCTTTGGAACGCACTAGCAACCGGTATTATACATACTGTTGGCAGCGACCATGCTCCGAAAACAAAAAAAATTACGGATGATTTTGATGCCAGCCCCTATGGCGCACCGGGTGTTGAAACCATTCTACCTCTGCTTTGGGAGTTTGGTGTCAATAAAAAAAGGATAACCCCCAATAAAATTGTAGAGCTTACAGCAGAAAATCCCGCTAAAATTTTCGGGCTTTATCCGGCCAAGGGCAGACTTGAAAACGGTGCCGATGCCGATCTGGTACTGTTTAATCCTCAGCGTAAATGGACAATAAGTAATAAAAACCAGCATTCAAACGCCGGATACACGCTTTATGAAGGCAGGAAATGCACCGGTAAGGTGGAAAAGGTTTTTAGCAGAGGTAGACTTATTGTTGATAACGACAAATATTTAGGCGAACCCGGCCGGGGAAGATTTTTGAAAACACATATTACCTAGTCCGGTCTTAGTTACAATTGAATTTTACATACGAAAAAGGAGCCCACATGGCGGCGGTTAAAAAGATGCTGAATAGGTGGCGGCTTTTTCTTCCACCCCGCATTCCTATGGGGTGCTCCCCCACATACCATCTGCAAAGCTAGTGGTATGTTGATAAAGATTTCTCGCAGAGCTCACAGAGCACACAAAGAAATTTATAAAAATCGGCTGGAAAACCTTTATGTACTGAGCCTGCCCAGCACTAAAGTCTTTTAGATTTTAGTGCGGCGGTGCGCTCCGTGTGAATTATTTATATTTTTCCTGCGTTGCCAAATGTGCCCGCCTTGTCGGCTCCGGCAGACGGTAACGGGTGCAACAGTCCAGAACTACTTTTATTGCCGTGGTGAGAGAAATCTTATGCCCGATTGAAATAAAAAGCGGCTTGGTATTCTCCTTGGTTCTTAACACGGCACCCACAACTTCATTACCTTCATAGAGCAGCGTATAGTCGCCTTTACGGTTTTCAGGAACACTTGCTTGTCCGATTAATCTGGATTTAGCGCAGCCGACAGCCGGAAGATCAAATATCAAACCCAAATGTGAGGCCAATCCCATCCGTCGCGGATGAGCCAATCCCTGGCCGTCCGCCATAAGCAGATCCGGTGTTATCTTTATTTTTTCTAATGCGGGAATAAGTGCGGGAATTTCACGGAAGGAGAGTAAGCCCGGAATATACGGCATTAATACTTGGGAAATAACAAACGACCGTTCGAGTATCTTGAGCTTCGGGAAGCTTAAAACAACGGCCGCCGCATAGGCCGTATTTTGCTTGAAACCTACGTCCACGCCGCAGACAGTATTAATATTATGAATGCAGTCCTGCTTGTTTATATACCCGGCTAATTCATTTTGAATATCTACGGCGTGTTTAAAGTTGATCTGCCATTTGTGAAGTTTCAGTGCCTTCATTGCTGAACGGGAAATTATAATTCAGTTAACCAGGTTTGCGGATCAAGTTCAATCATCTCCGAAGCGTGGTCCCGCTTTAAGTAAACCCTTTCAATTCCGGCATTGATAATGAAACGCTTACAAAGTATGCAAACCTGGTTATGACCGAAGATGTACATTGCCCCCCCTACACAGTTGTCTTCTCCCGCCTGGATAATTGCATTCTGCTCTGCGTGAATACTGCGGCAGGTTTCATAACGTGTGCCGCTGGCGATATTATGTTCGATTCGATAACACTTCTTGCGCGCCAGACAGGATTCCACGCCCACCGGTGTATTGTTGTACCCTGTACCTCTTACTTTGTTTCTTTTGTTAACAATGACTGCTCCTACTTGAGAGCGGATACAGTCACTGCGTTTTGCCGCCTGCCTGGCAAAATCCATAAAATATTCACGCCAGTCCGGACGTTTGCGGTTAACATCCATATCTACCTCATAAAAAATCAGAAAAAATTTTCTTGGTTCAGGATTTCATCAAGTTTATGTAATAAATCTTTTACCGTAGAATCATTAATCAAGGTATAATCGGCCATGGCAATCGGTCCCGCTTTTTGGATATTTTCTATTTCAGCGTAATCACGGGAAACCGCTTCGTAACGAGTAAGCGGACGTACTTTTCGTTTGGAAAGACGCTCATAACGCAGTTCTCTGGGCGTAAATATAGAGAGGATAAATAAGCTGCCATTATATTTTTCCTTAAGGATTTTATATTCGGTAAAACTATAAAGACCATCGATCAAGACCTTTTTACCGTTTTTAAGGGATTGCTCAATTTTGGGCAGGTTTAAAGTGGCATAAGCACCCATACCGTATTGTTGACGCAACTCTTCCCTGACTTTACGCTCGTTTTCTTCCGTAACCGCAAGTCCCTGCTGTTTTACCGTCTCTATGGTGATTTCACCAAAATATATTTTTACACACCCTTTTTTTACCAAATAATCGCCCACCACACTTTTTCCGGAACCGCAGAGACCGACTGTAGCGACTATCTTTTTATTATGTGCCATGCCCTATCATACTGAAGCAGATAGAGGTATGTCAATGCTTACTTATGAATAACAAACAGGATTTCCTTAAATTCATCTGTCTTCAGGTACACAGTCTCTCCCACTTTATAAACAGAAATCGCATTGCCATTTTTAAATTGCAGACTCTTCATTGCTTCCGAATCCCAGCTAAAGGTATGATCATCAATTCCTTGAAAATACTCACCAAGCTCTATTTCAAAAAAATCATCACCGGCAGTATTATATATTTTAAATTTAAGACTTTGCGCTTGCTCTCTTTCAATAATAAAATATTCCTCCCGCGCCCCAGCCAATCCCACATTAAAGAAAACAAAACGCTTACCCTTATCCTTGCTCTCAAACATAACAGGCTCGATTTCAAAATCATCGATATTAATATTAATAGCACAGAAATAAGCCTCAGATTGTTCAACCTCCTGCAGGGGTGAAAAAAGCAGTCCAAGAATCAGAAAAGCGAATTTAGTGTATTCTATTGCCATAACAATCTCCTCTGTTTAATTTTTACAAACCCGGTATATCTTTTCCCAGTACCATGGCCAGTAACGCCATTCTCACGTACATGCCGTTATGCGCCTGTCTGAAATAAGCGGCACGGGGAAGCTCGTCCACATGAGTATCTATTTCATCTACCCGCGGAAGCGGATGCAGAATCAACACATCTTTGTTTTGCTGCAAGACCAGCTCTTTTTTTAGCACAAAGCTTCCCTTCAGAAGTTCGTACTGTTTTTGGTCGGGAAACCGCTCCTTTTGAATACGGGTCATATATAATACGTCCGCTTGCAACGCCTGTTCCAAACTCTCTACCTCAGTAATACATACGCCCTTGCTTTTTAAATCGTTGGTAATAGCAGAGGGCATGTAAAGATCCTTTGGTGCACAAAACACGAATTCCGGCTGAAACGGCAGCAGAGCATAGCACAGGGAATGCACGGTACGTCCATATTTAAGATCTCCTACAAGGGCAATTTTAAGTGATTCCAGTTTGCCCAGCTCCTTGCTAATTGTATAAAGGTCCAGTAAGGCCTGAGTCGGATGCTGTCCATGGCCATCCCCTGCATTTATAAGCGGAATGGCTATCTGCCCCGCAACGGTTTCCGCCAGGCCCATAGCGGACTGGCGCAGGACGATACAATCTGCGTATCCGGCTACCACCTTCACCATGTCACTTAAGCTTTCACCTTTTAGAATCGAGGAGCTTCCGGCGTCAGCTACACTTATGGTTTTAGCTCCCAGCCGTTCTGCCGCAGCCTCAAAAGAGAGTCTTGTTCTGGTGGAAGGTTCTAGGAAAAGAAAAGCGATTAAGGTGTCGGTTAACATCGGGCAGACACCCTTCTCGGTTACCAGCTTTTCCATGCAGGACGCGGCCTTAAGAATAGCAAGCAACTCTTGTTTGTTCAGGTTTTTAGTGGAAAGAATATCTTTGTTTATTAAAACCGGAGAATGCATCACGGTCGCTTTCTATTCCGTTACCAAATAGTGGCCCATCTCTTTTAATTCAGGGATCCTTTCGTAAACTGCTCTTTGTCCTTTGTGCATCTTTTTATCAAGATCCACTGTCTTAAGATAGAGTTCATTCACCATATCCGAGAATATCTTTAAATTTACGGGAAAATTATTGATAGCCATTTGAGTAAGCACCTTGCTCGTATTCGCTCCCTCAGGACCCTTGCTGAAAACAGTATCCCCTCCGCTTGCAAGTAAGATACTTAAGTTAGGAAGAACCTCTTTGCGGGCATGAAAAATAAAGGTGGCAGCCGCGATAATCCTATCGTAGAGTTCATCAAACTGATAGCCTTGTACTTTGAAATAATCCGCCTTTTCGGAAAGACTGTCTAAGAGATCCCAGGTGTTTTGAGATATTTTCATTGTCAATAGCGCTTTTCTGATATATCTATTATAAATATTATTGTTATAGTGTTCCTTCATCTTATCTATTATCTTGAATATATCTGGTTCTTTCACAAGCATGTAACTTCCTCCGCTTAGAGATTGGCCTTAGATAAAGCGTAATATAAACATCATTCCCCAGTCAAGCTACAATTTTCATTTTGTACATTTCTTTCACTATTCAGACAATCTCCTTAAACCTTTTAATTATTATAGGCAGATCCCTGATACAAGTTCCGCTTCAGCATTTCACTTTTAAGTAAAGCATAAAACTGTTGTTTGACCATGAAATTTTTAGGAGCCGCTAATCTTGATGACGGTGTATCACAGGTCAATCGCATGATTACGGTAGAAGGAGGAAGAAGTCCGAGGGCCTTGATTACGTATTCCAAATGTCTTTCGGAGCCGGGAACCGTGATCTCGCCGCATAGATATTGATTAAACAGCATCGAATTATAGGGAATGTGCAGATTATGAATCTTTATTCCTGCTGGTTTCAGTGAAGCAACCAGTTTGATGGTCTCGGTGATCTCTGTTTCTGTTTCACCCGGTAGACCGAAGATAAGATGTACGGCGATCTTGAGATCATAATGCCTAAGCAGTTTGTAAGCAGTAAGAAAATCCTCTACCGTATGACCTCGGTTTATCCTGTTTAACGTGGAATTATGAGCGGATTGAAGCCCCAGTTCCACCCACACATCGCGCTTCTGATTTTTATATGAGGCAAGCAGGGCTGCAATGTCTGCATCAACACAATCGGGTCTGGTGGATACAATCAACTCCTTAAATGCTGCTAAACTTAATCCGTAATCATAGATGGATCTAAGCTTACGGGCTGGAGCAAATGTGTTCGAAAAAGCCTGGAAATATAAGATAAAACCCTGCGCCTGATAGCGCTGCCTGAGGAAGGAAAGCGCGCCTGTTATCTGATCATAAAGAGCTGTCTTATCGCCCACATACGGTGCACGCGAACCGCATTCATCACAGTACGTACAACCAGGTGCATCTCGATCAGGACCGCGATTGGGACAGGAAAAACCGGCATCAACCGCTACACGGTACACAGTGCACCCGTACTTTTTTTTCAGGTAATTGCTGTAAATATAAAACGGCCAATCATCACTCGTCTGTTTATCATTCATACTCAACAATCAAATATATAAAGCTTAACTTGACAATCATGTATTTAACGCATAATCTTAATCTCTTATGAAAGTCATACCCGCCATTATAATACTACTCATAGCTTTATGTATATACGGATGCGGTATTTTGGGCTTCAATAACCCGACAATACACTTTTGGACTGATAAGGAAGAACTCCTTCCCTATATTGAGGAATTCAATAAACAACATTCGAATTATAAAATCGAAGCCAGTTTTTTAGATCCGCTTACCGATGAATTTGAAACTCTGGCCAACAAGCCCGACCTCATCCTCTGTTCACTGCCTGAAATCCTGATACATCATAATAATTTTGACTCCTTGGACGGCGTCCTCTCTGATGCAGGGATTACGAATAATGATGTATATCAAAACCTTCTTAAACCGGGAGTATATAACGGCAAGCAGGTTTTTCTTCCCTTCTCATTTGATATCCCTGTTATCGTATTCACCAGGTATGATAAAGATGAGTTCCCTGAGTTCAGTTTGAGTTTAAACGATTTAAAAACACAAAGCGATAAATTCACTCAATTTCAAGGAAAACGTCTTAAAGCTTTGGGGTTTTCTCCCCTATGGAACCAGGAGTTCTTATTTTATACGGCTGTTTTGTATGGTGCGGACTTTAGGGTTACCGCGGATAATATCCTCATTTGGGATGAAACAGCATTGAACTCCGGGCTTGAATACCTCCGCGCCTGGATCAATAATTCCATGGGTGGATTTTTGGTTGAGCGTGAGTTCTCTAAAAAATATGTATACGAACCGCTGTACAAGTTAGTGCAAGATAATAAATTCGGTTATTACAGGATAGGTTATTTTTTTTCTACAATAAGTGAATATTATGCGATCCCGTACGAAAAAAGGAAAAATCTGGAATTCAGATGGCTTCAGCTTGATAATAAAATTCCGGCCAGCGAAAATATTTTAGTCTTTGCCATCCCGTCAGGAGCTAAAAACCCTGACGGCGCGCGTATGTTTTTAAAGTGGATCTTTAAACCGGAAACACAAAAGCATCAGATTACAATGAACACCTTATATAATAACGTCTGTTTTGGGATTGCTAACGGTTTCTCAATTTTAAAGGATCTTAACCGTCATTATTTTCCCGATTATTATCCCTTTCTCGTGGGTTTTATACCGTTTGAGGACTCTCTTGTATTTCCCAATCAACTGCCAGTGGGCTGGGAAAAGCTGAAAAACGAAATTATCATGAGCTGGTTTTGGGAAGAAATCGCACGAAGCGGTGAAATATCTTCACTAAAAGAGAAATTTAAATAATTTTTACCATTATTAAGCTTAATTTATTAAAGAAATACATAAAATGAGATTTCTTGTAATTGACAAACTTCAACTGTTTAATATATTATACAATCTGATAGTATAGAAAACAACTATATTGGAGGAAGTGATGGCAACTGTTGAGTTAAAGAATATGAGCAAGGTTTTTGAAGGTGGTGTCAAGGCTGTAGATAATTCCACTCTAACCATAAACGATAAAGAGTTTGTTGTCTTGGTAGGACCTTCAGGATGCGGGAAAACAACAACACTGCGCATGGTAGCAGGTCTCGAAGATATCACATCGGGAGAGCTGTATATCGACGGCAATAAAATGAATGATGTACCACCCAAAGATAGAGATATTGCGATGGTGTTCCAGAACTACGCACTCTATCCTCACATGACGGTGTATGAAAACATGTCTTTTGGTTTAAAAATCCGCAAATATCCCAAAGAGGAGATTCAAACCAGAGTACATGAAGCCGCACAAATCCTTAATATTGAGGAATTACTAAACCGTAAGCCCAGGGCGCTTTCAGGTGGTCAAAGACAGCGTGTAGCTGTAGGCCGGGCAATCGTACGAAAACCCAAGGTATTTTTATTTGATGAGCCGCTTTCGAATCTCGATGCAAAGCTCCGCGTACAGATGAGGGCTGAAATCTCATCACTCCATACCCGGTTGCAGGCAACAATGCTGTATGTTACTCATGATCAGGTTGAAGCTATGACCATGGGTGACAGGATCGTTGTACTCCGTGATGGTGTTACCCAACAGATCGGTACACCGCTTGAACTGTATAATAATCCTAAAAACAGATTCGTAGCAGGTTTTATCGGCTCACCACCTATGAATATTATGACAGCTGAAGTAAAAGAAAAAGGCAATAAGATAATAACCGACGAAGGCGACTTTCAAATAGGTTTTACCGGCCACTCAGCGGATCTCCTGCGTCCATATATCGGTAAAAACGTGCTTTTCGGGATTCGTCCTGAGGATTTGGTATACACGGTATCTCCTGAAAAACAAAATAATATCTCTACAACCATTGAGGTTGTAGAGCCACTAGGCTCGGAAATACACCTCTATGTGAGTACAAAAACCCACCAGCTTATCGTACGTGTTCCTCCACGGTGGGATTTTACAGTCGGAAATCAAGCCAATTTTACTCCGGATTGCAATAAGGTAAAATTCTTTGATGAAGACACCGAAGACGCGATAAAATAGTATTCTATATTATCTTTGCTATATAATAAAAAAGGCTGTCCTTTAAGGGGACAGCCTTTTTTTTATAAGCTGTGCTCTGTGCAAAATAAATTAAAATGACGAATCAATCATATCCACCGGGAAGTGGCCATCATTCCTCTTGGCAAACAGCTTAAACAGGTATTTTAGTTTGGCGATCATGGCAATGATATCTTTCTTTTTAGCACCGAACTCTTCAAAAAACTGTCCGGCCGTCAATCCCGGTTTTATCTCGCCTCTTCCGTGCCCTTGCTTGTAATAGTGCTCAAGCTCCATCAACCTGAAAAAAGCTCTCTCAAAGCGAAAGAGATTTCGTTTTAATCTGAACAGCAGGCCGATGACCTGTTTCTTTTCTCTCATAATCTCTATCTTCGAACCGATCTTTCCTTGTTTATCTTCCTGAATCCATTTATCGAATATTTCTTTCTTCTGCAGCAGTTCCGTATATGTGTCCACGATATTTTGATATGATTCAAGAAAGATTTTGGCGAAAAATCTGGTAGCACGTAAGGCATTGGCCTTAAACACTTCCAATCTTTGTTTCTTCCAGCGCTTCTTGTATTCTTCCAGTTCGTTTACATTCACATTCGCGGTTTTGAAACTTTCATCGGGTATTTTTTCCACAACCTGACCCGGTTCCGAGTAGAGCACCTTGCCGTCCTCATCGGTACAGCTCACCTTTCCTTCTTCACACGTAACAAGCAGATCTTCGTTTGGAGTGGTATCTACCTTAAATTTCGTACCGCGAACTCCCATGACCGTTGTTCTGGTCCTCGCCTGGACCTCGGCATTACTGGCAAGTGTATCAACCTTTACGGCTAAAGATCCGGTAACTATTTCCAAAGAAGTAACGTCCTTCCCGCTTTTCAGTTTACTTAACTCGATATAAAATGAGGAATCGTTGGAAACCGTTACCGAAACTTCCTGTCCCTGCGGTGTTCGTAAAAGCAGTTCGGCCCGCCCATTCGATCCGGTTTGAATAAAATCATAATTCCCAACCTCAAAACCGATATAAAGACTGGAAGCATCATATTCTTTCCCATTCCTTGTTACAGTTACATTTCCGTCTAAAAAAACAATCTCACCATCGGCAGCCGCCTGGATAACGGAAATGCCAAAGAAAATTAAAACCATACATATCTTTGCAAAGAGTCTGTTATGCATTATAAAGCCTCCACATATTATTCGAATTATCTTATTTTCTTTACATTAGTAAATATAGCACACAATTCAGTTATTTTTCCAGGTAATTTACCAAAAACATTGCGCCAGATCCCGGTACTCTCCATGCACATATACAACGGAATCTTACCAATTCCTGAGATCCACTCCTTCATTAACATATAGACACGTTCTCTCACAGGCTTTAAATAGCGGTATTTACCGTCCCGGCAGGGAACAAACTCATCATACAGATAATCCCTTTCCTGCATCTGTTCACGCAGGAATTTCGTATAACGCATGGTACCCAGACTAATCCAGGCAATTTTTCGCGAATCAAAAGCTGCAAGTCTCAGCACTGTCTCTCTGTATACACTCTCCCAGTTTTTAATGAGAATAATAGGATCGAAATGAAAGGAAACCAGATATCCCGCTCGAACGGCTTTACCGGCGGCCGCCAACCGCTCTGCAAGCGAACTTGCCCGTTTTTCCTCAGAAGCGATAATAATATCAGGATTTAAAGAAAATCCGATTACCGCGTTTCCTTTGGGCTCAAGCTCCAACAGATGGTCGACAAAGTGAGTTTTTGTCTTAAGCTCAAAAAAAAGATCTTTATATTCGGCCAGTTTTTTTATAAAATCCTGCGAGAGGTGGAAAAGGGAATCTAAGGCTAACGAGTCCCCTACCTCGCCGGTTCCTATTCTGATCGGCACCCCGGGATTTCTCCTCCGTATGTTGATTATTTTCTTTATGGCGACCTCATTGTTAACATAAACAGTAATCGGAGCAAAATTAAGATACCCCTGCATAATGCAGTACGAACAATCAAGCATACACCCAAGGTAAAGATCCACGGTAAGGTAATTACAACACACATGCCCTTTTGAACCCGGACATCTTGCTACAGTCTCACCTTTGGCTGTGGTAATCAATAAAGTATGCCTGTTCAAATCCTTTTCAGGGATTTCATCTTTTGCAGAAATTTCCTTTACAGGCAGTGCGCGCAGTGCTTTTAAAGCTTTAGCGGAAGCTTCATAAGGCAGGGCATCTTTGGTTATATAAACAACATTAAAAAAATTAATGTAATAATCTGCAGATTTCATGAATATTTTCTTTTAACCTTGCAAGTTTAGTTATTTTCTTTTCATATTGCTGTTTATTCTCGAAAGAAAACGTAAGAGTAAAAGCATTTCCTTCAAAATAAGGAGGTTCATGCAGTACAATACCGGAACCTCTGAAATACTGTTTTTTATAATCAGCCAGGCGCCTTTCCAGATCGGAGAGTTTGGGATATCGTATCTCTCTGATTTTTTGAAGAGGAGTATCAAACGAAAAAATCTTCCGTACGAGTTTTTCCGCCTGCTCTGCATTCAATGTATCCCGCCCTACAATCTCAAACACATAACTGCAGAAAATCCTGCGCTCCGCGAAGGTAAATTTTTTTGCATTGCGCAGAAGCTTCTGAAAAAAAAGACGCGGCAGTACGCTTATCCTCTCCGCAGTTTTCCCGTCTATAAGGTTTTTATTGAGTAATCCCTTAAGCGCTTCCGGATACGCACTATAACGTTTTACCTTCTGGTAAAAATCCGGATCGCTATGGTTCTCAATTAAAGCAGTAACATCATGGTCTATCAAGCTCAGTTTATGTTTTTCGCAAAACAGCACTATATTTTCCTTCTCCTGCCACGAATAGGATCCCTTTCTGTCTTCGCATACTAAAGCCAGTTGTAAAAGCTCATGCATTTTAAATTCCGAAAAATCCCGGCACAAGACCTGTTCTATTCCCAGGTCTCGCGCCTGTCTGATAAGCGGGAATCCCCATATCAGTTTGTTTCCCGCAACAGGAAAAGGCATATATAACTGTTTTATAAGTCTTTGATCGCTTATTCCGGCTGGTGAGCTGAATAAATCAAAGTCATTCCGCCGCGAAAGCAACTCCTTCGGTGTTAAGTATATCATAGCCCTATGGTAACAAAGTTTAAGGCTTTCCGCAATTCTCAATATGGTATTGCGAACTGATTTTATACAGAATTTATACAATGGTTCTCACTGAGCATACAAAGGGCACAGAGACAGGTTCCCTTTGTATGCTCCGCTCGCCCCGCCATTAAATCTCACAGATTCAATGGCTGCAGCGAACTCTGTGTGAGAATATTATTTATATGTGACTTTCTGCATATATTCACGTATAATAGAATATAAAGGCTTTATTGGATATCTATGGAGGATAAAGGTATGAAAAATCTGTTTAAGCAGCTGATTGTTTTATTTATCAGTATAACCGCATATTCATGTCTTACCACACCGGGCAATACTGATGAACCTATAAAAGAGACTAAGCAATTGATTTTAATAATTAACTATCCTTATCAGATCTGGTCGAATGATCCCACAAAGATCCACGTCACACTCTTTAAACCTGATTTTAGCCCTGCGGCAGGCGCTCATGTTGAAGTTAATGAAAAAACAGTGGGCACAACGGACAGTAACGGTGTTTGTATTTTTGATTACACGCCGGGAAGCGCTCAGTCACATATTCTCAAAGCCCGCTTGGTGGAAAGAGGTATTGAATATATTATAAACAAAAATTTCAGCTGCAACGCGAGAACGGTCAGCTTTAAAGCCGAACGCCTTTACGTTTATACCGATCGCGGAGTTTATAATCCGGGACAGGATATCCTTGTTCGGTTTATAGCCTGGCAGTTAAAAAGAGAATATTCAGCTATTCCGCAGGCAAAGGTCCAGCTGCTTTTTCAGGATCTAAACGGAAAAATCTTTTCCGGAGAATATGTCACTGCCAATGAGTATGGTATAGGAAGTACCAGAATAAGACTCCCCGCGCATATGCCGGAAGGTGAGTACGATTTGGTAGTGCTTTTTGAACAGGCCAGGGAGCAGACCCGCCTGCGCGTCAAACAGTTTGTACCCCCCGTAATTAATATCAAGCACAATCTTGTGCGTTACATTACTCCTGCTCAAAAGACCCTTGAGGCTAAGGTGACCTTAAGCTACTTCTCCGGCGGAAGTCCCGGCAGTTCACAGCTTGTTTTTTCAATCCGAAACCAGCAGGGCAAAGAGATTTTTACAAAGGAGTACAGCTCGGCGATACCTGAATTCGAGATCGTACTTGATCAGCAAGAACTTGAGAAAATCAAAAAAAGTCTGGAACCGGAAACAGAAATAAAAATTAAACTGCAGGCCAGAGACAGTTATGGTCAAACCGATGAACTCATCTGGGATATGTTGTATACCGAAAAGCCGTTTTTCGCAGTATTGGAAATTGATAAAGATGCCTATCCCGCAGCAGAATCCGTGCAACTGCTCGTAAAAGTAGTAGACCTGGACGGACAACCCGCCAAACAGATTCCCCTGACAATGGTAATTACCTCCTTAAAAATAAGCCAGGAGGGCAAAACCGATGACCAGGGTGTGGCGTCATTCAGTTTTGTTATGCCCGAAACCACGGTAACCGCTGTGATAAAAAGTCCCATCATGAAATCCAATCTGGGACAGCGGGTTATTCCTTTTCAGCCTAGAAAACCCATGCTTTCCAAAGTAAAAGAAACTCCCAAACAGGCCGGCACAAAAACAAAAATATCCGTGTCTTTTGATCCGGAATATATCCCTGTGGAGAAAGTCGTACATGTCGACCTAACGGATATTTCGGGATCACTGGTAACCGCCACCACAATCCCTGTAAAGAAACACGGCAGCACCTATTCCGCGGAAGGAGAGATCAGTGCGCCCACCTGGGGCACAATGCTGGTCAATCTCTACTGCTGCGCGGTTAAAAAGGAGTTAAGCGAAAAACCTTACTCTCCGGAAACAGTCGGGTTTATCACAGAAGGCCAGCATGTTACATTTTATCCGGATCGTGAACTGGAAATAATCGTTGAAAATTTCAAACCTTCCTACGCACCGGGCGAAAAGGTGAATATTAACATTACCGTAAAAGGAGGCAAGGGAGAAAAATGTTTGGGCGTCTCTCTAGTTGACGGCGCGGTACTCTCACTGCTCGATCCCTTTATCAAACATCCTTTCAGGCATTTTTATAATCCGCAGGCAAAGGTTATCGCCACAGGCGGGGCCGGAGTACTTACCTGGCCCGTGGTCGACCGCAATTGGGGCTATCCCTGGCGCGACATCGCCTACACCAATTGGGGGTGGAAAGACCCGGGGGATTTTATACGTATACCAGAAGATGAGCACAAGAATAATGGCGACGGCACGCCGGCACCGGCTGAAGGCGGCATAGGAGGAGGCGGCGATGAAGACATATCTGCGGAACAGGAACAAATTGCACCTACTCCAACCGGTACGGAAAGTTTAAACGGCGATACCCGAAAGAACGGGGATGACGGAGCTGTTGAGACTCCGAAAAAAATAATTATCCGCACCCGGTTTCCCGAAACATCGCTCTGGGAACCATTAATAATTACCAAGCAGGGAAAATCTAAATTCACGGTCGATCTGCCGCATGAAATTACCTCGCAAAAGTTGTCGATTATTGCCAGCGACACTGAAGGGTATCTGGGTTTTATCCAAAAAGATATAAATGTTACTAAAGCCCTATTTGTTCGTTCTCTTTTTCCGGAAACCCTCATCAGGGGCGACAGAATTATAGCGCAAAGTCTGGTACGTAATTTAACGGATTCCGTAATCTCCTGCAAGGTTACCCTTGAAAGCTCAGCTTTAAAAATAGAAAACAATACCGAGCAGAACCTCACTCTCGATCCCGGAGAAAACCGGCTGGTGGAATGGGAGATCAGCGCACCCCAATGCGGAAAGGGAGTATACAGGATAGCTGTGGAAACCTCCCGTTTTAAAGATGTCGAAGAAAAAGAGTTTATGGTACTGCCGGCCGGTGAGCCGGTCACGGTTACCTTTAAGCAGGATATCAGTGACAAAGAAATATTCGAAAAAGAATTTACACTTGACAAAGATTCAGATTATAGGGCAGCCATACTTAACGTGGCTTTACCTAATGTATTTCCCGCCTTCACGGCGTATTACGCCTTTGATACCGCTCCCTGGTATACGCCATGGACCGTATCGGCCGTCACGGTAATGAACGCGGCACTCTTGGAGTACGCACAAAAAAATAACGGCTCACCCGAGTTTCGTAGCGCGCTTTCAGCCAGATTGAAACAAACAGCCGCGATCTTAAGTTTAAATCAGCTTTCCAACGGAGCATGGGGGTTTTACCCCGTGGGCTATAAACAAATCGCCGATGCTGCTTCGGAAAAAGGTCATGCCAATGTTTATTATACTGTTTCCTGTTTAAGGGCTTTATGCGAGATCGCCCGCTCCGGTATTCAGGTTAATTCCGATGTAATCCTCAAAGCGGCCCGCTACCTGCTGTCTGAACGCGATAAAGACGGTTTGTGGTCCTCACAAGGGGCATATTTCTGGGAGGTTTATAATCAGGAAACAGATTATGCATTGAGCGCGGAAATATTTGAAACCCTTATGCATGCGGCAACGCTGTTTCCGGAACTTAAGACCGTAGAACCTGAAGTAAAATCTTTGAAAGGAATAATGATTGAGCTGCTCTCTGAAAAACTCAGCGAGCCTATGACTATGGCCGCCGCCATACAGGGCCTCTTGTATATGCGCGATTATTACAACGATACCGCATTAAATCCGATCTTGGAGAAGAGCATCAACTATTTAATTACCCTTAAACGAAAGGCTTATTGGGAGCCGCATTGGTATCATGCTTACGGCGGAATGGTGGAATTGAACGCCCGTATTCTTACTCTTCTGGCCCTTTATAATCCGGAAGGTTACAAAGCGTATTTACGTGAGGGCATAACCTGGCTGCTGTCAACCAGAGAAGCCTGGGGAGGCTGGCATAATGAAGTCGGTACAGCCCATGCCATCCGCGCCCTGCTTTTGAGCGGCGTGTTCGCCCAAGAAAGGAACAGCATTATTACCATTAAAGTGAACAACAGAGAGGTCGCAAAGATTAATATCGATCCTGACGATCCTTTTCTTTCCGCTGCCAGACTTTCATATTTTGAAATATCCCCCTGGCTGCAAAACGGTGCCAACTCCGTGATAGTCAGTTATAACGGCGCCCTTACCGCATCCGTGATACTCGAAGTCAAAGAATGGTCGGATAAAATACCGGAAAGCGCACATACCGTGGCCATGACAAGAACCGCAGCAACGTCGGCTTCCGTCGGACAACCCGTGAATGTAAAATTATCTCTCTCCAGCTCCGCTATCATTCCCTTTGTGCGGGTGGAAGAAGGTATTCCCTCCAACTGTGAAGTGGATACAAAAAGCCTGGAGACTCTCATAACCGAGTCACTTATCACGGGATACTCATTAAAGCAGGGAAAGCTTTACCTTGTGTTAAGCGGTTTGAAGCGCAGAACAGAACTCAACTATACACTTCTTCCCGTACGATCGGGGAAAAGCCGGCACAGCGGTACACGTATCATCGATGCGGTTTCGGACAAGCTTTTGGCCTACACCAAAGCATCCTCCTTTATCGTGAAATGAGAACTGCCGGAATGCACAGAAAAATGCTTGAAATATGTGTATTTTGGCTTTATGTTAGAATGAGATAAAGGAGCGCATTATTTCGGTGCATTTCCATAATAGAGCAATGTAACTTACTGGAATAATGTAATTTTAAAAAAGGAGGAGACATTCCATGATGAAAAGATTTTTCAGTCTTGCAGTGTGTGTATTTATTATAAGTATATTTGCAGCATGTGATGACGGTGAAAAACCGGAACAGGGCGGATCGCCTGAGGGAGGAGAGTCTACAATCGAACAAGTGGGGCAGCCGGCCGGCAAGATCCCCGAAGGGAAAAAACTGGACGCGGTCTGTACGTATGAAGGACTGTGGCTGCGCAATATGCCTACGAACAAAAATGAATCGGGCTTTAAATGGGTAGCCGGCTTGAAGCTGGGCGACAAAATTACGTACCTAGGTGAAACCACTAAATTGGACGGAAAAGAAGACGCCTGGGACATGATCAAGGTGCAGGATCTGACCGGAAATGTAGGCTGGATCCCGTTTGCCAACTCCGTTGTAGACGCCGTGCCGGCGGTGGTAAAATCTACAACCAAGCAATACAGCACACCTCAGCTTACCAGCGATACCGGCAAAAAAATAGACGCCATGACGGTTTTGGGAGTTATTAATAATTCCAGAAAAGACGACTTCATTCAGGTCGCGATCTACGGTACGTATCCTTTCTGGATCGCAGCGGAGGAGATCTCTACCGCTGATTATGATGTAGCAATGGCGAGGTTATATACGCTTGCTAAAAATCAATTTGACGCGGGGAATATCTCCAAACAAAAATATTTGGAAAAATTGGATGAGATCAGATCGGACAAGTTATTGTCCGACTCGATTTTCCTTCCCGCCATCGACGAAGAGTACCAGAAAATATTATTTGAATTGGAATCCGAACCGGCCGGAGATGAAGAAGAAGTTATTGAGGAATCCGGTTAAAATCAAATATTGTTGAGCAATTACGGGGGCATGCTATTCTCGGATAGTTTGCTCCCTTTTTTGTTGTGATGGATGTATCTGAATCGCGTGTATAATCCTTTTAATTGCTTGACAAATTTTTAGGCAATGCGTACGATGGGTTTTCGATCAGTAATTCTCATTAAGGGGGATTAATAATGCTTTCTAACGGAAACAACTGTGGTATAGCGCTGGTGGGCTGCGGTACCGTGGGCAGTGCTGTGGCAAAGTTATTACTGGCCGAGCAGTCGTTTTTACAAAGCAAGTGCGCTGCAAAACTTGATCTTCGCTCTATTGTTGATGTGGATTTTACAAAAGCGGAACAGGCAGGTTTGAATACATCACTCTTTGAAACCGACTACGAAAAGGTAATTAAGGATCAAAACATACGGATAATAGTGGAGCTTGTCGGAGGCACGACCATAGCCAAACAGATTATCGAAAAAGCGCTGCGGGCTCACAAACACGTTGTAACAGCCAATAAAGCCCTGCTGGCGCATCATGGCAACGAACTGCTTGCTTTGGCCAGAAAGAACGGAGTATGTATCTATTTTGAAGCAAGTTGCGCCGGTGGAATACCTATTATCAGAGCCTTATACGACGGTCTTATCGCCAACAGGATTGACGCCTTATTCGGAATCGTAAACGGCACCTGCAACTATATTCTCACATCAATGACCGGAGAAGGCAAAAGCTACAGCCAGGCCTTAAAAGAAGCTCAAACCAAGGGTTTCGCCGAAGCCGATCCCACCATGGATGTCAGCGGTGAAGACTCGGCGCATAAGCTGGCTATTCTTGCGGCTTTGGCATTCAGTCAAAAAATAGATTACGATTCCATCCAGCTTCAGGGTATCGACACCTTACAGCTTTGTGACGTGGAATACGGCCAGGAGCTCGGGTATGTAATCAAACTGCTGGCTATCGCCAAACGAGAAGATGACGGCATAACCTTAAGTGTCAAACCTGCTTTTATTTCAAAAGCGCACCCCTTGGCCTGGGTGGGCGGTCCCTTTAATGCTGTCAGTGTTTACAGCCATAAAACCGGACATACCATGTACTATGGCAGAGGAGCCGGAGCCGAGCCCACAGCTTCTGCTGTGGTAGCGGATATTATCGATGTCGCCATGGGAACCGCTTTGTTGAAATTCAACAATTTAAAGCTATGGCCTGATCTTAACAGCCTGTCTCATCCCCTGCCGGTAAAAGAGTGCAACAGCCGCTTTTATATTCGTGTCATGGCTTTGGATAAACCTGGAGTATTGGCAAAAATAGCGTCGGTGTTGGGAAAATATAATATCAGCATCAATTCCGTGTTGCAGAAAGAGGTCGCCAATAACGTTCAAGATCAAAAAGGAGTTCCGGTAGTCATCACCACCCATGTTGCGCCTGAGGGCAATGTCAGTAAAGCACTTAAAGAAACGGACGCTCTTGAGGTAATTACAGACAGAAGCGTATGTATTAGGATTATTAACGAGCATGAAGAGTACTCAAGGCAAAACAGCTGGTAATAAGGGTTTTGAACTATGAAATACATCATTATCATAATTGACGGAGCAGCAGATCTTCCGCTTCCGGTGTTACAAAATAAAACTCCGCTTGAAGCGGCAGCTATTCCCACATTGGATTGGATGGCAGCTCACGGTAGTATAGGCACTGTCAACATGGTGCCTGAGGGGTTACCGTGCGGTTCGGATGTGGCCATTATGTCGTTACTGGGCTACGATCCCAAAGCATACTATACGGGTCGCGCGCCGATCGAAGCTGTAGCTCAAGATCTTGAGCTCGGCGAGCAGCAATGGGTCTTTCGCTGCAATCTGGTAACTATAGAAAATAATATTATGAAAGATCACTCCGCTCATAATATAAGTACGAAAAAATCTCACGAGCTTATAAATTTGCTCAATACGCGGTGCCCGTTCCCGGACATCCGTTTTTTTCCGGGTGTGAGTTACAGAAATCTCATGACGGTTAATTATGAACTTTCGGTTACAACCACTCCTCCTCATGACATTTTGGAAAAGGATATTACCGAGTTTCTTCCGAAAGGCCGCGATGCCGCCAATCTGCATGAGGTTATAAACTGGAGCAATAAAATTCTTGGGTCGGAGAACAATCACCACGCCACTCACATCTGGCTGTGGGGACAAGGTAAAAAACCCACTCTGCCCCGCTTTTATGATCGTTTCCAGCTGAAAGGCGCGGTAATAACGGCAGTGGATTTGGTGCGCGGCCTGGCAAAACTCATCGGTTGGGATACCTTACCTGTTGCAGGCGCTACGGGAGATTTCCATACGGATTACAGGGGAAAAGGACAGCGGGCAATTCAAGGACTGGCGGATTACGACCTGATTTGTGTCCATATCGAGGCCACGGATGAAGCAGGGCACAAAGGCGATGCTCTGGAAAAAAAGCAGGCTCTGGAAAGGATCGATGCCGATATTGTTAAGCCGATTATGGACCATGTATTAAAACATGAGCGGGAATGGAGTGTATTGGTCCTGCCTGATCATCCCACACCCTGTACCATAAGAACTCATACGGCGGATCCGGTACCATTTGTCCTTTTATCAAATTCATACGGAGAGAAAAATCAAGAGCTTGCTTTCAGTGAAAAAAACGCCGGCTTAAGCCGGCTCACCATTGCAAGCGGCCATAAGCTCATGCAGGATTTTATTCGGGGAAGTATAAAATCTCACTAAAGCATATTACTGTTAAAGACCATTCCTCTATATATTACCCTAACAATATAAGGATTTCCTAAACTATTGACAAGCTTGAGTCGATTATGTTAGTATAACAAACTAAGCAGTAGAAGTGGAGGTAACAATGGCAAACGGTAATTCGTCCAAAGCCTTGGAAGATGTTTTTACGGATAAAGTCTACTGTGCAAATTGCATCCACTGCAAACTTATTAAAGTAGCGGTTGGTGACGGAAGCCAGTATTACCTCAGAGTGCGCTGTGACGCGGGCAAATGGAAAAAGAAGCTCGGAGAAGAAAAGTTTTACAAATATTTTACGGTAGCCAGACGGAGTTGTGAGAATTGTGAAAGTTATGAACCCATGGGGGAAGTCAGAGAATTCCTCAAAGAACTTAAAAAGTGTCTTCCAATCAAAGATGAGATTTACAGTCACTAAAAGCATTGTCCTGATATGTATGATATTACTTGTTGTCTCAAGCGTTCTCTTTACAGCATGTGAAACATGCGAGTTTGTGATCGACGATGAAATGACACCCACTCACTACTTCAATCGAGCACAGAATGCTTCGAACAGAGGTTGTTACAACATTGCTATTTTATATTATCAAGAATTTTTAAAAAATTATCCCAATAATATTGAAAAAGGTGCGTGGGCCGAATACCAAATCGCTTTCCTGAACCATAAAATAGGAAATGACGAGCTGGCTCTTGAATTACTCAACACCTTACTCAATCGCTATCAGTCCGATACTTCCGGTGAGTTGCCGGAAGCACCCAAAACATTGGCACTGAAAGTTAAAGCTAATATCGAAAAGAAAATGCAGCAATAGTCATTTACTGCGGGAGAATAATGGTATGGATAATAACATTCATATTTTCCGCATCTTTAAATACCATGTCGGCAGTTACCTTTCCCCGTGGTCTGGGATGAGGGGGAGCATCTCCAATTAAAATAATAATTCTATGCTCAGCCTGCCACTGATATTTATGGAGAGCTTCATAAAGCGCTTCATACACGGCTTCAGGGGTATCTGTTCCTCCGTGCACTTGTGCGCTGTTGATTGTTTTTTGGATTTTTTTAATATCATCCGAGAATGAAAAAGTTTTTATCATATACAGTTCAAAATAATCTCTGTAATAAAGAATTCCCACTCGAATCGGCTGGAATCTGTCAAAAGAGTCCGACACAACTTTAACCAATCCTTTTTTTACATACTCGATATCATTTTCCATGCTTTTTGTGGTGTCAATTGCCAGGACCAGATCCAGACTTCCCTCCGGAACGCTGTGCAATATTGTGTCTATTTTTTCAAGCACATCCTCTTCTCCGATTGAAACCAGCGCCTGACCTTTGCCGTTACGCGCTATCACTCTCAACTCTTCGAGCGCTTCGGGTATATAGGCCTCCTCTCTCGGTCCTGAAAACGGTTTTTGAATGATCTGCATTTCAAAGGGATTATCAAAGTAAGCCCCTGAATAATCTGCATAAGGTTTTGAAAAAGCCCGAATGTTTAAAAAAGTACCGTTTACCACCTGGATCTCCCCCATTCTCGACCAGGAGTACCCGTAGATAACTACAAAGGGAATATAGATATGAAAGGCCGCGCCCAGCAGGGGATGTTGCTCGACAGTCGAATCTACCAGCGAGTATATCCCCTTTGTGGTATCCAGGAAAACTCCGTCCAATATACGCTTTTCATCACCATTAATCTCATTATACTGAGGAGCACGCAGTGAGTAGGAATGCAATCTTTTCTCAGGATCTGCTGAAGATTCTGTCAACAGGACTGAAGATATATCCTGTTTTTTACGAATCCACAGATGATATCCGCCCTGACTGGCCTGTTCAATAATAATATCCGCAGGATCGATGCGCAGATGAGCCTGTCCCATAACCGGATACACGCAGAAAACAAGCAAAACTGTAATAACCAACATTTTTTTCATAGTACAATGTTATAATCGGTTAACAAATGTGGAGTTTAAAGCTAAACTTATATCAACATACCACCAGCTTTGCTGGTGGTATGTGAGGGAGCACCCCATAGGGGTGCAGTGTGGAAGAAAAAGCCGCCACCTATTTCCTATTTAATCACTACCATAGGTGGTGGCTTTTTCGAAAGTAAACAGTAATTTCAAACCTGCTTTTATTCTACTGTAACGCTCTTAGCAAGATTACGCGGCTGATCAACATCTCTGCCCAACTCTACCGCGCAGTAGTAAGCAAAAAGCTGTAAAGGTACTACCATGACAAAGGGATTGAAAATTCCCGGTACTTTGGGAACCTCAAAAAAATCATCAACTATTGATTTAATCTCTTCATCTTTTTCATTGCAGAAGGCGATCACCCGCCCTTTGCGCGCTTTCACTTCTTTGATATTGGAAATAACCTTTTCCCTCAATCTATCCGCCGGAACCAGAAATACACTGGGTGTCTCCTCATTTATTAAAGCTATGGGACCATGCTTAATCTCCGCCGCGCTATAACCTTCGGCATGGATATATGAAATCTCTTTTAATTTTAAAGCCCCTTCCAGTGCCACCGGATAGTTGATGCCGCGACCCAAAAACAGGAAATCTTTATAGTGCGCATAGCGCCCCGCCATATCTTTTAATTGCGCGGCCTTGTCTAATACTATTTTTATACTATCGGGAACCGCCAGCATGTTCTTCAGATACCATTCTCCGGATTCAAATGACATATGTCTCATACGGGATAGAATCAGGTTAAAAAGATAAAAGGCGGTAATCTGTGAGGTGAAGGCTTTGGTTGAAGCAACGGCAATTTCAGGACCGGAATGGATATACACCCCGCCGTCCGATTCCCTGGCAATTGTTGAGCCTACAACATTGCATATCCCCAGAACCGTGGCACCCTTGCGCTGCAGTTCCCGCATGGCATAGAGCGTGTCCGCGGTTTCTCCCGACTGCGAAACCGCGAAATAGAGTGTATTGCGTTCTACCAGTGGATTGCGATAGCGTACTTCGGAGGCCAGCTCGGCATTACAGGGAATACGCGCTATGGATTCCATTAAATACGCTGCCACCAGTCCCGCATGGAAGGAAGTACCGGCGGCTATTATTTTTATCCGCTCAATATTTAAAAGCTCTTTGGTAGTCAGATTTAATCCTCCCAACTTAGCGGTTGCCTGCTCAGCCTCGGTTCTGCCGCTATAAGCCCTGGTAATGGATTCCGGCTGCTCGAATATCTCTTTTTCCATGAAATGGGCAAAATCTCCCTTTTCAATCTGCTGTAGTTCCCACGTGATCTCATCGATTTTTTTATTTATGGGACGGTCCTTTAAATCCGTGATAGTATAGTCGTCACAGGTAACCGTTACCACTTCACGGTCTTCCACATAGACCACCTGCTTTGTATGAGCCAGAATAGCCGTTACATCGGAAGCCAAGAACATCTCTTTCTCGCCGATACCTACAACCAGAGGGGATCCGTTTCGCGCGCCTACGATTTTGAAGGGCTCATCAATATGAATACATACTATGCCGTAGGTTCCTTCAAGAAGAGACAATGATTCTTTAACAGCCTGCTCCAAATTACCTTTGTAATTTTGCGCGATAAGATGAGCAATTACTTCAGAATCTGTTTCCGATTTAAACGTAATCCCATCGGATTCTAATTTAGCCTTGAGCACGGCAAAATTTTCAATAATACCGTTATGAGCAATGGCAATTTTACCGCTCACATCCGTGTGAGGATGAGCGTTAATATCCGTAACTCCTCCGTGTGTTGCCCAGCGTGTGTGTCCGATACCGAAATTACCCTGTAAATTTTTTGGAACAATAGCCTTCAGATCCCTTATTTTCCCTTTCTTTTTTACTACTGTCAAAGAACCGTTATTCCCGATACAAATACCCGCCGAATCATACCCGCGGTATTCAAGCCTTTTTAAACCATCTATAAGAATCTGGGCAGCGGGTTTTGGACCGCAATAACCAATTATTCCACACATATTTTATTACCATTCCTCTCCTATTTTTAAGTATACTAGGGAAAGATTGTAAATTCCAATTATTATATAAAAATGTTAATATCTTGACATTTTAATGACTTTTTTGCTGTGTTTAAATTCTTTCTGTAATTGCATAGAGCTTACTCTCATCGTGCAAAATCATCTGATCCCCTTTTATCAAGACTATTCCCTGTTTTTCAAACTCATTTATAATCTCGGTTACTCGTTGTTTTGGCAGGTCAAGATCAATGCTTATCTCCTCAAGTGTATCATCAAGCTTGAGTTCATCCAACTCTGTTCCCTGTCCTTTGTATGCGTAATAAAGACTTAAGGCGATAAGACCTTTATCATAGCGGGGTACAAGATGCTGCAGTTTCAGGTTGGCATTATGCAGACGCCTGCAGAGTTTATCTATTATGTTTAATGCAATTTGCGCGTTTTTCTTTATTAGATCGATAAAACCTCTGCGATCAAATTCCAACACCTCTACCGTACTAAGCGTTATCACCGTAGCGGTACGCTTAATCCGTGTTACCAGCGCCATCTCGCCGAAAAATTCTCCTTTCCCCAAAACAGCCAGAATATGTTCTTTACCGCCTATATGTTTTGTGATCTTTACCTTGCCCTGCTGAATAATATACATGGTATCGCCGGGATCTCCTTCTTTGCAGACCAGTTCACCCGCTTCTAAGGTTTTGCCGAAATAATCAAAAAGCAAAGTTTTCTCTCCCATCATAAACTCCTTCTATCTCGCATATCCAAAACATCATTATAAAACCGATTATTTTTTATATCAAGAAAGCAAAAAGAACAATTCTCATTTTATTCATTTCTTACGTTATAAAAGTCATAATAGCATACAGATTATATATAATATAGTCGTACAAAATGAGAATTGTCTTTATGAGTATGCTTCAACAAGCAATTTTAAATTTGTTGAAGCAAAAACGCTACAAGAGGCGTAATAAGCAATGAAAAATGATCTTAAAAAGGAGCATATTATGAAAAAAACATCTTTACTTGTCTTATGTTACATTTTAATTCTTTTTTCAGCCTGCGGTCCGGTTGCGGATCTGAGCATAGGCGGGGAAACAGATGTCTGTCCGCCGCAATTTATCTGTATCAGAGCAATAGACGTTGGTAAAATTGAAGTTGTTTTTAATGAAACCGCACGTATCGAAACCGAAACACTCCGGATATCTCCTTTGCTTGAAATTACAGATATTTCAACAGATGAATCCTCGATAATCATCCATACCGAAGCTATGAAGACCGGTGAAAAATATTCATTAGCGGCCGTGGTAAGCGATCAGGAATGCAATTCACTGTCCTTTGCCGCGATTTTCTATGGATATAATCCGGTGAAGCCGCGCATCATCATTAACGAGTTTACCACTCAAGGATCAAAAGCCCATCCCGATCTTGTGGAGTTAAAGGTGCTTTCAGACGGCAATATGGGCGGTTTGACTTTCTATCAGGGTGTGCGTGCGGATTGGACAGACCGCTTTGTATTTCCTGCGTTCGCAGTCAAACAGGGGGATTTTATACTCCTTCATTTTAAACCGGAGAATACTCCGGCGGAAATTAATGAAACCTTAAATAAAACAGAGTCGGGCGGTCTTGACGCATCCGCTTCCGCTTTTGATTTTTGGATTAAAGAGGCAACAGGCATTTCAGGGAATAATGGCGTGTTATCACTTTATGACCAACCGCACGGCGAAATCATCGACGGAATATTTTACAGTAATCGGACTGCCGATTCGGATGATTCGTACCAGGGATTCGGCAGTACCCGCAATAAGGAACGAGCGTTCGCACTCTATGATGCAGGCGCCTGGACCAGTTATTATGCATATATCCGTCCGGAGGATGGAATCAACCCGGATCTATCAAGTGCCACACGGTCTCTCTGCAGAAGCAGTATGAGCACGGATACTGATTCACGGAATGATTGGCATATTGTACCCACACGCAAGGCAAGTTTCGGAGAAGAAAACTGTGACGAAGAGTATGATCCCTAGAGATACTGTTTAAGCAGATCGTCTATAATAGGTCGGGGAACCGCTCCCACTTTCTTATCCACAACCTCACCGCCCTTGAAAACGAGCAGTGTGGGAATGCTGACAATATTATGCTCGGAAGCTAGTTCTTGTTCTTCATCAACATTAACTTTGGCAATCTTAACTTTGCCGTTGAGATCCTCCGCTACCTTTTCCAAGATAGGTTCCATCATTTTACACGGCATACACCAGGCTGCCCAGAAATCAACCAGCACCGGAAGTCCGGAATCCAATACTTCCTGTTTAAAATTATCCTTTGTTACTTGTATTTCAGATCCCACTTTTACCCTCCTTAATATTTCTTTTTAAATTCTTTCAAACGAAAATCATTAATTACGTTTGCAACATAATCCAGTACAAAATCCAACTTTTCTCTGTTTTCCTCAGATAATACATTATTCTTCTCTTTGACTGTTTCAATAACATTAGCAACGTCATGCAGCAGAAAAGCTGTCTCCAGTATATAATTTTTTTCTTCTTTGTCCACCATAGAATAATCTCTTGGAAAATGATTGAGGCGCGTTACATAGCGTTCCAGTTTCGGAGATATCCCTTCTTTGCCGCTTCCCCCCAGTTCATGCAGCTGATTCTCCAAGTTCATCATGGTCTTGGTATTCAAGGAATAACCGGTGCTTTTTAGCGCGGGATAAAGATTGGGCCAGTACTCCTGCTCTAAAGTATTCAAAGCGCCGAACAACCTGCGTATTTCTTCATTGGCATCTTTATGAAAATTGAGATCATTATATTTCATGATTTTTCTTTTGTTTTCTTCAAAAACTTTATCGGCAAAACTCTTTTCTTTTACATTATTTGTTTTAATCTCTTTATTAAGGTATTTCTCTTCAGCTCGTTTTATAAGCTCCTTGATCGCGCTAATTTCTGCAAGTAAAAAACTGGAGATGTCTACGTTATTTTTAAGCGCCGCGAGATAACGCTTTTCAAACTCGCGCTTATAGGAAAGCGATTTGAAAAACTTATAATGATACTCGTCATATTTTTTCCTTATCTTTGCGACCACATCTGTAATCTCCGAAGGAGTGAGCTTCTTCATCTTCGCCATATTACTATTTATATGAGGAAATGCCTTTGTCTGTCAATAAAATATTTCTTTGATTGTGCGGTCGGTTTCGCTGTAGTTTAACATCCTGCCAGCTTTTTCATTTTAGCAAGCACCGCGTCACAGTAGCTTCCGTCATCTAAATGAGCTTGAATTTCTCTTATAAACGCCGAACCTACTATTACCGCGTGCACAAAAGGAGCAATTTTTTCGATCTGCTCTCTGGCTGAAATACCGAATCCCGCCAGCACCTTAAGTCCAAAAGAGCCGCATTTATTTAAGAACTGTATATTTTCATCTCCGATCTCGGTAAAAGCGCCTGTTATCCCCTTTCGCAGCGCGGTATACAGATAAGCGGTGCCAAGGTCGGCTATACCTTTAAGGCGTTTGTCATCGATTGTGGGCGCGATCACAGGTATCACCTCAAGCTCCATAGCGCGTGCTTCCGCGTATAATCCTTCATCAGTATCAAAAGGAAGATCGGGTACAATTAGCCCTCTGGCGCCGGCTTTTTTAGTATCGGATAAAAAATTCTTGATGCCTCGAGTATATACCAAATTACAATAGCTCATAATAAAAACCGGAATATCCGTCCGTTCAGTGATTCTCTTTACCAGCTCAAATCCCTTTTCCACTTTAAATCCGCTCATTAAAGCCGTTGTGCATGCTTCCTGTATCGTAGCACCGTCCGCAGTAGGGTCACTGAAGGGAAATTGAATTTCCAAAAAACCGGCTCCGCCCTGGATAAGAGCCTTGGCTATGCCTAAACTGGCCTCTCTATCAGGATAATACGCTACCAGATGCGCCATAATCTTATCAGCCATTACTCCACCTCCCGTTTTAAGAATGAGAACCACGTTTCTTTATCTATGGCCTTTGCTAAAATAAACAGATCCTTATCCCCTCTGCCCGACATATTCACTATGATCGTCTTATCTTCAGGGTACTGTTTGGCTATTTTTAAGGCGAGCGCTCCGGCATGCGCCGATTCCAATGCGAATACTATGCCTTCATGCTCGGCAAAAAACCGCACCGCATCCAACGCTTCCTTATCCGAAACCTCGATAAATTCAATCCTGCCGCTGCTCCCAAGAAAGGCAAGCTGCGGCCCGATGCCGGGATAGTCCAATCCGGCGGAAATGGAATGAGTGGGCAGTACCTGTCCGTCCTCATCAAGCAGGAAGTGTGATTTATATCCCTGCACAATGCCGGTTTTTGCCAATCCGGTCATACGCGCGGCATGTTCTCCCGGGCCTTTTCCCCTTCCTCCGGCCTCGGCACCGATGAGGCGCGGCTTGGTTTTTTCCAAATAGGGATAAAAGAAACCGATCGAATTTGATCCTCCTCCCACACAGGCGATAAGCGCTTCCACATTCAATCCCTGTTTATCGATTTCCGCCTCCACCTCCCGTCCGATTATACTCTGGAATTCACGTACCATGTCGGGATATGGTGAAGGTCCTAGTGCCGAACCCAACAGATAATGGGTCGTGGGAAAGCTTGACGCCCAGTCACGCAGCGCCTCATTAACCGCGTCTTTAAGCGTGCGCGAGCCGCTTTTTACCGGCACCACCTCGGCACCGAACAACTCCATCCAGAATACATTAGGTCTCTGTCTGGCCATATCCACTTCACCCATGTACACTCTGCACTCTAGGCCCAACTTGGCGCACATGGCGGCGGCGGCAAAACCATGCTGGCCTGCCCCGGTCTCCGCAATTATTCGCGTTTTACCCATCCGTTTGGCCAAAAGCCCTTGACCCAGCGCGTTATTAATTTTATGAGCTCCGGTATTGGCCAGACCTTCAAGTTTAATATAAATATGCGCGCCGCCGATTTTTTCTGTAGAGTTCTTGGCATAAAGCAGAGGAGTGGGTCGTCCGATATAGTCTCTGGCACCTAAAGCAAACTGCTCCTGAAACTGTTTATCGATAATAGCCTCTCGGTATGCGGTTTCCAATTCATCCAAAGGAGTATGCAGGATTTCCGCAACATAGCGGCCGCCGAACCGGCCGAAAAAGTTATTATAATACTTGTGCACGTTCGATCTCCTTGAAATAGTGTGTGAGCTTCTCCGAATCTTTTTTACCGGGTTCCGCTTCCAGTTTGCTGGATGCGTCAATTAATTCAGGATTAAAGCGTGTAATAATTTCATGTATATTATGCGGTCCAAGCCCACCGGCCAGCCACAGTGCCGTGTGTTCCTTTGTCCTAAAAATCAATTCTTCAGAAAGCCTATGCCCTGTTCCGCCGCGCGCAGCTTCGGCATAGGCATCAATCAACACCCGCGGACAACGGTAGCCGGTTAAAGCGTCAACATCGCCCTTGGTTCTCAATTGAACCGCTTTATAGTAAGGAAAAGCGGCAGCAAAACAGGCAGCCGGCTGCTCATCACCGTGGAACTGAACGGCATCAAGATATTGCTCTTTAAGCAGTTTGCTTACCTGAGGATCAATATCCGCATGGGCTTTGCACACCACGACTCCGACTTTTAGAATATCCAAATCCTTTAATTTATAAAGCAGCGAAATGTCTGCCTGTCGCGGTGAAGGGGCAAATATAAAACCCAATGCATCCGCTCCCAATCGTGCGGCGCGTTCCGCATCCTCTGCCCGTGTAATACCGCAGATTTTTACCAGAGGCCTGCCCTGCTGTTTACGCGAATAAAGTTTTTCCCAGAAGCTTCCCGCCTTAAGGGAATAGGAGGCCTGTATTTCTGCAATACATTCGGGATCACGCATAACTGCTTCTCCCACCAAAAGAGCGCTGAATCCTGAACTCAATGCAAAAAGCGCGTCCTCCTTGGACCAGATTCCCGATTCGAATACCAAATGAGTGTCCCATGTTATTCCCCGCTTTATTAAAAGCGGCAAAGTCAGATCCACTTTAAACGTGGAAAGATCGCGTGAGTTAATCCCGGTAAAGCGGGGTTTTAAATCAGCGGCCTTTTTTATGTCAGCGTCGTCATGCACCTCAAGCAATACCGCCAATCCCAGCTCGCGGGCTTCCGTATATAAGACGTGCAATTGCTTTTTAGAGAGAATCGAGGCGATAAGCAGTATCGCATCCGCACCCGCGCGGTGAGATATATGAATGTCTTCTTTTTCCAGTAAAAAATCCTTGCGCAATACGGCAAGATCCGGATAAGCCCTTTTTATATTGATAAGATCACCAAGTGAGCCTGAAAAATAATTGGGTTCGGTGAGCACGGATACCGTTTTTACTCCCTTTCCCGCGTAAACTCCCGCCTGCTGCACGGGATCCTTGTGCCGGGCGATATCTCCCTTGGAAGGCGAGCTGCGTTTTACCTCGCAGATTAAAAAAGGCGAGCGGTCGAACCGCGCAACCGGCAGATTACGTTTTTCGGGCACCGGACAGCCCAAGGCGAATCCTCTTTCCGCGATACACTTTCTTCGTTTCTGAACAATCTCATCTCTTATATTCATATAATGATCCATACATTATCCCTCACAGAGCTCACAAAGAATACGGAGAAACAATATAATTTATATCTCTGTGTCTTCTGTATGCTCCGTGAGAAGCTTTTTAAATTATTAACTCAACTCCTTACTCACCTTTATAATAGTTTCTAATGTAGACTTTACTTTTCCGCTATCCAAAGCGTCTTTGGCAATCTCATAACCCGCTTTTATGCTTTCCGCTGTTTTTGAGATATACAGCGCGGCTCCCGCGTTAAGCAGCACACAGTCCCGGATGGCTTCTTTACCTTTACCGTCCAGAATTTCTCTGGCCAATTGAACGTTCCGCATGGCATCTCCTCCTAAAAGCTCTTCCTGAGTATAAAGCTTGATGCCGACCTCTTCCGGTTGGAACAGGTATTCCCTGTCATCCCCCTTTTCATTAACCTCCACAATATGGGTGGGACCCGATACGGACACCTCATCCACACCGTCCAATCCATGCACCACCATGACATTCTTTACTCCGAGCATATGCGCCGCCTGCGCTTCGCTTTTACATAAATCTTTTGCGTAAATTCCGATAAGCTGCATCTTGGCTTCCGCCGGATTGGAAAGCGGACCTATCAGGTTCATAATGGTCTTCATGCCCAGCTCTTTACGCACAGGAACAGCATGCTTCATGGCTCCATGGTAAGCGGGAGCAAAGAGAAAGCAAAAATTGGTTTGTTCCAGCAGCCGGCAGGCCGCATCCGGTTTTAGATCGATGGTTATTCCCAGCTCCTTATAAAAATCCGCGCTTCCGCACAGCGAGCTTACCGCACGGTTACCGTGCTTGGCAACCGGAACACCGCAGGCGGCCACCACCAACGCCGCGAACGAAGAAATATTGAAGGTGCCTAACCCGTCACCGCCCGTTCCGCACATATCTATAGCCGACTGTTTGGTAGGCAGAGGTACCTTCTTTTTTTTCAACACAGACGCAAAACCGGCTATCTCTTCCGATGTATAACCTTTGCAGTTAAGGGCTATTAAAAATCCAGCGACCTGGGAATTGTTTAAATTGCCTTCAGTTAACTCTTCCATAAATCCCTGCGCCTGTTCAAAACTCAGAGCTTCCAGCCTGGTTAGTTTAGAGAGCATTTCTTTAATCGGGTACGGTTCACGGTGGTAGTAGAGAAAGTTATTCAAAAGCCTCTTTCCGAACTCACTTGCTATGGATTCGGGATGAAACTGTACTCCTTCCACAGCATACTGTTTATGGCGGATACCCATAATCTCCCCGTCATCCGCGTACGCCGTAATCTCAAACTCAGGCGGCAGGGTGCCCTTCTTTATGGCTAAAGAGTGATAGCGGGTAAAATCGGATTTTTTGGGCAGATTTCTGAACAGACCTCTGCCGTCCAGACTCATTGACTCCACTTTGCCATGCACGATTCTTTTTGCGCTTACTATTTCCGCGCCAAAGGCGGCCCCGATACACTGGTGGCCCAGGCAAACTCCCAGAATAGGAATCTTGCCCGCGAAGTGCTTTACCATATCCACCGAAATCCCGGCGTCAAGCGGAGTACCGGGGCCCGGTGAAATGATAATAGCTTTGGGGTTTAAACTCTCTATTTTTTTAATATTGATTTTGTCATTGCGAAATACCTCTACCGGTTCGGGCGTAAGCTCGCAAATATACTGATAAAGGTTATAGGTAAAAGAATCATAATTGTCAATTATTAAATACATAGCTAAACCTCCAAACCAACGGCTTTTTCCATAGCCTTTAATTTATTCTCTGTTTCTTCGAATTCCTTTTCCGGAACCGAATCATAGACAATTCCCGCGCCGGCCTGCAGCACCAGTATATCTTTTTTCTTAAAACCGCAGCGAATGACAATACAACTGTCAAGATTGCCGTTCGGCTCCATATAGCCGACGATCCCCGCGTAAAAGCTGCGCCGCATTTTTTCTAATCCATCCAACACTTCAATCGCTTTGATCTTGGGCGCGCCGGAAACCGTTCCTGCGGGGAAGGTGGCCCGGATGGCGTCGGCCCCTGTTTTTTCCGGTTTTAAATCACCCACTACTTCGGAAACAATGTGCATGACATGTGAATAACGTTCTATACCCATACTCTCGGTCACCTTCACGGTACCTGCTTTGCATATTCTTCCGATATCATTCCGGGCCAGATCAACAAGCATCAGATGCTCGGCCAGCTCCTTTTCATCGGAGAGCAGATCTTTTTCCAGGGACTGTTCTTCAGCCTGTGTTTTTCCCCGCTTACGGGTTCCGGCTATGGGTCTGATTAAAACCTGACCGTTTTTCACTTTAACATGGATCTCGGGTGAAGCACCGAAAAGCTGAAAACTGCCGCAGTCGATAAAAAACATATAAGGCGAAGGATTGAATGAGCGCAAGTTTCGGTAGGCATCCATGGCTGTAAGATCGGTTCGGATATATACCCTGCGGGAAAGTACACCCTGAAACAGGTTTCCCTTTATAATTTCCTCCCTTACCCGCTCAACTCCTTGCATGTAATCCTGTTTGTCCTGAGGATTGTGAATTATTTCAGATGTATATTCCTTTTTTGTCGAGGTCATAAAATTAAAATCCAAATCGTTTATTCTCTCTTCTATCTGCCTGAAAGCTTCATTAAGATCGATGGCATGTTCCTTGTAATTCAGACCCAGCAGGATTATGGTATCCGTATAGTGATCAAAAATGACAAAAATATGTCCGAACAAAAACAATGCATCGGGAATATTCAGATCATCCGGTTTTTGCATCAATTTGATAGTATCGAAGTGGCTGCAAAACTCATACGTGATATAACCTAATCCTCCGGCGGGAAAGGGGAAGTCATGTATCACATCCTTGTGCTGGTCCGCGAAGTAAAGAAGCGCGTCCAGAATATCCCTGCCCTGGCTTTTTATCTTAAAATTCTTATTGTTTTTTCTGAGGAATATACTGTTGCTTGTCTGGTACACTCTGAATGCCTCTTTTACCAGCATGAGCGACCAGCGCTGTCTGCCTTTGGCAAACGAAGCCGATTCCAGCAGTACCTGGGCTTCGAGTTTTGTGGCCAGAGTATAGGGAGTAAACCTCTCCCCGTTTAAGGTTTTTATGATACAGTTGGAAAATGTTTTTACTGCTGTACTCAAAATTACTTCCTCCTTTACTTATGAAAAAGCCGCCACTTACGGTGGTGATTAAAAAGATGGTCAATAAGACGGTGGCTTTTTCGCCTACTCTGCACCCCTACGGGGTGCTCCTCTACATACCACCAGCAAAGCTGGCGGTATGTAGATTTTCTTAATAAAAAAAGCCGCATTCCCCCTTTAACATAAGGCTTGCGGCTTATTATAAAAAATAAGCCGTAGACCCTGGAAAACATTTACACCAGAATCCGCGGCTTACAACTCTTGCGTGCGGTTCTGGTTAGTTCCAGAACCACCACCAATTCGCGACTGCAGAACATGAAGTAATAGATCTACCTGATATGTTCATGTCCAAATTGTTAAAGCATTCTCCTGTTTTTGTCAAGAGGTTGATGGATTTTTTTAAGAGATAGCGTATAATTGAATAGAGGTGGAAAAATGAAATTCAGGTTAATCGTTTTTTTCTTTTTTACAATAACTCTGACCATTTGCCCGGAAGACAAGGTCGATAAAGCCACAGCGTTATTGAAAAAGTACTCAAGCGAATCGTATTTTATTGTTTCCACATATAACGCATTACCTGAGGAGTTTATTATTGGCAATTCCCGTATCACCATAGGCAAGGGTTCGGGCAGTACTTTCCTTACAGGAAGTGATATACGCAGCTTACTTAGTTGCGTAAGCACTTTTGTGCATGAGATTTATCACGCTTTTTCGGGATATTACCATTGGTCCCAGCCTGATAAAATCCCTGCGGGTCATAAACCAGGAGACAGGTATTATAGTTACTATCTGGGTAACGGTGAAGTTCTGATTGTAAAGATTACAAGGGGATTTTACACGGTAGAAATTGCCCCGCACATTCCTGAAGAGCTTCGCTTTAGCGATTACGGAATGTATATAAATACAACCGCTAAGATGCTCGCTTCCCAGCAATACGGCGTCTTTGGTCTGCTTGAAGAATGGAATGCCTATTATTGGAGTACAAAATGCGCCCTTGATCTTTTGGGATATTATGAGGATGAAGCAGGATCCGATAGTGGTCTTTGGATATCATTTTTTAACGAGGTCTATTCTACGCTTTATATTTTCCAGGAATTCAAATATTTTATTATCAAATATCTGGAATATGCCAGAAAAGTTCATCCGGATATATATCAATCCTTAATAAATAATAATGACTTCAAGGAAGCATATCATCGCATTCATGAAAATCATATCGCCGTCGGAGCCCAGTTTGAAAAAGAAAAAAACAGAGTATTCAAAAAATTAAGAAAAAAGGGACTGGAGATTATTGAGCTGGAGACGTATACAACCATAAATAACACGGGTTTTTATCATTTTATGAATCGGTACAGGGCTTTTGAAAAGGAACTTAAAAAGCCGCAATTTGCTGCGGTGTTTGCAGATCTGGAAAAATAGTAATTTCCTATATAACACCCCATATTGCCTCTCCACTCCCCGTTACCCTTTAGAAAGTAAGCACTTTCCTCTCTCCTAATGCACTATCTTCAAAAACCATCTCCCGATTCGCCTTTCCCGGCGCTACTATGGGGTACACGTTTTCCGTACCCGAAATCGGAATTTCAATGAGCATGGGACCAGATTCTTTGCCTGCCTGTTTAAGCACCGCAGTAACATCATCCGCTTCCGTAAGCTTGACTGCTTTGATCCCGAATGCTTCGGCCAGGACGGCAAAGTCCATTTGTTTTTCAAAACAGGACGCCGCGTAGATTTTATCGTAAAACAGCTCCTGCTGCTGTCGCACCAAACCTAATTGGTTATTGTTAAACAGGATGATGGTAATATTCAGATCCAGTTCCGCCAGTGTAACAAGCTCCTGAATGTTCATATACAGGGAGCCGTCCCCGCTGATACAGAGTATGTTTTTGTCCGGATTTGCTAGGGCCGCGCCGATAGCCGCGGGCAGGCCGAACCCCATGGTGCCCAAACCTCCCGATGTCAACAGAGTGCGGGGCTTAGAAAATCCATAGCCCTGAGCCGTCCACATCTGATGCTGTCCCACATCCGTGGTCACTATTGTGTTCGCCGGCAGGCTTGAGTTGATCTGCTTAAGCAACGCAAGCGGGTGGCGAGCGTCATTTTTTTCCGGAATAAATTCAGGAAACCGGCATTGGATTTCACTTATTTCTTTTGTCCATAAGTAGCGCTCCTGTGCCTGAATTAACGGCAGCAGCTGCCGAAACACAGCTTTAAGGTCTCCCGCCACCGCCAGATCCGCCTTTTTGATCTTGTCAATCTCCCGTTCATCTATATCAATATGAATAATTTTTGCCTGCGGGCAGAACTCCTTAACCTTGCCTGTCGCCCTGTCATCAAAACGCACGCCCAGAGCAATCAGCAGATCTGTTTCATCAAGAATATTGTTGGTTGCCCGCAATCCGTGCATGCCCAGCATGCCCAGAAACAGGGGATCGCGCGCCGGGAAACAGCCCAGCCCCATCAGGGTTGACACCAGCGGAATATTGCCGGTCTTTGCCAGTTCGTACAGTTCATTATGGGTTCCCGACGCAATAACGCCGCCTCCGGCGTAGATCAGCGGCCGCCCGGCCTGATTAATGGCCCGCGCTATTTGTTTTATCTTGTCCTTATCCGGCGCGGCGCCCGCTGTTTTTTGCCCCGAGTCCGGCCAAACCTCAAACTCAATATCGGCAAGCTGCACATCTTTTGGCACATCGATAACAACCGGCCCCTGTCTGCCGCTTTGTGCGATACTAAAAGCTTCCGGGATCACCATCAACAGATCCCGCGCCTTGGTCGCCAGATAGCTTTTTTTGGTAATGGGTTTGCACAGCTCAAGCGTATTGATCTCCTGAAACGCGTCAGTTCCTAAAAAGGCTGTGGGCACCTGCCCGCAGATCACGATTATGGGCACCGAATCCATCTTGGCATCGGTCACAGCGGTAAGCACATTGGTCACTCCGGGTCCGGATGTCACGAAGCAAACAGCCGGCCTGCCGGTTGAGCGCGCCATGCCGTGCGCCATAAAGCCCGCTCCCTGTTCATGGCGGGCCAGTACATGTTGAATCGAACTCTGCGCCAAAGCTTTGTACAAAGGCAGATTTGCTCCTCCCAGAATGCCCGTTACAATCTCTATACCCTGTCGCTCCAGTAAGGCAATAATCAGTTCCGCTCCATTCATTTTCATAATTCTTTTCCTCCTATAAATATTTATTGTTTGGGAAGCGGCTGAAAACGGATTTTATATTTAATCCGACGCAGTGCGGATTTAAATCCGCGCGGACCACACCGCTGTAAGCATCTTGCCTGCAGGGCATAAAAAAAGCCCCTGCAGGTTCACACCTCCAGGGGCTTTTCTTCCCTTTTATCCTACCCTTTAAGTCCTCCGGTGCAAACCTGGTGCGAGACGATCTACTACGACGACTACAAGAACGAGAACATTTAAATTTTGGTTTGCACGAAATATATTCATAATTTTCAACCTAAAACAAATATAAGCGTTTTTAGCGGCAAGTGTCAAGAGGTCACATCGCCGTATTAGAAAAGAATCATAGTAAATATACAAAACACACAAGCTTCATAGCACTCTAGGTTTTTATGGCTTTTATCCGGTCCACACCTCGCCTTAACATTTGAAAAAAGATTAATATTCATGCAACACTATGAAAAGAGTATTAACGGCGATCTTCATACTATTACCATTGCTTAGCGCCTGCTCTGAAAGCGAGAACAGTAATGATATCAGAAACATTCACATTATGATCCTCACCATGAAACATAATTTCCCGATTCGCAAAGACAAAGTGTGTCTTTTCGGTTTTACCTATTTAAACAACACAATGCTTTTAGCTAACATAGAAACCGTATAGGCCCGGTAACTTTTTAATGTCTTTATAACAGGTTACGGCGGCTCAGGCTTTTTACTGGACAAATATATAGCGATGGACATGATCCCGGAAGGATTAAAAATACCGGGATTAATATTTTGGGGAGAAAAAGCAGTTGCCAAAACTGCTAAAAGCGTAGCCGAGTTTTTATTACGTCAGGGCTGGGATATCACCACCTGGCGACATGATGGTTGGAATTTTGTTAGAGAAGATATAATTTTAAAATCTTTTGACTGGCTGGAAAAAAAGATTCCATAATAATATTTATCGATTACGGAAAGCTGATTTCAAGATTATATAATCCGGGAACATCTAATTTTTACTGTACTTTTTCCTTTTAAGCGGTCTGATCAAACCATAAGGCAGGCTGCTCTGGCAACCTGCCTTATGCGTAATACAATTGGAAAACCCACCCAGATTTGTCTTGCTATTTCATTTCCCTTTTTTGACGGGAATCCATATTTCAAACGGTATATTATCTACGCAATCTTCTGCAGGCGGGTATACCTCGATTTCTTCATCTCCCGCATGGGTATAATCCGTTGCAGGGAACCACTCTGAAAATATCTGCTTCCAAACCTTTTGAATGGCATCCGGCATGGGCCCGGAACCCCTAAAAACCGCCCAGGTGTGCGGTTTAATGATCCTAGTTTTTAAGGGCTTAACATCGGCACCTTTTTTGGGCTCCATTCCGATCATGTAGTTGAATTCTTCCTGCTGCTCGGAGAAGTCCATGCAGATTCCCAGACAGGAACCGCGTAAAATTCCATTGGGATCCGAATGGGACATAATGGTGTCAATCTCACCGCCGGCCTCCAGTTCCTGCCAAAACTGAGGAATTTCCTTGAAATTCTGGCCGTCCTTGGAGGTAAAATGTCTCATCTCCCCGGCTACGGTGATTTCCCCTAAATTTTTAATTTCATAGTCCATACAATACTCTCCTTTAACTGTTAGTTGGAAAGATAATGGCGGATAGGCTTTAATCGAAACTCCCGGTTTGCGAACCGTCCCAGGTGTAAAACCGTGCATACGGCTGAAGGCCCTGGTAAAGGAGGCTTGAGATTCATAGCCGTACTTTAAAGCCGTTTCCAGAATTTCAGCACCCTTAAGAATATCCACTGCAGCCAGAGTTAATCTGCGGCGTCTTATATATTCGGCAAGGGTGACATTTGACAGGATATTAAACATCCTCTGGAAATGGAAACTGCTCGTATAAGCCTCTGCCGCTATGTTATCAAAATCCAATTCCTCTGTCAGGTTCTGTTCCACATACCGTAAAGCGTGATTAAAACGTGTTATCCAATCCATATCTTCCTCTTATTCAAGCAGCTTATACCTTCAGAAGAATCAAGTTTTGATTATTCGTGCTTTGTTCTGTTAAAATGCTTCAATTGTATGACAGCAGTTTCATTTTTTCCAGCGCATTTGTAAATTCATCAAAGCGCTGATTATAATGAGAGCAGCCGTGCTGAAGTATTTTATTATTGGCCAACATTATATTCATCGTACCTTCGGAAAAGCTTATGTTTGTAATCTGTCGTAAAGGTACATACGTGGAAATCATGCCGTAATTTGCTGTATAATTTTTTCTGGGAATTTCTGTATCCTGTAACAGGAGAAGTTCTTTATCCGTCAAAATAAAAAGACTGTTGGGGATATGTGTCCTGAAAACGGAGATTTTTTTCTGGAACATGTTGGAAATTATTATTGTGCCGGGCAGAATGGATCGTCTGCTGTAATTATAAAATTTGTAACTGAATTCGTGAAGATAATCCAGTTTCGCCAACTCCGTTTCATGCTTTTCATGATTATACCTGATATCTGTTTCTTGAAAGAGTTTTCTCCTCATAGTCATTATGATTGGATTAAAAATCTCGTCATTTACGGTATTGTAGGGAATGGTTGCCGTATCAGAAACGTTATTTATATTTAACCATGAATGTAAGAGTACCTCCCCGTGTACAATATAGGTAATCGATTCCAAAGGAATTTCGGTCTTTGCAACAGCCTCCTGCCTTTTCTCCAAAATGGTTACCTTGTCATCATATATGCAAAACAGCTTTTCATATCTCTTCAATTGACGGGGTAATTTTATCTCTGGGATTCTGATGATATAAGGCAGCTCTTTTGAGGCAATCGGGAAATAGATACTGTACTCTATGGGGATATCCTTATACTTTCTGATTACACCAGACCAGTGTTGTATCGCTTTATTAACTCCGGGAACTATATGTTCTTTGTTTGATTGCAGATTTCTCGCTTCTGTTATGCTTTTATACTTTTCATCGTGCTGGTGCACATCATTTTTACCGTGCTTTATCATCGTATTTAAGGCATACTCAAAAGCCTGTTCTGCATCCAGTGGTCGATTGCGGGGATTCAGCTGCAGGAAATACTCCAGCAGATTATACATCGAATGTGACTCTTTTATGAAAGACTTCCATTCAAGGATATTATTGTCATTCATCATTTTTTCCGGACTCAGGTGGGTTAACAGAACCAAGGCCAATACCCCCACTGCGTAGATATCCGTTTGAGGGAGTCCCTTGCCCATAAACTGTTCCGGTGCCATGTAGCCGAATGTGCCCGCGACCGTATCTCCATGAACCGTGTTTCTAACCACATCCTTTACCGAACCAAAATCAATCAATACAATACTGCCATTGGGTTTACGAATGAGATTGGAGAGTTTAATATCCCTATGGATAACCGCCGGATTCAAACTCTGAAGATATTTGAGTATTTTAAGCACGTCGAGTATAAGCTCAAAAACCTCACTGTCAGTGTAACGCTTTTGTTTGAATTCATCTTTCAGATTTGTGCCTTTTACGTATTGCTGCACCAGATAATGAATATAATACTTTCCGGATTCAAAATTGAAATAGTCCAGGAATTTAGGTATCTGAGGATGGTTGAGCTGCCGCAAAACCCGCATTTCACGGATAAACAGTTCCTCCTCTTTCCAGCTTTTTATCTTATGAATGGACAGTTCCTTTATTATTACCTTTCTATTTCCCATTTTTAAAGAAGCCAGATAGGTAATCGCCTGATTACAGCCAATGATCTCATGCAGCAGGTATGTGTCTTTTAATAAAAGATTACTATTGCAGGCAGTACATTTTTGTAAACTGGCTGCTACTTTTTCTCCGCAACCGGGGCAAACACATGTGTCCATACTGCCATAATACACAGAAAAACTGTCATATGCAAACTGTGTTTTATCATTTGACTATCTTGCGCTTTCATTCTACACTTTTTAATGAAAGAACAAGGAGATGCCAAAGTCTCAAAAGAAAAGTGAAACCGCCCACCTTAAAAAAGCTCTTGGTGTGTTTTCGGTATTCAGCATTGCCAGCGGCGCCATGATCAGCTCTGGCCTTTTTATCCTGCCGGGGATTGTCTACGCCAAGGCCGGACCTTCAATTATTTTAGGTTACTTTTTAGCATCGCTTTTAATTATTCCCGCCATGTTTTCCAAAACAGAACTGGCCACGGCCATGCCCAAATCCGGAGGCACGTACTTCTTTGTGCACAGAAGCCTGGGGCCGCTTTTCGGTACCTTCGCGGGATTCGCCTCCTGGTTTTCCTTGAGTCTGAAGAGTGCCTTTGCCCTGGTGGGTATCGGGATTTTTTTGGAGCCGCTTGTACAGAATCTTCTGCTCCCGGCCCATATAATCACCAAGGGCATCGCGGTGCTGTTTACCGTGGTCTTCTGCTTGCTGAATATTCTGGGTATAAAGGAAAGCGCAAGGCTGCAGAATATAATGCTGTTTTTACTTCTACTGATTTTGGCTGTTTTTAATTTAATCGGTATTAACAATCTTACCAATATTCAAAATTTTAATCCGTTTTTAAAGCACGGCTGGCTGCCTATCATCACGGTAACAGGAATGATTTTCATTTCATACGGCGGACTCACCAAAATCGCCTCCGTGGCCGAAGAAATAAAAAATCCCAATAAAACCATACCGCGCGGCATGTTCGCCGCCTTTTCCGTGGTAACCGTAATCTATGTGCTTACAGTCTTTATTACAATCGGTGTCAGCGGAAATAAGCTGGAAAATTCATTCACCCCTATATCCGACGCCGCAAAAGTTTTTTTAGGTCAACCCGGATTCATTCTGCTTGCCGCGGCAGCCATGTTTGCCTTTATTACCACAGCCAACGCCGGTCTGCTTTCCGCCTCCCGCAATCCCCTGGCCATGGCCAAAGACAATCTTATACCCTCTTTTTTTTCACGCATGAACGTAAAACTCAAAACCCCGACCGTCTCAATAATCATCACCTCGACCTTTATGATTTTAATCATCATCTTCTTAGACTTGGAACAACTGGTCAAGGTAGCCTCCACCATGATGCTTATCCTGTTCGCCTTCGACAACCTATCACTTATACTTATGCGGGAAAGCAAAATCATCTCCTACAAACCCTCATATAAAGCTCCTCTATATCCCTACTTACAGATTGTCGGAACCATTCTGTATGTGGTTCTAATAATAGAAATGGGTTTGATAACTTTTTTAATCACATCCGCTTTTTTTGTAATTTCTTTTCTATGGTACATTCTCTATTCAAAGTCACGCGCGGAAAGGGATTCCGCGCTTATTCACATTGTAGAGCGGGTTACTTCAAAAGAGATTAAATCCCGTACCATTACGGATGAACTGCAAAACATTCTTATAGAAAGAGACCAAATTATCGAAGACCGTTTCGATAAAATTATTAAACAGGCATCGATTCTTGATATCGATAAAGAGATCGATGTAGCTGAGCTCTTTCGTATTATCGCCTCTACCTTCTCTAAGAAATTCAAAATAAAACATGGTACCATACTCAAACTTTTAAAAGCGCGTGAAGCGGAATCTTCAACAGCAATTCACGCGGGATTAGCTATTCCTCATATTATTATTCCGGGCACATCCCTGTTTGATATTGTACTTATCCGTTGTAAAGAGGGCATTCATTATGGTCCGGAAATTCCTTTGGTAAACATAGTTTTCGCCTTAGTGGGCACAAAAGACGAACGTAATTTTCACCTGCAGGCGCTGATGGCCATTGCGCAGATAGTACAGCATAAGGATTTTGAGCACACATGGATGAAAACAAAAAGCCTTGAAGACCTGCGCAGCCTGATTCTGCTCACTCAGCGTCTGCGCAAGGGAAATGCATAAAAAATAAAAAATTTATCGAGTTTTTTGAATTTCGTGTTACATTTTTTATTAAAAATAGTTTGGAGGTGTATTTATGAAAGGTGGCGTAATAAATGTAACAAAAGCTAAAGGTGACGTATACTTTCTTTCACGTGAAGGTAAAGAAGTATTCGATCCCCTGCTTGATGTGGAAGTGAGCATAAATCAGGATTTTCCGGGTATTTCATTAAAGGATTCCGTGGCCGAAGCGGAGCGCTTTGCAGTGGGAGCGATCAAGCAAAAAGTACAACAAAATATGAGAGGGAAAACCTGTTTTCCCATCGTACGCGATATTAGAATAACATATAAGATAAAATACGGTTTCACGCAGGAAAAAGCCCTGCAGAGGGAACTTCAGTTTGAAGCCGGAGAACTGATCATTAAAAAGGGTGATTACGGCAATGAGTTTTTCTGGATAAAGGACGGTACAGTGGAAGCGGACAAGGTGGTTTATAAACCGGGAAGTGTGTTCGGCCGGGCGGCGTTTAGCGACGGTATTCGTAAAAAGAATGTATTCGCCAAAACAGATGCCACTATTATTGCCATTAACAAAGATCATCCGGATATTATAAGCAAACTTCCACTTATCCTGGAAAAATTTTCAGAGGAAGTGAAAAGGATCAGAAAAGTACGTCCGCGCGCGCGTCTGGATAAAATAAAAATCTAATTTTCTCTAATAGCCTCCATAGCTTTTAAGCAGCTCCGCTGCTTCGGACTTTTCCGCTTTAATGGCTGTCTGGTACGGGGTAAAACCGTTGCTGGCTTTTTTATTAATCTCTGCGCCATGATCTATAAGCAGGACTATCATCTCCTTCTGTCCGTAAAGCGCAGCCATATGCAATGGAGTAAGGTCATAAACAGCCAGAGCATGCACATCAGCACCGTTATCCAAAAGCAGCTTAGCTCCTTCCAGCAAATCCGTTGTCACAATAATATGAAGCGGAGTATAACCCTCACTGCTCTTGATATTAACCTGAGCGCCCTCTTTAATTAACACTTTAAGAACCTCGATTTGTTTTCCTGACACGGCTTCCAGTATGGGTGAAAGACCGTTTTCAGGGCTTTGATGATTTATATTGGCCCCGGCTTTGAGGAGCAGCAGTACGATGTCTTTAAATCCTCTTCCGCAGGCCCAGCTGAGCGGAGTACAGCCTTTATTATCGATGGGATCTATCTCTGCTCCTGACTTAATCAGAATTTTTACTATACCAATTTGACCGTTATATGCTGCGCAATGCAGGGGTGTCCAGTGATTTTTCTCATCCGGCTGATTAATAAGCTCAGGATTTTCTTTGAGGAGACGCATGAGTTCTTCTTTATTCCCCTGCCAGGCCGCTTCATATATATCCTGCGCTAAAAGAGTTACATTTAATAATACTGTAAGACCAACCAGTAAGAGTAGCTTTTTCATCTATCAATCTCCTTATAAATATATTATAGCGAAAAATTTTCCTATTTTCTTAAATTTTAAACCATTAGCTGATACTACTAGTTTACATAATCTAGTAAGCAATTTCAAAAAAATTTGAATAATTCTATTTTTTTGGTTAAAACACTTTGATAAGTCTATTTTTTTTTATATGCTCTTAAGACTATGGAGCAAACGATAATAAACGACAATAACTGTTTTTGCTGTGGGGAAAATAATGCACAGGGACTGCACTTACAGTTTACCTATCCCGCCAAAGGCAAAGCACGCACGGAACTATTAATACCTCCCCACTTTGCCGGCTGGAAGAATATTACTCACGGCGGCCTGTTAAGCATGCTGCTTGATGAGGTAATGGCCCATGCCTGCGGCAGTGACGATCTCTGGGCACTTACCGCGGAGCTTACCGTGCGATTTTTAAAACCGGTTTCAGTGGGAGAGTCCATAAGCGTGGAAGCTGAAATAACTGAAAAAAAATCACGGCTTATTAGAACCGCAGGTATTGTAAAGAATAGTAACGGAGAAACAATCGCCAAAGCCAGCGCCCGCTTCTTGGCGGCTCATTCTCAAGCCCGAAAAAAGGACGCTGCGCAATGATCATAAAAACACATTTAAAAAACATGACCGCCAAAGCACTCTGCGAATCAATGACCGTAAGAACCATGATCCAGCTGGTACGTGAGTGTATTCATGATTACAACCTGCATGAGCAGACGGGATTTCCGCAAAGCATCTCCATCCCCAGTGCCGATGCGGCCAAACAGATAGTGGAAGATGTCTGCAGGCTAAAACTGTTTCCCCAGTTCGTACAGCTTTTAATTCAGGCGCAGAACCTCGGTTTTAAAGGCAGGAAATACCCCATAGCCTATCTATCGTATATTATTCACGGCATCCAAACCCACGGGTATGTGTTCGACAGTGAAAATAATATGTTCATCGAAGATTCCAATCTGCGTAAATCTTTGAACTGGGGAGTATTACGCGAGGGTATCGAGTATGATATGACATTCCTGCGCTTCGATATCGCGGGCAACACAAAACTGGTTCGCAGTTATCCGGAAAAAACAATTAAGAAAACGTATCAGGATTTGTTCGACATAGTAACCGCCGCTGTTGAAAAAAGAAACGGCAGGCTCTGGAACCTGCAGGGTGACGGCGGCCTGATTGCATTTTGCTTTTTCAGAAAGGACCAGTCCGCTGTGTTAAGCGCTGTGGAAAGCCTCCATGAACTCTTTCTTTATAATAAACTGACCTGTCCTTTACATGAACCTTTACAGGTACGCTTTGCCATTCATTGCGGAGTATATGTTTTCAGTAATAATACCGAGGCATTAAAAAAGAACGAAACCGTAAAGGAGCTTATGGAAATCGAAACCAGATACACAAAGCCCAATTCAATTACCATCAGCAATAAAGTCTATATCTCGATCGATAAACGCATGGCGGACCTTTTTCAATCGTTTAATCAAAGATCTCATAACCGGCTTTTTAATTATGAGCTTTGTTTGGAGTAATACATGGATATAATGGATATAATCGTATTTTCTGACAATAAAACCATAAAGAAAATATTCTCTAAAATTGAAAAATCCAGAACATATAACCTCAGGTTTTTTCCGCTTTCGGAACTAAAAAAATCAATTCAATGTATAACCAAACAAACACTGCTGTATCTTGATATCTCGACATATACTGAAAAACAACTTTTTGGACTATTGAACCTTCTGGACAGAACAGATTTTATACGTTTCGGAATAATCGATACCAAAGAAACCGTTAAAGACAAGGCGCAGCTTTTTTTTAAAGGTGCTTCCGACTATCTCGGCATAAATCAATGTAAAAATGATATTCGTCCGGCCCGTTTAAAAAATATCATAGCATTCAAACCGTTTGCGGATATTCCGGACAGACATCAAATCACGCGCGCAAAAGATGCATCTGCGGCCGCCTCCAAGTTGCGCTGTGCCAAAAACTGGGAAAGCATCCAATCCGGTAATGAGTATTTGTTTTATATGATGTTTATTGAACTTGACGGCTATCATGAAATCCAACAACGGGTGGGTGAAAAAGCGATAGAGAGGTTGCTGTCTTCTTTTCAAAAAGTAACCGCAAATTACCTTGTGCATGAAAAAGGCCGCTTATGGATCTGGAATGATTTCGGAGGAATTATTCTTTTTCCTGCGGGCAATAAAATTCAGGGGATAATCGCGGCATGTATGAGGTTGATGCTGTCCAGAAGACTTATAAGTATTGAACAATGCGCCCAAAAGGTACTGCTTTCTTACCGGATTGTGCTGCAGACAGGCAGCACCATGTATCATGAAAGAGGAAAAACAGGCAGGATTATATCGGATTCGGTCAACTCACTTTCGCATCTGGGCACTAAATTCGCGCGACCCGGTAATTTTTATATAACAGATGATTTATTCACCAAAGCTCCGGAAGCCCTGCAGGAATGTTTTTCCTGCGCAGGTGAGTTTCAGAATACCGCACTTTTCAGGATGCGGTTACCGGTCAAATATTAGGGAAATAAAAAGCCCAAAAGACATGAAGTCTTCAGGGCTTTAAATAGTAGTATTACGTTGTCCGGCTATTACCGTTTCCACGATAAACTGATTTTTTTATCTAAATTTAGAGTTATTCCACCGTACGAGGGATCATTGATGAGGTGCTTTAGTTCATGCGTCGTCGTACAGCTTCTTATCGATGGAAAAAAACCGTATTTCGCGTTTCCACTTGCCGTTACCGATTTTGCATTATATCTTGTTCTATCAACCACTCCCTGACTGTCACTGATTCGAGCACGAATTTTATCAGCAGGGCGTTGACCGTCTGCGTATTCGAGATAATAAGGACTGTGCCAAGCATATAAAAATTGCGTATCAGCCCAATTCCAGGTGACCCATGGTAACACAACATATTTGGCCACACGCTTCATCCAAAAACCATATACATCCCACTTCCAAAGACCATCGCCTGTGTTTATAGCTACTCCGCCCAGAAAGGTAGTATGCGCTTTGGGAATATAAAACCTTGTGTATACTCCTGTCCAACTATCCATATACACAATTTCTATAGGTTCAGCTGCTGAAAATTGAACAGTAGCGTCGGCTGATACAAAACTTTTGTCCTCTAACTTTTCCATCTCTCCGGCTAGCTCTCCCTCGATTATATAATTTCTATACCCGGCGCCAAATTCATCCTTTAACAGTTGTACAAGGCGCGTTTTCAACTGATCCATTTCAATGTCCGTTAATTCCACCTCTTGGCTGCTTGATAATAAGTTCTGCCCTCTTTCCTGACCAAGTACGTCAAGAATGATGCTGTCCGCTTGACTCCGCATTGCTTCCAGCGTTTCTTTCTCTTCGGCAGAGAGTATGATCTCAGTTTCAGCGGTTGAAACTTGAGATCCCTCTGCTGCATCTGCAACACCTTGAATGCTGCAGTGTACAAACATAAGTCCGAAAAGTATTACCAAACACAAATCTACACCTTTCATTTTCATTGTTTTCTCCTATTCTGAATTAAGATAGTATACGTTTAAGCTATTACAATAATAGCAACACTCTACTTTGATTTACTCTGTATGATGCATAAAAAACCAATTTGTTGCATGAAAAAAAGTACGAGATTTGAAAGCATGGGGCTGCTGATGTTTTTATTTTTGGTTTATCGGGATTGAGAAAGGCCTATATTTATCATTCCTCGTAACTTAAGGTGATATCATCAAAATACACTTCTCCCTTGGTAGGGGGCAGATATATAAGGTTGATGGTGATGCTTTTCATATCAGACGCCAAGGGTTGGAAAAAGCTGAGTGAATATTCGGTCCAGTCCTGAGAGCTCCTGATAATCCTTATACCCTGGGTAATAACAAACATCTCCGCTTCACCGCTGGGCGTACGTGTATCATCGGCACGCAAGATAAGACAGATGCCCTGACCCGTAACTTTTTCTGTTTTAACAAAGACTTTAAGTGTAAGTTGTTTACCAAAGGGTAGATTTTCGGTTAATGTATAACTCCAGGCGTACATCTTGCTACTCTGAGTAGCCGAAGCTATTTTTATTGACTTATTACCTGTATGAGCTGCATCATCGGTCCATGAGAATACATCTGCGCTTTCAGATTTATACCACCCGTCCGGAATACCAACTCCTTTTTCAACTCCCGCATTTGTGGGAAGATATACTGTTCCTCTATGTTTGTGTTCTTCCGCCTCTGCTCTCGAAGCTTCGGAATCAGCTGCGCTTCCCGACAGTTCCGCTTTTGGTTCATCTTTACTTTTAACTTCTGCATCACCCTGCAGACCGTTCGGTGTAAATGCTTCAGGATCTATAACCTCTTTAATATCAGCCAATATTCGTCTAAAACTGATTTCCTTTTCACGCTTATCAATATCAGGATTCAAGTGAACGTCCAAAATCTGATCCAGTAGATCCTGCACCCTGTTATTACGCGTGGCGATCTGTTCATTATTGATTTGCAACTCCTGCTCTTTATCTATAGTAATTTCAGCAGCAGCAAACAGCTCGCCCAGTTCTTTGGCAATTACGGATACTGTTTCTTTTATTGATATTACTTTATCTTCCGCTCTATAGTAATTATCTACTTGAACTGTACCTTCATGCACCTTGATCACAACATCTTTGTTATCCAAAACTTCCACACTAAACTTTGTACCGTATACTCTTATGCGGGTATAATCTGTGAGTACCTCAAACAGTGAATCCTTACCTGGCATTTCAACCGAGCATTCAATTTTACCTTTACTAAGAAACAGCGAGCTGTTTTCTGCCATATCACCATATTCCAAAGCACGCAGTTCAATTTGACTTGACTCCAGAAGTTTCATCTGTGTGTTCTTTCCCATAGTACAGGTGAGAGTACTATCCTCTTCAGAAGAGAAGACTGTACCCTTTTTATATTCCCTTTGCTCCAGCACCTTTCCGGCTTCCGTATCTACAGGTGTTCTCTCATAGACCGTACCTTGGATTGATACTACAGTAACCGTCGATTCAGGTCTCCAGACGCCGCGCAGTATAAAAAACAGTCCGAAAATCAGAATAAAAACCGCGGCCACGGGCAGCGCATACTTTATTAAAGGAAAAGCAAGTATATTTTTAGGTTTGTACCTTGGTTCTATTTCGGCGGCAAGCAGCCGGCGTAAAGCTTTTTCATGAGTTGTATTATCCACTTCCGGGATGCGGAGATTCCTTAAATGTCTGTCTATTCCCTTCAGTTCCTTATCCATATTATTCAACCTGCAATCGCTCCTTAAGTTTTTTTAAACTCCTGTGTATCATTGAACGCAGCGTTGTCTCTTTTATATTTACGATTTCGGCTATTTCCGCATAGGATTTCTGTTCAAAGTAGTAAAGCTCTATTACAAGCGCTTCCTGCGGTTTCAATTTTTTTAACTCCTGCCTTACGGCCATAAAATCAACATACATGTCGGGGGCAACGCTTTTCTGCTCTACCAAAACAGTTTTTAATTGATCCTGCTCCTCTTCAATACTAAACGTATTCTTTGTCCCCTTCTTTCTATGATGCATAAGAATCTCATTTGTTGCAATCTTATAGATCCAGGCGTTAAAATTGTTAATATCCGGTGTGTTCTTTTTCACATGACGCAGGGCTTTAAAAAAAGTCTGTGAAGTAAGATCTTCCGCGGTTTCTCTGTGAAACACATGGCGCAAGATAAAATTGAATATTTTTTTATAGAATTTATCATAGTAGCTTAAGAATTCATGTTCATAAATAACCGGTGACACTAGATATCCTTTTTATGGTTAACGTTCCCTAATCTCCACTCCGCCGTCGTTTTGCACGGTAATAATATACGTGCTGCCCTCCCGCACACTTATCGGATAGGTAATCTGCCCCTGCAAGGTCTTTATCCCGGGAATAATCTCCTGGTTTTCCAGGACAAAATTATATACTGCTTCCGTAATTCCTTGGGGACGCTTGATCGGGTGACGGTTGAAGGTGACCTCCGTTGCGCTTGACTTTGCCGGATCATAGTGCAGCATGGCGTCGAACCGGTACCAGGTTTTGGCGCCGAAAAAAACCAAAAAATCATCGAAAATAATCAGTTTGGCCTCAGGAGCAAAGTTTACTCCTTCCGTTACCACAAGTTCTTTTTCACCTGTGGCCAGTGTCAGTTCATATTTAATAATCCCATCCTTGACGGCATCAACCCGAACCCGCGCAATTTCTGTTTCACCGGTAAATGCCACAATGGCCTGTAAAAATAGCACTGCCGTAACAATTAAGAGAATAAACAACACCGCAAAGGGTATCCCGAACAGTCTTTTGAAGCGCAAAGCCAAAAAGAAAATTCCTGACATAATAAGAAAGAAAAAAAGCAGGGCTACCGGATCTTTAACAAACTTATCCAGGCCGGGCACAAACAGGGAACACAACAGGGTAATAAAACCGCAAACCAGAAAAAGCATAATCAGCGCCCGCTTGCTTTCCTTGGCCCGTACCGGATCCTTGGCTTTTTTAGTGGAACGCATGAGTTTATTTAAGGCGGCTCCCGTAAAAATAGCCGCTATAAACAGCCATGGGTAAGGACTTATAAAGAAAACACTAAAAATCATAGAGTGTTCCGAATTTTTTTTGTAGATATTCGATAAAAAAGCGCGGATTAAGCTTTTCCCCTGTAACGCGCCGGCACAATTCTCCCGCCGGATAGACTGCTCCGTGGCTGTGTATATTTTCCAAAAGCCATGTTCGTACAGGTTTAAGATTACCCTGCTCAAGCTCTTGTTCCAATTCAGGTTGTTCCTTACAAAGTGTTTCAAAAAATTGCGCGGCGTAGAGATTGCCCAGGGTATAGGTGGGGAAATATCCGAAAGCCCCCATCGACCAATGAATGTCCTGCAGGCACCCTTGCGCATGGTTATCAGGCTCAATCCCCAATAGGTTTTTGGATTCCTGGTCCCAGGCTTGAGGCAGATCCTGCACTTTAAGCTCCCCGGATATGAGTTTCTTTTCCAACTCAAAACGCAAAATGATATGAAGATTATAGGTTACCTCATCGGCCTCCACCCGGACAAGTGACGGCTTTACCGCGTTTATGGCCCGATAAAATTGCTCGTACTCTACGTTCTTAAGCGTATCCGGAAAGAACTGTTTCAACTGCGGAAAAAATCCCTTCCAGAAAGCAAGGCTTCTTCCCACCATGTTCTCCCACAGGCGCGACTGTGATTCATGAATACCCAATGAAGCGGCATTACCCAACAGCGTTCCCTTAAGCTCCTGACCGAATCCCAGTTCATACAGCCCATGCCCGCACTCATGAATGGTACCGAAGAGCGCCGTGGGAAAAAACCTTTCGTTATAACGGGTGGTCAGCCTGATATCATCCGCTCCCAAAGTTGTGGTAAAGGGATGAGCCGAAACATCGAGTCTGCCGCGCTCAAATTCAAAATTCATGGCCTTAAGCACAAGCAGATTAAACTCAAGCTGTTTATGCTCCGGAAAAACCGCGGCTAATACCGTCTCGTCCGGTTTTTGCTTAGAAGCCACAATCTGCTGCACCAACCGCACCAAAGGTTCTTTCAAACTGCTGAATACCTGTTCCACTTCCTTAGTGGTCATCCAGGGCTCATATTCATCAAGCAGTGGATCGTACACAGAATCCTTATACCCCAAACAGTCCGCGACCTGTTTTAATAACGTGATTATTTTTTCCAGATGCGGCTGGAACAGCTTGAAATCCGAATCCTTACGTGCATTGATCCACACACCCTGGGCAATGCTTGTTGTTTTGGCCATTTCCACTACCAAGCTTTGCGGTATTTTAACGGCGCGGTTATATCTTCGGAACAGTTCCCGGATAAAAGCGCGGTCCAGTTCCGCAAGCCCGGCATTACCCATTGCAGTCGCGGCCGTGGCCCCCAGATTATTCAAAAGCTCCCCGCACCTGGGATCGGTCATCTTGCTGTGAATCATACCCTGTAAAAGCGCGATCTGCTCCGAGCGCTCCTGCAATGCTTTGACAGGCATATACGTCTCCTGATCCCATCCTAAAAGCGCTCCTGTATGAGCAAGCAGTACTATCTCTTTATCCATCTCCTTTAATTGCTTCAAGGCTTTTTCCACTGCACCCTCCTCTGTTATCTTTAATAATCATACGTACTTCCGCCGATAAACTCCCGCAGTAATGAATCGGCCGGAATAATACTCTCATCTTGCCAGGCCGGGAGTCCATCAAACAAGCGGTCAAGTCTGAGCGCCCTTTCATAGGCGTCTTCCATGTTTATATCATCCTGTAATTCCTTAATATACTTCGGCAGATAACCGGCCAACCGCTGCTTCATCACCGGCAGTTCATAAGCTAAATAACTGTTTACAATCACGTCAACTTCATCTATTTTTGAAACAATATAACGCAGTTCCGAACGGCGTACATGATGCCAGTGCTTAATTGTGGTAAGCGGATCATAATTACGAAACTGCATATCACGCACCATGCGCCGGCACATCCTGACATCGGTCCAACGGATAAATTTCATGTCTTTGTCTTTAAGCTGCGACAGGGTCTCAATATATAATCCGAATTTGCAATTTTTTGGAATTCCCTTTGTCATCTCAGGAAACAGACCGTGCAGAGAATCAATTAGGATTATGCCGTTTTTGGGCAGAGTAATCTTCGCGGCCACACCCCGACGTTTCCCCGTTTTAAAATCATAATAGGGAATCTGAATGGTTTCTCCTCCGATTAATGATTTCAGATGTTTATTCACAAGCTCTAAATCAATGGCCTGGGGAGTTTCAAAATCATAATCACCGTGGCTGTCTTTGGGATGAAGATCAAGATCGAAAAAATAATTATCGATGTTTAGCGCAACCAGCTCATACCCTAACACCTTAAGGCTTTTTATCAGCTTGATTGTCGTAGTGGTTTTACCGGAAGCCGAAGGTCCGGCTATAATAATGATCTTTAATTCCTTTAATCGTGCTTTTATCTTTAAGAATGCCCGCTCGATTTCCTCGTTGTAAAAAGACTCGGCAGCTTCCAGCAGCTTTCCGAAATCACCCTTTTCCGCGATCCTGCATAGCTGGTCTACCGAAACACATCTATTGTCTACAGCCCAGGATAATGCCTGCCACAGTTTATGGTAAGGTACATTATCTCTGGAATAGGCAAGGCTTTGTCTGCCTGCTCTTTTTAAGGTGTGCTCATACCTGTAAACAATATAGGCTTTGGCGGTTTTTGCATGACCGCGCTCTATAAGGCACTTTTCCACAATATCCTGTACTTCTTCAACCGTGGGATAACTGCCGTGATAGTCACGCTTTTCAAGCATTGCTACTACGTCATCCGCCACGATCTCCGCGGTTTTTCTATCCCTGCCGCCCACCGCTATCGCAGCCTGGAGAATAGCAAACACAATCTTCTCCTTATCAAAGGGAACAATTCTGCCGTCACGTTTGACAATTTTTTTAATCATAGCATGTGTTAAATCAGACTCTTTTCCTGCACTTTCTGTTTTATCAACTCCACACAATCAGTAAGTGCGAGATTGTTCATTTTTTCTCCAGTACGTGTTCTGATTGATACGGTGCGCGCCGCCTGTTCGTTTTCACCCACGATTAACATATATGGTATTTTTTGCTGCTGTGCTTTGCGTATCTTAGCATTCATTCTTTCATCACTCTCGTCTGAAATAACGCGGATCTCTGCTTGACGTAGGTATTTTAAAACCTCCTGCGCATATTCTGTAAAAGGAAGCGCAACAGGAATAACCACCGCCTGTACGGGGGCCAGCCATACCGGGAAAGCCCCTGCAAAATGTTCTATCAGTACACCGAAAAATCTTTCAAATGAACCCAGGAGTGCTCTGTGAATCATGAAGGGTCGTTTTTCTCTGCCGTCTGAGTCCACAAACGTCATGTTAAAGCGTTCCGGCATATTAAAGTCAAACTGAATCGTGGACATCTGCCATTCTCTGCCCAACGCGTCCTTGACCTTCAAATCTATTTTTGGCCCGTAAAAGGCTCCTCCCCCTTCATCGAGTACATAAGGAAGATTTTGGCTTGCTACCGCTTTTTGCAAGGATGATATGGCTTTATCCCAATCCGCATCCTCTCCCACACTTTTTTCGGGCTTGGTTGCCAGATAGGCTTTAATCTCCGTGAATTGAAATGTCTTCCAGATGGCAAGAGAAAATTTTAACACCCGCTCTATTTCTTCTTCTACCTGATCCGGTGTACAGATTATGTGCGCGTCATCCTGGGTAAACCCTCTTACCCGCAACAGGCCATGAAGTACTCCGGAACGTTCGTATCTGTATACCGTACCCAGCTCCGCCCAGCGCAAGGGCAGCTCACGATATGACCGCAAGGCTGATTTGTAGATCAGGATATGAAAGGGACAGTTCATGGGTTTTATGTAGTAATCGGCATTATCTATCTCCATAGCAGCATACATATTTTCCTTATAAAAACCCAAATGTCCAGAAGTCTGCCATAACCAGGCTTTGCCGATATGCGGAGTATAGATAAGCTCATAGCCGTTTTTGAAATGTTCGTTTTTCCAGAAATCTTCGATAAGATGCCGGATTCGCGCCCCCTTTGGATGCCAATAAATAAGACCGGCGCCGGCTTCCTCATGAGTTGAATACAGATCCAATTCTTTTCCCAACCGTCTGTGATCTCTTCGTTCGATCTCTTTTCTCTTCTCTAAATACTCCCGCAGTTCTTTTGGAGAGTTCCAGACCGTACCGTAAATGCGCTGCAGCATGGTTCGCTTTTCATCGCCCCGCCAATAAGCACCGGCCACAGTAAGCAGCTTAAAGGCCTTGGGATGGATAAGCGATGTGTTTTTTATATGAGGTCCGCGGCAGAGATCTTTGAAGCTATTGTGCACATATACGGATATTTCTTCATCCCGGGAAAGCCCATCAATCAGTTCAAGCTTATAAGGCTGGTCTTTAAACATCTTCTTTGCTTCAGATCGGGTTATCACTTTTTTTTCAAAGTCGTATTTACTTGAGACAATCTCACGCATTTTATTTTCTATTTCGTCGAGATCATCCGGTGTCAGGCTGCGGGGAAGCTCGAAATCATAATAAAAACCGTCTTCAATTGCCGGTCCGATAGCGATCTTGGCTTCGGGAAAAAGTGAAAGTACTGCGTCTGCCATAACGTGAGCCGTAGAATGCCTTAAAGCGTGAAGTTCACTGGATGCTTCAGCCATAATATCCTCTCCTTGTTGACTAACCACATATGCAAAATGGTTCACAATTTTCTATTATACATCTAGATTGTATTAATTTATACGATCCTTACTTCAATTTGTCAAGCAAAGCAGACGTTCGCGTTGTCTCATTTTATTGTAAAGTATGTATCAGCTCATCTATCCAGACAAGCAGTGCATCGTTTATGTGCTGAGCTTGTGAGAGGAGCACTGCACCTGTTTTGCCTATTGTACGCCAGATCTGTTCGTGTTTTTTTATATCCTGCTTACGCTTTTCCAGCCGTGTCTTCAGTTTTATAACCAGCTGCTTTCCCTTTGGTTTGGGCAGTTTATCCAAATTTACTATAACGGGATTAAACTCAAAATGATACTTTATTTTTTCATCCGCATATTTATCCATTAACACATAGAATAACTGTCTGCCGCTTTCAGTAATGGTATATACTGTTTTTTCAGGCATTTCTCCGTGTTTTTCCAACGCTGAAGATAAAAAACCCTCCTGCTCCAGCTTTTTCAAATTCTTATAAATCGCAGGTATACTTAGACGAACCAGATCTTTGAGTTCATGCTGCTCAACAAATTTAGCCAAATCATAGGCACTTATCGGTTGTGTAATAACCAGCCCCAATAACGTAAGATCGATCGCAGACAATTACAGTCCCCCTCCCCCATAAATTGCGGCCGGCCGCAATCATGTAACTGCAATCTATAAGCCTATCCTGTTTTTCTGCATACTGCAAACAATGAATTGGGTCAAGCAAAGAACCCCCCCAGTTGCTGTCATAATAACATTTGCAATAATGAAATCTCCCGGACAGCACATCCTCTGCTTTGACGACCCAATTTAATTACTATATATTATATTACTATAATTTATAGTAATTGTCAATAGGTTTTATAATTTTTTTTTATACTGCAAAACAAGTATAATATTTGATAACAAAAGCAACTGACAATTGAAAATTGCGGTTTTGGTATTATTTTACTTTTCATATGTTATACTGAAGACCTGTTTATATTAAATCTCATCAAGGGCAGGTAAATTTAGCTCTGGCATTTTAGGCGGATAGATTTATCTTTTAAAGACATTCATTAATTCAATCTTGTTCGAAATATCTAATTTTTTATATATGTTCCTTATATAAGGCTTTAAAGTATTTATGGATATTTTTAAGTAATAAGCAATTTCTTTATATTCATTTCCTGCCATTAAAAGAGTTATAATTTCTTTTTCTTTTTCTGTAATAGAATATTCCCGGCATTTATTATCAATCCACTTATAATCTGATTTATCTTCAATTATATCCGATCTAATTATATGAGAGATTTTCCTCTCCATCTCTTTAAAGTGTTCATCTTTTTGCATTTTTTGCATTCGCAGAATAGATATGATTTTTGCATTCAATTCATCCATAGAAAAAGGTTTCGAGATGAAATCAATGGCGCCTTCCTTTAAATACTCTATTTTTTCCTTTATTTCATTTCGCGCCGTTAAAAAAATAAAAGGAATTGATTTGAATGATTCAATTTTGCCAAGTTCTTTGAAAAAATCCAGACCGCCCATTTCATCCATCATAATATCCGAAATTATCAAATCCGGCTTTGGAATGGATTCCAGTCTTTGTAAAGCCATTTTCCCGTTTGCAGCGCAATATATATTATACTCTTTCATTAAATTACTTTGCAGATATGTCGACATATCGATGTTGTCTTCTACGATTAATATGTTTGCATGCTCAGACTGATATTTTTCATTATTTACATCAAGCTGCTTGTATAATATGGGTTTCGAACAGATGTTTTCGGCTTCATAAATAGCCCCCCCTGCTTTTTTACATTTTTTAAAATTAATCATAAATTCACTTCCCTCGTTTGCTTTACTTTTTACTAGTATTTCTGCATTTATTTGATCAATAATTTTTTTGACAATCGATAATCCCAATCCGATTCCCTGTGAATTCATTTTTTTATGATTAGCCTGGAAATAAGGTTCAAAAATATATGGCAATTGATTCTTCGGTATTCCCATTCCCGTATCTTGTATGATAAGTTCAACAGATTCTTTGTCATCATTTAAAATAATATTAATTACTCCATTTTCATCAGTATAACGGATGGCATTATCGATTAGGTTATTAATAATTCTATCTAAAGCATAAGGATCGATTCTGATAAAAATATTATTCTCTATATTCTTCCTGATTTTTATATTTTTATTGGAAGCCGTTTCTTTAAAAAGAAGTATTTTCGATTTTAAGAAATTTGAAAAATCGACTTTTTTATCGTGCTGATATATTTCCAACCCTTTATTGAATTTTTCCAGATCAAAAAAATTCACCATATCATGTTCGATCTTTTGCACATTTTGCTTGATAATAAGAAGATCACTTTTTTTCCCGAATTTATTAATACATCTTTCCAGATAATTGCGTATCAATGTCAGAGGCGTCTTTATTTCATGGGTTACATTTATAAAAAAATTCGTTTTTTCCTCATTAATTTTTTCAATATGTTTTTTTGACAATTCAAGTTCCATAGTCCTCTCTTTCACCTTTTTTTCCAGGTTCCTGTTCAATTGATCAACTTCATTATAGGCCATGGAAACTTTTATTGAAAGCACAATCGACTGCGATAAGACCAGCGTAAGGAAACCAAAAGCCAAAAGATCCACGGTCATTATGATTTTCGAGGAGTGCAGCATGTCATTGACACTGCATAAGAATAAAAATATAAATCCGATAAGAAACGGCAAAGCCCCTAATCTTTTTTTATAGACGGCACGGCATATCACAAAAATAAAATAAAGAAAATATAATACGAAAATTATCTTATACGGCGTATCAATCAAATTGATATAAATGGAGCCCGGAAAAAATAGCACCGGTAAAATAAATAAAAGACCAAAAGCCATCATAATTTTCAATACAAGTAGATTGAATTCTTCAGGATAAAGGCGCTGTAAAAAAAATGCCAGTAGTAAGGGACCGAGTACAAAGGTCCCGAAATTTATTTTCATTACGTATTCCCAGACATCCAAATTGCTGAAAATTGTCGATATATAATGCTCGGTGCTTAAATAGCGGATTCCTACCAGCAGGCAGCATATGCCAAAGATCAGATTCGCTTTTTCTTTTTTGAACAAAAAGAACAGGCACAAATGATAAATACCGATTATCAAAATCATCCCGATAAGAATTCCATTAATCAATAATTTTAAAAAGCATTGATTTTCAAGCATGTTTTTTTCAGCCAAAATAATCTCATTGACACCACCCCACAGATATCCGAAATTCGACACCTGCAGAACAAGTTGTATTTCATTTTTATTATTAATATGTAATCTTTTATTTTTTGGCATGAACTGGGGAATCGATGTTGATGCGTCTCTGCCAACGTTTCCGTTTGCCAGGAATAACCGATCATTTACATAAAACTTATACGATGTGGCCATATAGGAAATCTCGATTGCATAATCTTCATTAATTACACCGCTGTCTTCTATTATCAACCTAAAAGTCGCGTAACCGTCTTTTGGCAATGTATCTCCGTTCGGCAATCGATAATCATTCCATATTCCCGGAAAATTAAAATAAAGGGGTTTTTCATCGACTGTCTTGTTTGTGAAATCATCCGGATCATATAATTTCATCCAGTAAAATTCCCATTCACCGTCAAGGCTGATGATTTGTTTTTTTTCACTATCCCAGTCTTTGATGTCAAGTATTCCCTTTTTTGCATGGATAATACCTTTGCCGGAATCGTCACTTTTGCCACAAGAATAATAAGAAAAGCAGAAAAAACTTATTAAAGAAAACATTAAAAAGAAAAGACCGTTATTGTATGACAATCTACTTTTCATCACTATTGACCGCTTTAAATAATAAAAGAGCCTTGTAATCCTTACAACCTTCAATAGTACATAAATGTAACCAACTATTTATAAAGAAAGGAGATACAAGCGTTAAATAAGTATAGCACAATTGCATTTGTCTTGGAAAGCGAAATTTAATGATATGAAATTTAAAAAGGCTTCTCCCAAAGAGAAGCCTTTTTTAGATTACCGATTAACAGACGGCTTGTCATGAAGATTAAGGCACTTTCGATATATAGGAAGCGCCTATTTTTACATCCGATCCGAAATTCTTCACCACTGCGGTAGGATCGGTAATACTTTGCACGGTACAGGTTCCCGAGAAGTTCCACTTTTCGAATACCAGCTTGGCCCGAACCGTGCCATTGTTGTCTTTAACAAACACCTCCCGCGGCGAGGAAATGGTAACACTGCTTGCTGACGACAGATCCATAAACGTATCGGTCGTGGATTTCCCGTTTCCGTTTTCCATAAGGTGCGTGACCGACATGGTATATGTCTGTACAGGCGGTAATTTTATTTTGAAATACATATTTACCGAATACGGTCCAGGCCCGCAGGAACTCTCTCCTTTGACTTTCCATCTTAAATCCACGCCTCTTTCCAATGGAGAAGAGGGTGTATAGGATACGGTAGCCCCGTTTCCGGTTATGCCTGTTTTTCTATGCACAATTTCTTCATTACTTACTTTTATTACATACAAAGTATAGGAAGTCGCGCCGGGTACGGAACTCCAGGAAAATGTGGGTTTGTCGTTATCTGTTTCGCCTTTTATTCCATAGGCAGTCGGCGCTGCTTTGGGAGAGCAATCCTCGGTGTACACCGCCGTCACGGTTACATTCGATTTAAAATTTTCCATAAAGGTTGAATTGGAATAACGATTTTTTATCGAAGCATTGCCCTGACAGGACCATTCGGAAAAAGTTTTTGTGATGTTCCCGGCCGTAATGGTTTTCGGTGTTTCGATTTTAACACTGCTGGTGTTATCGAGATCGGGGTAAACCTTGCTTTTATTATTACCGCTTGCGTCCAGATATTTCACTGTCATACTGAAGGCGGACTGTGCTTGGGGATCGCTGAACCAAAACTCCAGCGGATCGGACCAGGGGCCATCACCGTGATCATTATAACCCTGCACTTTCCATCCAAATTGGGTTCCAAATGGATAAAAACCGTTCGCCGGATTAAAAAGATAACTATCCGGATAATAGTATCCATAAATATCATCATATTCATCCGTAGTAACCGGACGTTGATCTATTATTTTCCATAGATTCTGCTGGGCATCTTCAAGAACAGCAAGCATGAACCTGCAGTCTGTCGCACGCGGGGGCCACACCCATTCAAACCAAGGGATCTGATCCTCCTGATCACCTTGAGGAAACATCAGCACGGGCGCGGAAGTGACTAGGTTTTCAGTATTGGGTACAATGCCTATTTCAAGTTTTGCGTCCTCCGGATCACTTGTCAGATATTTAGCCCTATCTGCGCTTTGCAGCGTAATGGTGATGGTGCCTAATGAATCGTCAGGATCAAGCCAATCGTCTTCCATAACTTTTATTTTTACTTCGGTGCCCATGCTTTCCGTCCACTCGAAAAGCAGCCCTTTTTTTTCTAAATCTTCGAATGTATACCAGGGATTTTCTTGACCCCTGGGACTGGCGTCATCCACTTTATTTAAATAAAAACGGCCGAATGCCGAGCTATATAGATAGATTTCTGCGTCATCACTTTTAAGCCATCCTTCATGGGTATCGTATATACACATCCCGTAGAGGTACACAAGATCACCGAAGGAATGAGTGACCGCCCGCTTGTTAGACGCGGATTGAGTATTATCAGCATTGTTGTTCTCCTCACTTTCACCATACCCCAATATAAAAAGAGGCCTTTGACGGTAATTCATTTCATTAATCACAAAAGGAGAGCCCTCGGCGTTATAAGCGGTGATCGCATCAATATCCTTTTCATCCTTATCCAGGGGATAGCATCCCACCAAAGGCGGGGTTACCCCGTCCCACTCTTCATAATCGGGCATGTAAATCTGTAAATTGATGAGACTGCTTATCTGCTGAATCCTCGCTTCCATATCGGTTCCGGTTTGTGCTTCTTCCGCGGTGCCTGTTGCGCACAGTGCCTGATGGATGGTACGGCCGTCGCCTAAAACCATGTCTTTTATGGTTTTATAGAGTACTTCCGTGCTGCCGTTCACGCGTTTTCCGATTTCATTGTGGATAATGGTGAGCATTTCCGGATGATCGCCCAGACACTTCGCAGTCACCCGCGCAAGCACATCCATATTCACCACAGCTTTTTTAACCTCAACCTCCAGGTCGTTTTTGCCTCCCGACGCCTGGTCCAGCGGCGGCTGACAGGTAATGATACATAACAAGGTAAATACTAATAACACTATAAACTTTACATAAAGGTCTTTTTGTTTCATACACATACCTCCTGATATTTATGTTACATGAAACTATTAAGAACCTATTTTAACAAGACCAACTTTTGGAGGTAAAATTCACTCCTTTCGGGTGTGTATGAAAAAATATAATCTTTTAGCCGTCCATCTATACCCTCCAAATGCCGATTGACTAAACCTGTGCTTTGTTTCAAAATGACATGATGAGTCAAGTACTTATAGGCACCAGCGGATATTCCTATAAAGATTGGGTGGGTCCGTTTTATCCTCCGGGAACAGAAACTTCGGATTATCTGTCTTTCTACAGTAAAGAATTTAACTTTGTTGAACTTAATTTTTCGTATTATAAGCAGCCGGACGCCTTTATGCTGGAAAGAATGCTTAACAAAGTCCCTGAAAATTTTTACTTTTCCATAAAAGGTCACAGAACCATGACCCATGAAATAACCGACAGCTTTTCACAAGACATTCAAACCTATAAGCATGGAATTAAACCCTTGCTTGAATCGCGAAAACTGGGAGCGCTGCTTCTGCAATTTCCCTACAGCTTCCATTATACTCCGCAAAACCGCAAACATCTGGACAAGATCAGCACGGAGCTTGCGGACTATCCTTTGGCCGTAGAGTTTAGAAATAATGAATGGCACAACGATCATGTTTTTGAAAGTTTTAAAGCACGCCGCATCTGCTATGTAAACGTTGACATGCCCGATTTACCGAAATTATTGGCACCCTCCGGTGTTGTTACCTCGGCTTTGGGTTATGTCCGTTTTCACGGCAGGAATAAAAACATGTGGTGGCGGGGAGATAATGTAACTCGTTACGACTATCTTTACAGCGATGAGGAACTGGGTGATTGGGTAGACCGGATAAAGCAAATATTAAACAAAGCCAAGATACTTCTTATAACCTTTAATAATCATTCCAGAGGACAGGCGGTTGTAAATGCCCGAAAATTGAAGGAGCTGCTTTTAATTTAAGACTATCCTTATTGACAAGTAGATAGTATATTTTATATATATAATTGCTAATATTAACCAAGGAGGTTAATATGAAAAAGATAACAGTAAATATTTTTATAATTACTATATGCTTATTCTTTTTAAGCTGTTTTCCTGCCGCCAGAGCGGAAACATATTCGCCCAAGGAGGACAGCTCAAACCATCCGCTTCAAATCGAATCGCTACGCAATTCTTACCCCAAAGGCTCTCATCTTACGATTAAAAACACGTTGCAAGACACGCCCACATTGACAAACAAACTCATTTCTTACGAAGTCGAAGGTCTTGTCCTGAACGCCCTGCTCTCTATTCCCAAACAGAAAAAACCCTCAGCGGGATTTCCGGTAATAATCTTGAATCACGGACATATTCAACCTCAAAAGTATTCAACGCTCAATTCTTATAAATATGTTGCCGATTATTTCGCGGCCGACGGATTTTTGGTACTCAAACCGGATTACCGCGGCCATGCTCAGTCGGAGTCCGGATCGGAACTGCACGGTTTGGAAAGATTAGCCTACCCCATAGACGTCCTGGCCCTGCTTTCACTGGTGCCTGAAATAGCTGAGGCCGATCCGGACAACATCTTTATGTACGGTCATTCCATGGGAGGTCAGATTACGCTTACTGTCCTGGAAGTGACGGATCAGATAAAAGCAGCCTCTCTCTGGGCGCCTGTTTCCGAACAGTTTCCCGAAAGCAGTCTTTACTTTATACGAAGGAGGGATTCAAAACTGGCGGAAGAGCGGCTGAAAGTGTATAAAAAGATATTCGGTCAGGAAAATTTTGTGGCATTCTCTCTCAGCGCTTACACTCACCTTATTCAAACACCGCTTATTATCCATCATGGTACCAAAGATGAATCTGTACCGTACTCCTGGACTGTGAATCTCTTAAAAATCCTGGATAAAAACAATGTTGATTATATATTTCATTCTTATGAGAACGAAAACCACAATTTATCGAAATATTCATTTTACAATGCGTTAAAGAGGGATGTTGCATTTTTTAGAGAGCATATAGCCCCGTAATCGGCAGAACACGAAGTCACCACTAATTTTACATAAATTATATTAGAGCCATCAGCGGCGGCTTTTCTGTAAGTGAGCATTTATTCGTTTAATCCTCTTGACTTTCAACGTTGTTTTGTAGTTTTATGGGGAAGTGACGGCCGATTCTCATTTCGTCAAATGAGAATCGCTAGTACGAGGTTTATTGTGAAATATGATGTGCTTATCGCCGGAGCAGGATTAGCCGGCAGTACCGCAGCCCGGCTGCTCGCGGAAAACAACAAAAAGGTACTCATAGTGGAACGGTTAAATCATATTGCCGGCCACTGTTACGACTTTAAGAACAAACACGGAATAACTGTCCATAAATACGGTCCTCATATCTTACATACCGATATGGCGGAAGTATGGGAATTCTTAAAACGATTTACGCAAATAAGACCGTACGAGCATAGGGTGCTAAGCTCGGTAAACGGCATGCTCTTACCTTTTCCCATCAATCGGGATACGATTGCACGGCTCTATGATATTGACATTCCATGCGAGCAGGTAAAAGATTTTTTGAAGCAGGAAGTCGGCAAGGCGCGTTTTTCGGATCCGCCGCGTAACTTCAGAGACCAGGTAGTATCGCAGGTCGGACAAAGACTTTATGATACCTTTTACAGAAACTATACGATCAAACAGTGGCAGAAGAAACCCGAGCAACTGTCCGCTGAAATCGCGGCGCGTATCCCGGTACGTGATAATACGGACGACCGCTACTTTGCGGATGAATATCAAGGCATCCCCCTTCCGGGATATACCGCTCTGGCAAAGAATATGCTCGATCATCCCAATATCACTGTTGAACTTGCCACGGATTTTTTTAAAGTAACCGATCATGTGGAGCGGGATATTACGGTTTTTACAGGACTTTTGGATCAGTACTTTCATTTTAAATACGGTAAACTGGAATACCGCTCTTTGAAACTGGTTTTCGATTCATTCTCGCAGGAATACTATCAGCCCGCGGCAGTGGTCAACTACCCAAACGAGCATGAGTGGACTCGTATCACCGAATTTAAATATTTTACAGGTGAATCATCGCCGTACACCACAGTCTGTTTCGAATATCCCAAAGATCACGGAGAACCCTATTACGTGGTGGTAAACCGGGAAAACACCCGTAAAAGAAACAAATACATGAAAGAAGTGGAAAATTTAGAAAAGCAGGGATCATGCTTTTTCATAGGCAGACTTGCGGAGTACAAATATTACAATATGGATCAGGTAATCGCCGCTGCCATGAAAAAAGTGGATAAAATCCTATCCTGATATTAGTGATTCATTGATATGGCCTTTTAATACAAATTGATTTTGTCGTTTATCCACTAAATGCTACTACTCTGTCTCCTCCGAGTATCAATGTATTACCATGACACTTCGGACAGGTTATATTTTCAAGAGAGTTAGCCTTTTCACAGCAAAAACCACAATTTTTACATATTACACTTTTTGCTTTATATAATGCAATGTCTGCCATTTTAATCAAAAGCGAGCCAATCTCAATTTTATATTTTCCTATTCTTTCCCAATCCACATCAGCTGGTTTTTTTATTTCATAGATGCTTTTAAGAGTATCTATTTTCAGCATATCACATATATACTGTGCATTGTCTTTTAATGAGGCTACACCAAAACTCGCGGACATTGCTATTTTTCTTTTTTCATATTTTATGTCATACTTTTTTATTTTTTCTTTCAGTGTTTGAGCAACAATCAGGGCTTGTTTTAGATTAGTATCCGGTAATATTATCAGAAATTCATCACCACCGTATCTTCCGGCTTGATCATATTGTCTTATCGATGAAGTCACCAGTTTTCCGACGGTCGTGAGTATTTTATCTCCCGCCTGATGATCAAACGTATCGTTATGAATTTTAAACGAATCAATATCAAAAAATATTACCGATACATCTCTATACCTTCGAACGGACAGCTCATGACTCAAATTATTAAAAATAACTCGTCTGGTATAGAGGCCGGTCAATTCATCTATCATTGCCAGTTGAAATATTTTTAAATATTCAAAATACTGTTTTAAATGCTGTTCAACTGTTAATAGGAGATCCTTTTCATCAATTGGTTTCGTTAAATAAGCAGAAGCACCTTTTTCTCTCCGCTCTATCATAATTTTATCATCAGCAATGGCTGATAAAAATATAAATGGTATATATCTAAATTTTGGATTATTTAATATTTCATCATGAAATTTATCACCTTTCATATGAGGCATATTAAAGTCGCATAATATTAAATCTGGAGAATATTCATATACAGCATCAAGCCCTTGTTTACCGTCTGTGGCAAGAATGAAGTTTACATAGTCATAATTAATCAGATAATTCATTACAATCTTTCTGATACTTGTATCATCATCAATAATCAATATTTTAGCTTTTTTATAATTAAATTCATTTTCTTTATTTAACTCCCTAAAGTTGATTACAATCTCCTGTCGCTCCAACTTCTTCTGTAAATCGTACTCGATAATTACTTTTTCTTCCTTATATTTTTTTAAAGGTGGCTCTACCCTTAAAAAATCTTTTTCATTAAATATATCTCTCCCTTTTTTAAGCTCAATAATAAATTGAGCACCCTTGCCTTCTCCTTCTGATTCAGCCCAGATCCGACCTTTCATGTATTCAATAAGCTGTTTTGCATATGACAAGCCGATTCCCGTTCCTCTAAACACTTTTATATTTCCACTATTATGCGCCTGTTCAAATCTGTTAAAAATAACACGCAATTTATCTTTTGCTATGCCGATGCCATTATCAGTAACTCTTATTCTTATGGTGTTCTTCTGCTCTGTCAGTTCCACAGTTATGACACCCTTCTCCGGATCGACAAATTTAATTGCATTTGACATAATATTATGAATAACTTCATCGAATTTCTCTATATCCGTATAAAGATTTTTAATTTCATAATCAGGCAATTTTCTTAATATTTTAATACCGCTTCCCACAACCGATGATGAATAAAAATTGATTACACTGTTAAGCAAAGATATAATATTTACCCTACTTACGTTTAATGTAATACCGTGTGCGTCTATCTTGGCGAGATCTAGCAACCTGTCTATTGATTTCCTTAACCGCAAAGATGCGGAATAGATAGTATTATAATTTTCCTGATTTTCTTCCGGGCTTTGTTTATCAAATTTTAAAGCCAAATCAGTAGTGTTCAAAATGGCCGTTAATGGCGATCTAAAATCATGTGTTATGTTGGCGATAAAATCATTTTTCAAAACATCAAGTTCTCTTAATTTTTGATTTGCCTGCTCCAATTCTTCCTTTGCCTTTTCTAAATTAATCGTCCGTTCTTTTACCTTGATCTCCAACTCTTCCGAATACTGTTTTATTTCATTTATAAGTTCTATACTTCTTAAAGCGCTGCTTATTTGAACCGACAGGGATTCATAGATTGCGCCATCCATAAAACCTATTTCAAAGATGACGAAACCAATTTGAATATCCTTATAGAATAATGCCATTACAAGAAATGAGAATCTTTTTTCAATTTTAGCCAATATATTGGCTAAAAGCTCATCAGCTTTACCTGTTTTAAACACATCAGGAATTGTATTATTTTCATTTTTGTAGAATAATAGCTTAGCGTCTTTTCTTTTGTCATACGTATCAGTATAGGCGCACATATAATAACTATTAATCCCCAGCTTAGGAAAAACTTCAGATAATGTGTTTATTAATATATTTATATCAAAAATAGAAATAAGTCTTTCGTTTACCTGATATAATACTAAAATCTGATTCCTATAACTGACTTTTATATCTAATTTTAAATGATCAATCATTTCTCCGATACTGACAAGGGATGTGCTGTAAAGTTTTTCAAGATAGCGTCTCTCACTAGTGTTAATATAATCATAAAGCGTACTAAATACCTTGGAAATTATTTTATACCAGCCATATACATCCATGCCTTCGTGTATCCCTTGTAGGATTATGTTCTGCAGTCGATCAAAAAATCTGGAATCCGACTTCTCCTTAATACTGGTTAATGTTGCTTCTATGAGATCTTTTGCCCATTTGATTCTTTTTTCTTTGCTTATCAAGCTGACACAATGGACTTCGATTTCATTTTCAATCGCATTTATGATTGATTTCTTCTCTTCAGGCGATGATAAGTGTTTTTTTATTAGTTTTTTTGTTTGTTTATTGTAAATGGCATATTCAAATATCCTACTACACCCGCAAGACTGTTGAATGATCACTTTTGTGGGTAAAATCTGCTTTTCCGGAACGCTTTCATTATTAATCAGGGATAAAAGGGTTTTGAATGCGGTTATTCCGATATCATATTTTGGCTGACTGACTGTTGTCAATTTTGGAAATACAGTCCTGCTTGATTCGTTATAATCGAACCCTGTAACAGCAACATCATCAGGTATTTTAAGATTTAACTTTTTTATATCATTCATTATTCTTATAGCCATATAATCATTTGAAGCGACAATGGCATCATATTTTAGTTTTTTACTAAAAAATTCTGAAAACCCTTTGGCATAAGCTCCGTCTTGGAAGTCCCCATCTATAATCAGATCCTTATTAAAATCTATATTATACTCGCGCAAGACTTCTTTATATGCTTCATACCTTAACGCAGATTCCTGACTATTTTGAGGACCGCAGATAAAAGCAATATCTTTGTAACCGTGCACTTCAATAAGATGAACCAATAACTTTTTCATACCGGTTTTGTTATCAACAAGGATACACGGGGAATTTTCGATATCAACACCAATATTTACAATGGGAAGAGGAGAAAATTTTTGAATAAAATTCTTTAATTCATTAATACCGGTATATTGAAATATTTGATTTGATAACAGAATGAGACCATCGATTTTCTTTTTATTGATTAAATCATAAATAGGATTTCTTTGATATTCAAGATAGAGTTCAGCCTTAATTGATCCGCCTATAAAGCATGCTACATTAATATCATGCTTTTCTGCCTCTGCAACCACAGCCGACCAGATAGTGACACTATATTCGTCAAATAATTGAGTTGTTAAAAATCCTATTGTCGGCCGGCGATTTTTTCTTTCCACAGATTATCCCGCTCCTTAGCTACAAAAAACTAAACTTAAGAGTTTCCTTAAAAAGATGGTCTTTATGTATAAGCATATGAAATAATGTTATAGAAGTCAAAAAATAATATTTTGTTAGCTTTTTATTTAAATTTAATACCTATTCACTTTCTAATCTTCTCAGCATTTTACATTGCTTAAACTACCTTCCAAGTTGAGCAGGAACTTTTTCTTATCCACTCCGCCGCTGTACCCGCCTATTCTCCCTGAGTTCATGATTACTCTGTGACACGGTACGGCGATGGCAACAGGATTAGCACCAACCGCGCTGCCCACAGCCCGGTAACTGTAAGGATTATTTATTTTTTTGGCCAGATCCGAATAGCTGATAAGCTGGCCATAGGGAATAGTTTGTAAAGCCAACCAAACCTGTTTCTGAAAACGAGTACCGTCAAATATGTATTTAAGATCAAAATGAGTTCTCTGCTTACTAAAATATTCATTTAATTGTTTTTTTAGGAAATCACAGCAGCCGTGCGCGGGCAAATACCGGATCCTGTCTGCAAAGCGTTCTCGCCTTCCAAAACCTATAGCATGTACCCGCTCCCTGTTATCAACACACAACCAAAGGTCACCGATCTTCGTTTTCATTGTATCCCAAAACAAATCCTGCATATTTTTTACTTTAAAATATATACTCTAAGCCCAGAAGCAGCGCCACATCTCCCTCCCTGTCCCAGCCAAACACATCATCCTCATCACCAAGCTGTACAGCAACCGTTGCCAGTATATTCAGACCCTGATAAATATTATAGGTACAACCGAAAGAGATAACAGCAGAAGCATCGATCGGTGAAATAATGGAACGTAGCTGAAAACTTAAAAAGTCATCCGGCGCGTAATCAATTTCAGGATAGAGAAGAAGGCCGTACTTAGTATCTTCATCCGCGGCTTCCACCTCCTCCCATGAGCCAAACGGACGCAGCGCCCCCTCCATGCGTACCGTCCAAGTCCCTGCTTCGTCAGTAGAGAAGATATGCATCAACCCAAACGAAACCGTAAAACCGTCCTCGATATCCTCCGGCGTGGCGTCCTCTGCGGGCAGCTGCAGGGCGGCCGAAAGCTGCAGATCGAAAAACAGATTGCCCTGAAAACTCACATATGGATGGTGTAATGCCTGATCAGCTTTGAATAAGTATCCGCCTTCTATCTTTATGCCCCACAGTTTGGTTACAATCCTCCCTCCAGCCCGCATGTCATGTACTGAATTGAGTATTTCCGCGCTCTGCGATCCTGGTGCATAGGGAAGCACAATTGCTTCTATGTGAGAAAACTGTCCCAGCGGCACATACAGATCTACAAGCCAGGCTGTTTCATCACGCAGTATCGCCTCGCTTAAATCGGCAATCGGATCCATACTGCCGAAAATTACGTCTCCCGCATTGAATAGAAATCCTTCTCCCCATGACTCTCTTGTCTTTCCGGCCGTGATTCTGAAACCGGGAAAACGAACTTTAACAAAAGCGCGTTTTACATCCGGCATAATAGCTTCGGTTACAATAGTATCCAACTCCAGTTGTGCCCGCACATCGGGATTTCCCACAGAATCAAAATTCAGCGCGGTCTTACCTACTTCGTAGATAACAAACTCCTGATTTTCGTCCCTGGTCAGCCCGGATAGAGCGGTAATCTCAACGGAGGTCACCACCTCAGCGTATACGGCTTGAACGAAAAGGAGAATCAATAAAAAAAAGCAGCATATGTTTTTCAAAACGACAACCTCTCCAAAGAAAACTCATCGGGCCGAAGAGCAACATTAATTCTCAGGTTTTCAATAATAAAGCGGGTCTGGCTGTTTTTTTGTAGTTTATCGATCATATTAAACTGTACGGGCACATACTTCCCGCTTATTCTTTCAACACGCTCCACAACAAGCTCTTTTAAAGCCCTGCCGGAAAGCGATTTGTAAACCGCCCTGCGCACCACAAAATTACTGCTGTCGATCCACAATTCCTGTTCCGGGTAAGCCACACTACGCTTTCCTTTTAATTTCAGATGGTAGCAGGAATAGCTGGTTCCTGATATTTCGATCTGTACCGGTGTTGTCTCGATAAAAGATACCGTATAGAGGTCCAGGAGCCCTTTCTCGCCGGTTAAATCTTCATACGAAAAGGAAGAACCCATCACCGACTCTTTAAGTGCCCCGCCCTGCAGCCGCAGCAGTCCTTCGGCATCAGGAAAATAGAGATAAATCTCGTCTTTAAGCCGCAGAATTTTCTGTCCCCGCTCTTCAATATTGGTAAAGGTGAGAAGCATATTATCCTCACCCTGGGCTACGGCCTCAAAGGTTTTCTGCTGCGTGCCAAAGCGGTTGGTAATGATCATTTTTCCCGTACTCTTGGACGTGTCATGCACCTGGTTATACTCGGCGTTTTTAATAATCTGTTCCGGAGTAATTTGCGCAAAAAGTATAGAGGGCGTTAAAACCGCCCAGATCATCATATAAAAAAATATTCTTTTCATATCAACACCTCCTAAAAACAATCTTACGTTGACCGCAACGCTTCTACGGGCTCAATTCTAGCCGCTTTTATGGTGGGTATAAATGACGCCAATGAAGCCACCACCACCGAATAGATGAAAGTAAAAACCACGGAGCGAATATTAAGTCTTAAAACGATTACTGTGGCTATATCAAAATCCAAACCCTCAAATGCCTGCGTCATATCCAGTTTCCCAAGCGCGGTTGCCAAACCGGCACCCACTATAACCCCTAGAAAAGAGGCGATAACACTCATAAAAAAGGCTTCCAGAAAAAACAACAGCATGATCTGACGACCGGTCATACCCATAGCGGCAATCGTTCCAATTTCTTTCATGCGCTCGTAAATAATCATCATGATGGTATTTATAATAACCGAGGTCCCCAGAATAAAAAATAAAAAGGCAATCAGGTTATATGATATATCAGCCATCTGCAGCCAGGCGTACCACGCCGAAGCATCGGTCCATGAGGTCACAACAAGTCCTTCATAATCTTTTGCAGGCGGCTGCGCCGGATCGTACAGGATACTCGGTATATTCGCCTGATTAAGAGCGGCTGTAATCTTCTCCGCTTTGCTTTTAATGTCATCGGGATTCTTAAGTATTATTAAAATTTCGATTGCCGACTTTTTTTCTTGTACATCCATGCGCAAAAGACTGCTTACGTCATCAAGCGGCATGAGAAACAGATTCTTGTTTACCGTAGCCACGGGAAACTCCACGATACCCGACACGCGCACGTTTCTGCTGTTGAATCCCAAACCGCCCATGGTCTGGGCAATAAACAGATCGAAAGTATCGCCCACTTCAGCCTTAAGATCATGCGCGAGGCCTATTGTAAGCAGTATTTCATTGTGTTCCGGTAAGCTGCCGCCTTTTTTAAGGTATATATTTAAATCCTGAAACTGATCTTCTGTTGTAAAATCTACTCCCAACCCGCGGGCATCAAACTCCTTTTTATACACACCATATGTATCCTTGTCCACACCAAAACGCGCTCCGAACTGAATTCGCGGGGAGAGCATATCAACCTGCTCGACACTGTTCAATACTTTTAATACCTGCTTGTAGTCTTTAATATTGTACTGAAGGGGATTCAGAAGTTCATTGCGTTCATAATCCGCGTTGCGGATGCGGATGTGGCCGGTTGTAAATTTAATCACTGTGTTTCTCTGGTCGTATTTTAAACCTTCAAGCAGGGAAAACATGAAGACAATTACCAGGGCGGCTACCGCGATGGCGGTCATGGTGAGTAACGTACGTCGTTTGTTTCTCCAAATATTTCTGAAGGCAATTTCAGTTAATCTCATGATTCACCCCCTATTTATCACGCAGACATTCGGTAATCTGCATTCTTACGGCCCTCAGTGCGGGTATAAACGATACCAAACCCGATATGATAATACCCATAAAAAAGGCCGAAAGCATGGTATCGAAATTCCACCAGCCTTTAAAAACTCCGGCGGTACGGTAGCCGATATTGCCCATACCTTGGATCATACCGCTAAAATCCAGCCCCCATATTACCATATAAGCAGTGAGCAGTATGCCCAACACAAGCCCCACCAGCGAACCGACAAAACCTATGCCGGTAGCCTCCAGAAAAAAGGCCCACACAATCGCTCTGTCCTTCATGCCCATGGCTCTCATCATACCTATTTCTTTTACCCGCTCAAACACCGCCATAAGCATGGTGTTTGATATACCGATGACCGCGATAATAAAAAACAAAAACAGAATAATTTTGGAACCTCCACTTTTAGTGGACGCCAGCATGATGAACTCCCGCGCAAGCTCTTTATAATCCAGCACCTCCCAATCACCCGCTCCCGGAAGCCCTGCAATGGCCGCTTTAATCTTCTCTACCTCGCTTCCAGAATCCGCCCCTGCAGGGAAATTGACAATAACATCTGTGGCGCCTTGTCCTCGCATAAGCCGCTGTTTGGCGTAATCAAGCGGAATAAAGGCCATACCTTTATTGATGAGGGGATTGGGTGTGCTTAAAAGCCCCACAACCTTCAGTTCGAGGTCGTCCCAGGAACCCGCTTCACCGTACACATCACCGGCGGTCTTGGTGGTGACCAACACCCAATCATCAAGTTTAATATCCAAATCTTCAGCCAGATCTTTGCCGATTATTATTTCAGGTTCCCCTGATTCCAAAAACCTCCCGTTTTCCGGCACAATACCATCCTCCAGTTTGAACACCACACCATCGGTCTTTGCATCTATGGCAGCCATTTTAATTTGAAAGGAGCCTTCCTGTTGTTCCAAATTCATAATATTTCCGAGGAAAGAAATACGTTGGGTGGATTCGTAGCCCTCTTTTTTTAGTTCCGCCTGAATGGCCGCGGGATCTTCCAGATAATAAGAGATGAGCATGTAGTCTTTCTCTTCCCAATATTTTTTCTGCATAATACGTGCAGGCCCGGTTTCAAAGTAAATCAGATTGCGTACAGTCTCCATCTCGGCACCTAAAAGCAGGGCATCTATCCAGATATACAGTGCTATACCAATCGCAATGGCCACCGCCGTAATAATGGTTCTTCTCCTGTAACGGGAGAGATTTTTCCAGGCAAGTGAAATTAGAAACTTCATTTTCCGCCCCCTTTGCCTACCCCGTTTTTAGCGATTAATCCGTCATGCAGCTGCACCAGTCTGTGAGCAAAATCCATGACCATGGAGTCGTGAGTGGAAAAGATAAACGTGGTCTTATGTTTCTTGTTGAGTTCTTCCATCAGCTTAAGAATATCCTTCCCGGTATTGGAATCCAGGTTTGCCGTGGGCTCATCTGCCAAAACAATCCCCGGATCCTTTACAAGAGCTCTGGCAATGGCCACACGCTGCTGCTGTCCGCCAGAAAGCTCGTTGGGAAAACGCTTTTCCAAACCCTTAAGTCCGACCTCTTCCATGATCTGCATGCTCTTCTTTTGCACGGTGTCGCTATCCAAACCGAGTAATGAAAGCGCGAAAGACACATTCTCGATAGCTGTAAGCACGGGTATAAGATTGAATGATTGAAACACAAAGCCCAACTTTTCACGCCGTAACAAGGCCAGTTCGTTTTTACTCCTGCCGGATACGGCCTGACCGTCTATATAGATCTCTCCTGCCGACGCAGTATCCAGGCAGCCGATAAGATTGAGCAGGGTTGTTTTGCCCGAACCGGAAGGCCCGGCGATAGACATGAACTCGCCCTGTTCCACATCGATAGTCACTCCGCGCAGGGCGTGGACCACCACCTTGCCTATTGTGTAATCTTTTTTCACATTATCTGCCTTAACCATCACTCTTCTCCTTTCTGACCGGAAGCCTCAGGCTTTCCGTCCTGTTGTGGTTTTTTTTCCAGTTTTTGTGTCTTGTCAAAGGCTGCGGTACCCAGTACCGAACCCAAAGACATGGTCCCAACCGCGTCTGAGGGCAGCAGAATGATAGAACCGTTTTTTCTTAATCCCTCATAAATCATATTCATGGCCCTTAAATGCAGGGCGGTGGGATTGTCTTTATATTTCTGAGCCGCCTGTTCAAACTTTTTTGATATCTCCACTTCCGCGGTACCTAGGATTACCCGCGACTGCCGTTCCCGCTCGGCCTGAGCCACACGGGACATAGCGTCTTCCAGTTCTTTGGGAATGATAATATCCCGAATTTCGATGGAAAGAATGGTAATACCCCAGGGATTGGTCTTTTGCTCCAGAATCTGTTGGATCTCCTTGCCCAGCCTGTCCCGTTCGGAAAGCAGAGTCGCTAAATCGTGTTTGCCGATGGCGTCACGCAGCGCGGTTTGCGCCGAAAGGATAACCGCGTCCATAAAGTTTTCCACTTCCAGAATGGCTTTCTTGGCATCCCAGATCATCCAGAAGGCAATGGCATCCACATGCACCGGCACCGTGTCTTTGGTGAGGGTGGTTTCTGCGGAAAAATCTGTTGATCTGATACGGGTATCTACGAACTGCGCCACTTTTTCTATCAAAGGCAGAATAAAAAACAGACCGGGCCCTTTCAAACGCTTGAATCTGCCAAAACGCAGGATTACGGCCTTCTCCCAATGCTGCGCCAGCTGAAAACAGGGAAATATCAGCAGCCCGGCGCTTATCACAGAAAAAAGCGGAATAAAGCTCATATCCAGCCAGGCAAACATAATAAGCCAGCCGCCAGCAATGAATTTGATAACCATGCTCCATTGAGGTAATACTATTATGATGGCACTGGCCACTAACACACCCGCAGCCACATATACAATATGGAGAATATCTATACCGGGGTATAGATACAGCTGAGTCCCGATTCCCGCTGCCAGAAATAAAACCAGAATAAACAGGGCAAACGCATGAGAACGGAAATCCGTTTCCACATGCGGTATCGCAATGTTTTTGATAAGTTGTGAAGTAATGTTTTTAGGTTTCATAGACACCATCCTTTGTTTTTGGATCAGTTATTTCCAGCTCTTTCAAAGCTTTTATAAGTTCCTGCAGGGAAAAGCCGTACGACGATGCTTTACTGATAAAGTCTCTTAAAAGCTCCGCCAACACCCTCTCCCGCTCTATATCATCCAGTTCTATTTTTTTGTCGCTGATAAAGGTTCCTGTTCCCTGTTGTGTGGTAACAATTCCCCTTATTTCCAGCTCACTGTAAGCCCTGGCCACGGTATTGGGATTTATCTGAAGATCAACAGCCAGACCCCTAACCGTGGGCAGCTGATCTCCTGTCTCCAGACGTCCGTCTGCAATGGCCATTTCTATCTGTAGGATTATCTGTTTGTAGAACGGAACCCCGCTCTTGGGATCCAGGGTGAAAGCTAAAACTCGTACCACATGTTCACCTCATATTGTATCAATGTAATAGTACAATAATAATTTAGTACATTAATACAACAATGTCAAGATTTTTTTAAAAAAAAGCCGGGATTTCCCCGGCTGTCTATAATCTTCCTATGCTATCCTATTTAGCCACCACATTGATCTTTCTGGGTTTCTCGGATTCCTTTATTCCCAGGGTTACGGTGAGCAGGCCTTTTTCCAGAGAGGCGTTGATTTTTGAACGGTCTATAGTATCGTCAATCACATACTTCTGATAAAAATCACCTTCATATATTTCCTTCATCAAAATATTTCCCGTTTCGGTAATTTCCTGTCTGGCGCCGTGTATCGTCAATTCATTACCGTCTATCTTGATATCCAACTTATCCTTTGTTACTCCGGGCATTTCCAACCTCAATATGATATTACCGTCGTCTTCGTAAACATCACAACATGCCCTCAATGTTCTTTTTGATTTTGCTTGTATTTGCTTTTTCTCTGCCATAAGCTCTTACCTCCCTTCTTCCATTATATTGACTGTAATTTGTTTGGGCTTTGCCTCCTCCTTTTTAGGCAAAGTAATGGTCAATATTCCATTTTTAAGCTCCGCCTGTACCTTTTCGGATTCCACGGAAGTAGGCAAAGATAATGTTCGCTGAAAACCTCCTGAGAGCGACTCTTTTCGATAATATTTGCCTTTCTTCTCCTCTTTATCCTCTTTTTTCTCTCCTTTGATTGTCAGCACATTTGAGGTAATGGACACATCGATGTCTTTCAGTTCAATTCCGGGAAGCTCGCTGATCACTTTATAGTTATCCGGATTCTCGATAACATCAATCGCAGGTGATACAGGCCTGTCGAAAAGACCGCTGGTTGTGGGAAAACGGTCGATATCGAAAAGATCATTAATTTCAGTTTGCAGTCGGGACAGTTCACTCCAAGGATCGTACATGTCGTTTTTCTTCCATCTTATAATAGCCATAACACACCTCCTTAATAAATTTATATTGCACTAATGTAAATGCAAAGAATATGCCAATTTACAATATTTTTAATTTCTTATATTATATAGAGTTATATTGTTATTAACATGAAATATGTTAATAATTCGGGTAATAATGCAACAATACAATACCTGATCATTATTATAATTTGTGGTATTTTGACCCAAAATATCTATTTAAAAATAATCACCATGTGTCAATTTGATACATACATGTCATTATAATTTCTCTATAGGTTTTCTAAAATAGAGTAGATTTTTTCTAAAAATTATTTTACATTAACAATGAGGGAGAAAAGATGAGTAACTATTATTTCGCCCTTGGCGTGAGCAAAGAAGCCGATTCGGCAAAAATCAAAAAAGCCTACCGGACATTTTGCAAACAATACCATCCTGATGTAACCCGCAGTCCTGCTGATAAGCAAAAATTCTTAAAGGTGCAGGAGGCATATGAAACACTGTCCGATCCGGAAAAAAGAAAGCGTTATGACAAAACTCTTGGCCGAAAAAATACGGACATTGGCATCTCCACTAATTGGCAAAGCGTAAAGCAGCGAACCGCATTCTCTCATTCCCTGGAACGCTTTCACAGTTTTATCGACGATTTTTTTGAGGGTTTTTTAAGCGGATTCTACGAAGAAGGCTTAGCAAAAGAAAAAGAACTCTATCTTGAGCTTATTCTTTCACCGGAAGAAGCGCGTCAAGGCGGAGTATTTCCTATAAATATCCCTGTAGCGGAATCCTGCGAGGAATGCTCGGGCAGTGGTGTCTGGTTTCACTCCGTTTGTCCGGCCTGCTCCGGTTACGGCAAGATTAAAAGTTCACGAGTTTTTAATCTGCATGTACCTGCCGGAGTGAGCCATGGTTCACAGGCGCGAGTTTCACTGGAAGGAATCGGCCTGAATAATGTGTTCCTGATTATCGATATTAGTATCGCCCAATAATAGTTAAATTCATATCTTCAGCTTCCAACCTGATAATCCCTATATTCTACATTACTGTCCTGAATCTGATAAACACGATACTTTCTGTGAGGAGCACAAAAGGCCGGCCCAACCGAAAAAAAGGTCCCCGATTTGTTTAACATTTTCATTCCCTTGTGGTAGTGACCGCTTAAGCACATGAGAACAAGCCCCGAAGTAACAATTTCCTGTTGTAACCGTTTATAATCCTTATAGCTGTAAGCATAATCTTCTTCCGGCGGATCGGTAAGCAGATAATGCTGGAAATGAATCTGCCGCTGTTTTGCCGGATCCGAAAGCATTTTTTGAAATTTTAAGAGCTCCCGGCCCCTGCGCTCAGGTATCCGCTTATCACTCAGGCTGTCGGCAAAGCATACTATTGTGTATCCTCCTATTTCCTCTAGATCAATTTTTCGGTCAAATACCTGCCAGAAAGCCATCTCATGGTCGTGATTACCCGGCAATATCATATATTTTAGTTTACTTGCATCTAAGATATCACGTATTTTATGATAACTTTCTACTATATTTTGTAACGCTAAAGTTGAACTATTCATAAGGAGATTTATAGAATCTTGCTCAGCGATCTCTAATATATCACCCGGAATTATTAAAATATCGACGTTTAAACCGGAAATCCGTGAAATCGTCTGCTCAAGTAATTCATATTCCATTTTTCCAGATGGAAGCGATTCGGATTCGCTTTTATCTATCACCGGAAGATGCAGATCTGAAACATGAGCTATACGCACAGCATTATTTCCTATTCGCCCATGACCTGCACAAAAACCCTGCGCGATCGCTGTCTGTTGTCATGATCGATGACCACAATCTGCTGCCAGGTTCCCAAAATCATTTCACCGTCACTGAGCGGCACGGTAATCCCAGGGCCCATAATGGTAGCGCGAATATGAGAAAAGCCGTTATCATCACCCCATGTTTGCGAGTGGCGAGTGGGCTTGCGACTCGACACGAACTCTTCCAATTGATCGCGTACATCTTCCACTAAAGCCGGCTCATATTCAATCGTTGAAATGGAAGCGGTGGAGCCCACTGCAAACACTCCCACCAGACCGTTTTTTATTTTCGATTGATTGACAATCAGCTCTACCTGTTTCGTAATATTCTTAATATCCGAAAAGCCTTTTGTTGTTAACGTAATTTCCTGACCGAATACCATGGGATCTCCTCCTAATATTCAGAATTCTGATATATGTAAGTTTACTCTATCTATGAAAATAATGTAAAGATCTCTTCTATATATTTAGAACTCCTGATTTAGCAAAGCAGTACTTATTTTAAGATATCAGTTCGCTTGACGGAACGGATATTTTCTTATATAAATGATTTTTTACATTACGCAAAGAGGTAATTATGGCAGATTTTCAATCACTTTCCCATCAGGATAAACAGCAATTGAAGGATTCTTTACAGAAGCGCATCAATGAGTATAAAGCGCAGGTCTTACAGCTGGATATGACCCGCGGCAAACCAGGACCGGAACAGCTTGATATCTGCAATGATCTTTTAACCTGCGTGGATGAAAACCACTTCATGACGGGGGGAGGAGTGGATACCCGTAATTACGGGATTTTAGACGGAATCACGGAAGCAAAAGAACTTTTTGCGGATTTTATGGGCGCAGCTAAAAATGAAATAATCGTCGGAGGTAACTCCAGCCTCAATATGATGTACGACATTTTCGCCCAACTCATGACACACGGCAGCTCTACAGACAGTACGCCATGGTTCTCGCGTAAAAAGAAGTTCATCTGTCCGGTACCGGGATATGACCGTCACTTCACTATCTGCCAGCGTTTCGGTATTGAGATGATCAATGTGGATATGACAGAGTTTGGTCCTGATATCACCATGATCGAGGAGCTTGTTAAAAATGACGGCGATATTGTGGGTATGTGGTGCGTGCCGCGCTACAGCAATCCTACCGGGTACACCTGTTCCTCTGAAATTGTTGAACGCCTGGCGGCCATGCCAACCAAATGCAAAGACTTCCGGATTTTTTGGGATGATGCCTACGCTGTTCATTTTTTAAATGACGCGCCTGATAAATTGCTCAACCTGCTTGACGCCTGTAAAAAAGCCGGTAATCCGGATCGTGTTTTTATTTTTTCTTCGACTTCAAAAGTGAGCTTCCCGGGCGGCGGTGTTGCCATGCTGGCGGCAAGTGAAAAAAACTGTGCCTGGCTCAAAGAGCGGCTTTTTGCTCAGACCATCGGTCCGGATAAGATAAATATGCTGCGCCATGTTATATACTTTAAAGATTTGGCAGGCATTTTAAAGCACATGAAAAAACAGGCTAATATTATCGCTCCCAAATTCACGGCCGTGCATGATATTCTTACAGGGGAGCTTGCGGGAAAAGGAATTGCTTCATGGACCAAGCCCGCAGGCGGTTATTTTATCAGTTTAAACACCTTGGACAATTGCGCAAAGAGAGTAGTCGCTTTAGCGGGTGAACTGGGAGTAAAACTCACTCCCGCCGGTGCCACATTTCCATATAAAAAAGATCCCCTCGACAGAAATATCAGAATCGCACCTACCTTCCCCGGCCTGGATGATCTTAAAAAAGCCACGGAAGTCTTGGCTGTATGCATTCAGTACATTAGCTTGGGATAATATATAATTTTATCTTATTTCTCACGGAGCATACGGAGGAAACAGAGATATTGAGTTTACTTTTTTTCTCCTTGTTCTCTTTGAGCTCTGTGTGAAATTTTATCAACTATTTTTTCGCAATCAACACTATAAATAACTATGTGGACCTTCAAGCAAATAACTAACCCCGAACAGAGTAAAAAGCGTAAACAAGAATCCAATTATACAAAGCAAAGCACTTAACTTACCACGCCACTTTCTGAAAAAGCGGGTATGCAAATATGCTGTATAGGTAAGCCAGGTAATAAAGGCCCAGGTCTCTTTTGGATCATCAAAGCTCCAGTATCTTCCCCAGGCGTGACGTGCCCAGATGGCTCCGCAGATCAGCGCCCCCGCGGTAAAAATCAAATAACCGATAACAACAGTCCGGTATAAAAGCTTTTCCAGCTCCTGCTTTTGGTTATCATCATGCTGCAAAAGATAGATAATGGAAACAACAAAAGCGACCAAGAAAAATGCCTCTCCGATAAAGGCCAGAGACACATGCAGTACCAGCCACAGGGAACGCAGTTCAGGAATCGGTACGTGTACCGCATCGCGCATAAGCGGGGAAGAGGCGATTGCCAATAATAAAAGGCTGATTAAGCTTCCGCCCAGCACTATAAAATGAATTAACTTTTGCACATATATCAACCTATAAATAAAAAGTAAAAGCATGCTTACCGCCGAGAAAAAGACCAAACATTCAACAATTGTGGTAAGCGCGACAAAACCGATAAGCAGGCTGCGTAAGGCCGTATACAGAAACAGAAACACGGCCGCGCTTAAAAGCAGCCAATGGCTGACAGGATCAGTTTTTTCTTTACGCTTGATGATATATACAATTTGCACTGAGATCGCCGAGATCTGCAGCATAAAAGCCACCAAGGCGCACACCTTGAGTATAAGAAGCAATGCTCCGGTTGTCATAGTTTCGTATCTCCCGTTTTTTGCAAAAAAGTAAGCCCTAGACCGCAGATGAACAGCACACCCGCGCCAATTATAAACTCCGCATCACTTTTTTCTTTAATGATAAACCGATAGGCAAGCAGGAGATCATGCACTATAAACGGGCCGATCTTATCTCCCCGGTTCTTGATTATCGTACGGCTTTCAATATCACTCTCCTGCTCAACAAATAACGCGGCTAAATAAAATTCGCTGGACAACGTATGCTTATTTTCTTGATCTCTGGAATACTCAGGTGAAATGCCTTTGAAGATGAAATTCCGATTTTCCATCCTGAATCCTATGCCCGGTTTTAGTTCATAGTACTCCAGATTTTCATCTTTCAGGATTAAAACCTGCTCCCAAAAATCCGGCTGCCGTGAGATAATGAAATTATCAAATTCCAAGATTTTTTCATTGGCTAACCAACCTTCCTTGATGAGTACACCGTTTTTACTTACTTTATAATACAGGTCTATGGATGAGTTTTCAGCTAAATCTTTTGGAATAGAAAGCTGGTGGAACATTTCAATTTTATGTCCTGAAGATAGTAAAGCGCTCCCCCCTTCAGGAATAACAACCTCCTGCTCCTGAAAACGCAAAGAAGCAATACCGGAAGCAATAAATAAAAGAATACTTATATGAATGAGGTCAGGGCCGAAGCGCAGTGGTGCCTTATGTAAAAACCGCGCAATAATCCGTGAGAAAGTACAGATAATGAGATTAATAAAAAACAGAAATAGCGGAATTAAAAAAATAGATGAACGGTAAAAATTATAATAATGCGTCAGGATAATCAGCCGGGCTATGAATCCCGGATAATGAGTGAGATAAAATGTTTCAGCCTGCCCTTGAGGAACGAATGTTGCAGTTAAAAACAATATGATAAGCAGAACAATCATGGCAACAGCCAGTTTTGGAGACTTCAAAAAGTTTAATATTTTTTTTAACCGTGCTGCTTTCATATTTTGCATATGATGAATGCCATCTTGGCATAGAAATAACTTTATGACAACCGACGTCACAAGATAAAAATACCCCTTGCTGATAAAGCGAATATTGCCTAATATAAAACCATGAAATATAAATTAGAAACAATTCCCGTCTGGGATGCTTTTAAAGAAAATGGTGAATGTCCGCTCTGCACTTTGGAAGAAAAAAATGAAAAAAACTATATTCGCTTTTTTTTAGGCGATTCGGTTATGGATCCTGACACTCGCGTTCAAGTGAATAAAACAGGCTTTTGCGCGCAACACGCCGCGTTACTTTTTAGCGGAGGCCATAAACAGGGTTTGGGATTGATGATGCATACCTTTTTACTGGAGACCATACCGCAGGTTGAGGTTTACGCAAAAGCACTTAGCAATAAAGCACAAGATTTGACAAAAAAAAACGTTTTAACCGCTGTCATAGCAAAGGACAGGACACTCAATACCGCCATTGATAATCTGGCTAAGTATGCAGAGCAAAATACTAGAGCGTGTATCTTTTGCCACAGACTTGAGCAGACACTGCTGCGCTATACGTTTACGATAATATATCTTTGGAAAAAAGATCCTGAGTTTAAAAAAACCTTAAGCACTTCAAAAGGTTTCTGTTTAAAACATCTCCCCATGGTATTACGTATGGCTAAAACCGAGTTATCGGGAGCACAAAGTGGTATGTTCTTTAAAATGCTTATTCCATTAGAAGTGCAAAGTCTGAAACGCTTGGAACAGGAAATATTATGGTTTACCCAAAAGTTTGAGTACGCAAATAGAGATAAGCCGTGGAAAACTTCCAAGGACGCTTTACAGCGCACTTTACAAAAACTTACAGGAGGAGTGTATAGCGAGTAAACAAACCGGCAGTAACGCCGGCGGCGTTTTATGAGTTAAAAATTACGGTTAAGCACTTTATTAAAAATATAAAACATGATAATTTATTTCAAACAACCAACCTCCTGTTATCTGGCGGTTGTTTGTTAAGGGCATGAGATCAAAATAAAACTTACCTATAAATCAGGAAAAAAGCATTTTTGATACGCCCGTAATTAATTTATTATATGCAGCATATATATCATTGTAAGAGGAGTGAATATGTCCGAAAGCGGGTATCTATTAGGGTATGATTTGGGAAGTTCTTTTATCAAAGCGTCTTTGCTGGACGCGGAGTCGGGTAACTGTATTGCCCAAGCCGCCTCGACCGATACGGAGCTGCCCATTTCTTCTCCTCAATCCGGCTGGGCCGAACAGCACCCGGACGTATGGTGGGAACATATTGTAAACGCCACCTTAAAAATAAAGGAGAAAGTGGGGCAGATAATAAATGATGTGAGAGCGATCGGCATTTCATATCAGATGCATGGTTTGGTAATTGTTGGTAAAGAAATGCAGGTACTTCATCCGGCCATTATCTGGTGTGACAGCCGCGCGGTTGAATTGGGGAACAAAGCTTTTTCAGAGATTGGCAGAGAGAAATGTCTCTCCCGCCTGCTTAATTCTCCGGGCAATTTTACCGCTTCCAAACTGGCCTGGGTAAAGCAAAACCTGCCGGACATTTTCGGTAACATATATAAAATGATGCTTCCCGGAGATTATATTGCCTATAAACTCACAGGTGAGCTTAAGACCACGAGCACGGGTTTGTCCGAAGGAATTCTGTGGGATTATCAGTCCCAGGATCTCGCCCATTTAGTGCTTGATTATTATGCCCTTCCCGCAGATTTAATCCCCAATCGGGTTCCGGTATTCGCGGTTCAAGGTAAACTCAGCAAGCAAGCGGCGCAAGCAACAGGACTTCCTCCAGGTATTCCTGTGTCCTACCGCGCCGGCGATCAGCCTAATAATGCTCTATCGCTTAACGTGCTCAATCCGGGCGAAATCGCCGCTACAGCGGGAACTTCCGGTGTTGTATACGGAGTCGGGGATAAGGCAAATTACGACAGTAAATCACGGGTTAATATTTTCGTGCATGTTAATCATACTAAAGAATCACCGCGCTACGGAACCCTGCTCTGCTTAAACGGAGCGGGTATTCTTAATTCATGGTCGAGGAACAATCTTTTCACCGTAAAATCAGCCGGACTGAGCTATCAAGAAATGAACGAGCTGGCGGAACAGGCTCCGGTAGGAAGCGGCGGCCTATGCATCCTTCCCTACGGTAATGGTGCCGAGAGGACTTTGGAAAATAAAAATATCGCCGCATCCGTGCACGGATTGAATTTTAACCTACACAATAAAACTCATTACGCGCGCGCAGTACAGGAAGGTGTTGTTTTTGCCCTGCATTACGGCCTGTGTATTATGGAAGATATGGGAGTTCCCGTAAAAGTGATCAAAGCCGGGCATGCCAATATGTTTTTAAGCCCGCTTTTCGCCACCGCGTTCTCCACGCTCACTGACTCTGTAATCGAGCTTTATAATACGGACGGTTCACAGGGTGCGGCGCGCGGTGCGGGTATCGGAGCGGGCATTTACGCTAATGCCGAGCAAGCTTTTGATAATCTTAAGGTAATTAAAACAATAGAACCCAATTCTCGCCAACGGCATGCTTATCATGAAGCCTACGCCCGTTGGCTGGAGTTCTTAAATAAGTATGTATAATAACTAATAAGAAAAGGAGAAACTAATGACTAAAAGAAAAATCTCTATGCCTTTTTGGTGTGTTTCCAATCCTGTGGGAGATCCCTTTGGACCGGCGGTAATGGAAAGATTAACATCTCTTGAAGTCTGTGAAATTCTCTGCGATGCAAAAAAGCAGGGATTAATCGATTACACCTCGGCACACGATGATGATCTTGTCCCATGGGACGCTGCTCACCCGGAGGATGATCTGGATGAAAGCAGCGCGACCTTTAAAACACTGCAAGAGTTAAAAACCAAACTTCATGCCGCGGGCCTGAGTATAAATATGATTTCATGTAATTTACACGCTAATACCGTATTCAGAAACGGCGGCCTTACTAATCCTGATCCTGAAATCAGAGCCTTGGCAGCTCAAAAAGTGATGCGCAACATCCGCATTGCTCACTTTTTAAAGGCCGAGTATATAACCTATTGGGTGGCCCGGGACGGCTTTGAATGTCAATTTTCCATTCCCTGGGACAGATGCTATAAATATATTGAAAACGGCCTGAATCTCGCCACCAGATATATTAAACAAAATAATTTCTGCATCAAAGGCGGCACCATAGAAAGCAAACCGAACGAACCCAGAGGAGAGATGTTCCTGGCCACGACCGGCCATGCCCTCGGCCTTATCAGCCGCCTTGAAGACCCCGACTTTTGGGGAGTCAATCCGGAAATTCTCCAACATGAAGGCATGACCAATTTGTCGGCCATTAATGCGATCGGTATGGCGATTAACGCCGGCAAACTTTATTTTATCCATTTGGGGAACCAAAAACCCGGCCAGTTCGACAACGACAGTCCGGTAATGACCGGCATGGATGGAGTAAAGGAGCTTGTCGGTGTGTTGTGGATGATGAAAAAATTAAACTGGAATGGTATCATTGAATTTGACAATCACGTTTTACGGACAGACACGGCTCCCGGCAAAAAAAACGCAATTAAAATCAGAAAAGACTTCATTAAGCACAATGTGGAAAGCTACCGCTTGGCGGAAACAAAAGCCGACCAGATGGCGGAAAACTCAATGCTCAATAAATTATTCTCTGAAATCTGCGACAGACAATCGCCGCTTGCAAGTGCATTGGAAAATTATGATTTTGACACCATTGCGAGTTCAAAAATAGATTATGACACATTAAACACGACTCCCGTTAAAATCGCGCAACTGGATTATGAGGTAAATAAGGCACTGTTGGGACTGTAGAAAGAAACGAAATATCGTCTTATTGTATATTTTATGCTCACGGATTTGCACGGATAAAAAAAAGATCCTGTATTAATCCGTGGTTTTCCGTAAGCTGCATTTCTATCTGAAGACTACGAAATGCTTAGTATATTTGGTTGGTCTACTTAGGCAGAAAGGTTTTTATATTTTAAACTGTTGCTCTTCTTTATATAAGAAATAATCGAAATCCGCGTGGCAGTTTGTACCGTTTAAATCCTGGCAGGCAATCCCCGCAAACATACCTGTAAACCCCAGAGGATTAACATAATCATCGGAAAGCACTTTTGATTCCAGAATTGGTCCGATCGCTTTCCAATTCTCTTTATCAACTGAATAGTGAAACCGGATCTTCTCATAGATCATTTGTACTGCAAGATATACTTTGTCAGTGTTGACCTCAATCTCGGGCAATACGGGCATGGTAAAATTTCTGCGGTCATAAACCAGAATACCGAGACTGTTTTTTTCTTCATCATTCTTGCTCATACGCAGATAATATTGATTATTGTCGTCATATCGTAAAATGAGTCCCGCCATGGTATTAATATTAGCGGGAGTAAACTCTAAGCATGTCTCTGCATAAAAGGTAAAGTCTTGAACTCTTCTGGCAATAAGCGTCTGATAAAAGGGAGATATCAAGGACTCGCCGCCATATAATCTTATATATCCTTTGCGCTCGGTCAATGACAGCTTATTATTAAGCGGCACGCGTAATGTTTGAAATTCAGGAGCCAGCTCCTGCTCATTAAAATCCGTAAAGAATTCTCGCTTGTTCTTCTTTTCTACAGCCTGTCCTGAAAATTCCACATGAATTTCAGGTTTATCGGATGCCAGATAAAGCCAGTCGTCGTCTTTCCATATAACCTTTTGCAGTGCCGTTTCTCTTCCCAACGGACAGTAGATAGAACCGGGAAGCGGCCGTCCGCAAAGATGGGCGATAATCCATTCATCATCCTTCCAAGGGCAGATACTGGCATGTCCCGCCTTTTGCAGACCGTTGTGCAGATGTTGCATGGGATTCTTCCCCTGCTGCACACTCTTTTTAAAACTGGCATGATCTTTTACACCGGTAACAAGAGGATTTTGCGGATGAACTTCATACGGACCGTCAAGATTTCTCGAACGAGCCAGGGTAACCGCATGTTCATAAGACGTTCCGCCTTCGGCTGTAAGCAGATAGTACCAGCCGTTTCTTTTATAAATGTGGGGGCCTTCAGTTAAACGAATATCAGTTCCCTTAAAAATATTTTTTACCGGTCCTATTAATCTTTTTCTTTTTTGGTCATACTCTTGTAAAACAATCCCCGCGAATGGATTTCTGCCGACCCTGTAATCCCAGAACATATTTACCAGCCATTTGCGTCCGTCATTGTCATGAAACAGCGAAGGATCAAAACCGCTGCTGTTAAGATATACCGGTTCCGACCATGGCCCTTCTATATTCTTTGCCGTGACAAGATAATTGTGAGTATCTTTAAATCCCGACGCTTCATTGTTAGCACCAATCCATACTTTTGTATTGGTATATATAAGGTAGAATAAACCGCTATCATAAGTCAGACAAGGCGCCCATACTCCTCCTGAAGGCGGAATACCGTATAAGTTCAATTGAGATACTCTTGAAAGTGGCCTGGATACAAGATCCCAGTTTACAAGATCTTTTGAATGATAAATTTGTACTCCCGGAAACCATTCAAATGTGGAAGTCGCAATATAAAAATTATTGCTCACCCGCAAGATAGATGGATCGGGATGAAATCCGGGGAGTATGGGATTTTCTATACGGAGCATGAAACTATTCCTTCAAACTCCCGAAAGAGACACCTGTAATAAGGAATCTCTGTAAAAAGGCGAATACGACGATAATCGGAAATATCGATAAAGCTACCGCCAGATAAATGGCTCCGTAATCCCTGGCGTACAGGGAAGAGTTCAACTGGGCGACCATCAATGGAAGCGTATAGTTATCTTCCGTAGTCAGCACGATTAACGGCAATAGAAAGTTATTCCAGTTAAATACAAATCCGAAAATAGCCATGGTGGCGATACCCGGCGACATGATGGGTAACGCGATCCTGTGAAAAATACTCAAGTCGTGCGCGCCGTCGATACGCGCCGCCTGGATGATATACTCCGGCAGTACCGAGCGGATATACTGCCTTAAGAAATAAACAGTGGCTGCAGCTGCTCCCGCTGGTAAAATTAATGCCAATAGACTATCCAAGAGATTCATCCTGAGATAAAGGTCATAGAGACCGATCAGTCCCAATTGAGCGGGAATCATCATGGACGCCATGATAATACCGAAGCATACCTTCTTAAGCGGAAACTCATAAAATACAAAACCGTAAGCCGTAAGCGATGCTATGTAAATACTGAGTGTTGTTGCGCAGACTGCGACAATAGTACTGTTTACAAAGCCCATGAAAAAATTGATATTGGCGGTAATGATGAGGATTGTCTTCATGTTGCCGATGATATTGGAGCCCGGAATAAGCGTTACGCCTGTGTTAATCTCAACGTTGGTTCGGCTCCCGTTGACTATCATAATATAAAAGGGAATTATACATAGAACCGCCAATATAATGAGAAATACATATAATAATGTTCTGCTAATCTGTAGTTTAAGTTTTGCCGCACTTATTTCCATTATGCCTCTCCTCTTGAAACTCTTGTAATCATCTTTAAATATATGATTGAAAATATTCCTATAAGCACAAACAGCATATATGATATAGCTGCCGCGTAGCCGAAGTTAGGATTGGTCAGCCCGAATGCCTGGCGGTACATATACAACACCATGGTTGTCAGCGCCTTCCCTGTTTCACCTCCGACACCGACCATGGTCCCGGTGGTAAACACAAAGGGGATGTCGAATATCTGCATCCCTCCTATGAGTGAGGTGACTATTACAAAGGTGAACACAGGCATCAACAGGGGAAGCGTTATCTTAAAAAAGGTCTGGGTGGCGGAGGCCCCGTCAAGGTCGGCGGCCTCATAATAAGTTTTGGGTATACCCTGCATTCCCGCCATTAATAGTATCATGCTCACTCCAAACCACTGCCAGGTTTGAATAATGGAGACCACCATCTGCGCCCTCATAGGATTAACCAGGATATTTAACTCAGGAGGGTATGATCCGCCCGGAAAGTTGGCTGCCGGTCCGTGAATAATCTGGTTGATGGCGCCGTGCTGCCAGTCCAGGAGCACCAACGCCAGTATTCCGACCGAAGCCGCGGTTACCAGGTTGGGAAAATAGAATATGGCTCTGAAAAAACTTACTCCCCTCATTTTCAGGCGCGTATTTGTGAAAATCACACCTAAAAATAAAGCGATTACCAATTGCATTATAATATTGGGCAGCCATATCCGCCACGTGTTAATAAACGCCAGCCAAAACTCGCCGGGAACATCCAGTTTATCCGCTCCGGCAAACCTTGTACCGAGTTCGGTAAAAATTCTGGCGTAATGGTGAAAGCCGATAAACTCGGGATCGGCGAATCCGTCCCACTTCGTAAGGCTTAAGAAAAACGTATAGAAAACAGGGTATAGATTAAACGTGATATAAAAAATGAAAAAAGGGAGAATAAATAACAGACCTATATATTTTTTCTGCATTTTCATTATAAAAGGTCTCCTTGATTTATATTTAGGCCGGGAAAATAAACTTCCCGGCCTTAAAAGGTATAAAAACTTTACTTAGTCAACTTGTATGTCCGGGAATGCATTCTTGACATCGGATTTAAACTGTTTAATAGCTTCATCTTTTGTCATTGTGCCTTCCACGTAATTGTTAATAGCTCCCATTAAGAAGCCTCTGATATCCAGATCATACTTTGCTAACAGTGAACCATTAACCTTTGCAGCTTCACTCGCAAAAAAGAGATAGTGGTTTTGTCCGGCCAACAACTCATCGGCGAAATCGTTCTTGATCTGCTCAACAACTTTTGCGTTTCCGAGGAAGTCTCCGGTCTCTTTTGCCCACCAGGTAAGAGTTTCTTCATCCAGGGTGAACATTTTTACGAATTCCCATGCAAT
>JAFGGG010000022.1 GCA_016930675.1 Spirochaetales bacterium
CGATACCCGTTAAGGCTCCCGCCTCTTCCACTTTGTACGAGCCCTGGCCCGGCATGTACTCTTTCATTTCTCTTCTCCTGTTCTACTGTTTAATATTCTATAAAGGCTACGCCGTCCGCGCCGTCACCGCCGTCTCTGGTGCCGCCGGTGCCGGAATAGGCGCCGCCGCTGCCGCCTCCTCCGTAGTTACCGCCGTTGCTTCCATTGTTGCTGGCGCTTACAGCCGCTCCCCCCAATCCCGCACCGCAGGCGCCGTTACCTCCGTAACCTGATTTATTTTCCATTCCCCCTACTCCTCCGAACACTCCTATTTCAACAGCCATAGTAATCGGGGTGGCGTTGCGCGGATGCCCGGCATAACCATATGCTGTACTACCGCCGGAAGCGTTAGCCTGGCCTCCTTTTCCCCCTCCCATGGCTGTGAGGGTGATGGTGCCGTCCGTAAGAGTGGTATTGCCTCCATTGTGATCGTCGTTTCCGCCCCCGCCTATTGTGACGGTCAGTGTGGTACCGGCCGGTTCGTATATCGATAACTGCTGGCAGGACCCCCCGGCTCCACCTCCTCCGTACGCGGTGGCTTGAGTGGCGGAGGCCGAACCTCCGCCTCCTCCGCCACCGACCGGAGAGAGCTTATACACGGCGCCGAAGGGGGTTGTCCACTCTCCGTCTTCCGTTATGGTAACGAGTATTCTCACTGTTTCGCTGATAAGGCACCATTGATCGCCATCCCATTCCAGTACGATCATGCCTTTGGGCAGCACACAGCTCTGTTCATGTTCCGAATCTGTGTAAATGGTCACGGTCTGTGCGGTCGTCTCGATGATGCTGATACGAATTCCGGCCTGTACTGCGCCCGCGCTGATGTCGACGGACATCGGAGAGGTGTTTTCCACCCTGATGACGGTCTCGGTGATGAACTGACTGAAGATTTTTTCGCCCGTCACCACGGTGGGGCTGGAGTTCGGCAGATTGAAGGTGGTGGTGCCGTCGCCCGGCCCGAACGTGGTGCCGATTTCCGCGAACAGGTCCGCGTATTCTGTTCTGGAAACCGCACTGCCGTCGCATTTCAGCCAGTCGGCTCCCGTGTAAATTTTAGTCTCGTCGCCTATCTCGGTAATCAAGGCCACGGGAATCACATCAGCCACTACCTTTTTCTGATCGTTGATAAGAATGGAAACTGCCATACATTGCCTCCCTTTATTTATTGTTTGATCTGCCGCCGGTCCCGACAACAAATGATAGTGAGGAAATACTATATACATCTGAGAATGAATAAAAATCGCTGAGGAGTTCGTTTCGCGGCGGTTTTTTAATTATAATATACTTTTTCATATTTTTTTATATGAAATCAGTATAGAATACATAAAAAAAATGTCAAGCGCTTATTTCTGCTCCACCGCGCCTATATCGACCGCGGAGCCCTGCAGGCGCCTGCTGCCGTAGTAATCGTATTCACCCTGGGCCTGGTGGACAAGGCCCGCGTTGCGCGCCGGAGAAGCGGCGGCAAGGGTAAATCCGCCTTTTCCCGCCTGCGGAAGCGCAAGAAAACGCGGGTCGCCGAACGAGGAATGTGTATCCTGCCCGGTTTTTTGTATGTACTCCTTCAAACCGCTATAGGTATCTCTGCCGATCAAAAAAATATCATCATCCGATCCCAGATTTTCCGCATAAAAAAGATTGTAATCCACCCTGATCGAAGAGTTTTTTAGGTAACCGAGGCTGGAAAGCAGCACAGCCTGTTTATTGCCATTATGCGCCGAATAGAGCAGATTATTGACTATTTCCAGATCACTTACATATTGCAGCCATAGTTCACCCTGCGCTGTCAGCTTGTTGTTTTTATACAGCGTGTTGTTGATGATTGTGCACCCGGTTACCGTGCCCCCGCCTCTGGAAAAAGCGCCCACAGCGATACCGGCTTTATCGTTGTTATACACCAGATTGTTGCGCACGATTATCTGTTCAACTGTCACACCGTTGTTTTCAGCGCCCACTTCAATGCCCAGATCGCATTCGAATACCCTGTTTCTTTCTATAATAATATTGTTGCCGCCGTCCACATAGATACCGGCCGCATAACCGTCTTCATATGAAGAACGGGCCCGGTACACTGTATTGCCGCTGCAGATACCGCGGCGCACCACCTGGCTGCTCAGCCACCGCTCGCCCCCGATCATATCGATGCCGATGTTGTTCACGTCGTGGATGATATTATCTGTAATCTCGAAATCCTTCACATTACCGTTCAGAGCCACGGCTTCGCTGGGCGCTGGCTCGCAATTATAGATTTCATTGCCTTTAATGAGCAAATTCTGAATCGGTGTCGCGCCCTTGCCGTAAACCGTAATACCCATGGCGCTGGTGCCTTTGATATCATGGATTTTATTATTTACAATCTGAATATGATCGGCGGAATCGTAAATCCTGATACCCGACCCGTCGTGCACTTTTGAGCCGGCGATCTCAAAATCCTTGATGCGTATATAATCTTTGTTTTCAATGTAAATAATGCAGTCGCCGAATGTGTCTCTATGTTTTTTCCGGTCTGAACCGTCAATTATTACTTTATGTCCGGGAAAGGCCTGAAACGTGATAAATCCCGCGGAGCTGTTGCCCGATACCGTGATAATCACCTTTTCTTTATACACACCCTCTTTCACGTATACGGTACTGCCGGGTGTTGCCGAGCGGGCGGCTTTTTGAACCGTACGCCAGGGTTTTTCTTCGCTGCCCGGATTATAATCGCTGCCGTCAACCGCCACATAATAGTCGCGGGGGTTTTGATCGTCCGCGTCCACAACTCCCACCTCCGCCTGTAAACAGGCATAGATATTAATACTAATCAGGATTAATATGATTTTTAAACGCGGATTCATGCTCTTTGTCGCTCACTTGTTCTTTCCATAGTTATGCGGCCATCGGGCAATCAGCTTTTTTGCTGCTGAGCCTTCTGGATCCTGGACCAGGTGTCCCTCAGGGTAACCGTTCTGTTAAAAACCAGATGTTCCCCGGTTGAATCCGGATCAAGACAAAAATAGCCCTGGCGCAAAAACTGAAAGCGCTCCCCCGGTTTTGCGGTTTTAAGACCCGGCTCCACCAGACAGGAAGCAAGCAGCTCCTGCGACTCCGGATTGATGTTGTCGAGAAAACTTCCGCCCTCTTCCGCGTCGTCGGGATTTTCCTTTGTAAAAAGATGATCGTAAAGTCTGATTTCCGCCCTGACAGCGTGCGCTACCGATACCCAGTGCGAGGTGCCCCGCACCACCCTGCCGTCATCCGTCCACCCGCCTTTTGACGCCGGATCGTACGTACAGTGCAGCTCTTTGATCTGACCCGTGTTTTCATCTTTGACCACGCGGCAGCATTTGATATAATACGCGTGCTTGAGGCGGATTTCTTTTCCCGGAGAAAGCCGGTAAAACTTTTTCGGAGGATCTTCCATGAAATCATCCTGCTCGATATACACCTCGCGCGAAAAGGGCAGTTGGCGCGCGCCGGAATTCTGGTCTTCCGGATTGTTCTCCGCCTCCAGCATTTCAACCTTGTCTTCGGGATAATCATCGATAATCACCTTGAGCGGTTTCAACACGGCCATGACGCGGGGCGCGGTTTTATTGAGCTCTTCCCGTAAACAGTGCTCAAGCAGGGCGATGTCCGCCACGCTGTTCACTTTGGCCACTCCGCATTTTTCGATAAACGTACGGATGGAAGCCGCCGTGTACCCGCGCCGGCGCAGTCCGCACAGCGTGGGCATGCGGGGATCGTCCCAGCCTTTTACGATTTTTTCTTGCACCAGCTTTAACAGCTTGCGTTTGCTCATAATGGTGTAGGTCAGATTAAGCCGGGCGAACTCTATCTGCTGAGGATGGCCGGGTACATCAAGCTGAGCCAAAAACCACTCGTAAAGCGGCCGGTTGTTTTCAAACTCCAGCGAACACAGCGAGTGGGTAATGCCTTCGATGGCGTCGGAAAGGCTGTGCGCGAAATCGTACATGGGATAGATGCACCACGTGTCGCCCGTGCGGTGGTGGGTTACCTTTTTGATGCGGTACAGCGCGGGATCGCGCAGGTTGATATTGGGCGAGCTCATGTCGATTTTCGCTCTGAGCACGCAGGCGCCCTCCTCGAACTCTCCCGCCCGCATGCGTTCGAACAGGTCAAGGTTTTCCTCGACAGTCCGGTTCCTGAAAGGGCTGTCCTTGCCCGGCCGGGTCAGGGTGCCGCGGTACTCTCTGATTTGATCCGGGCTGAGATCGCACACATAGGCCCCGCCCTTTTTAATCAGCTCCACCGCGTATTCATAGAGCTTGGCGAAATAATCCGAGGCAAAATACAGATGCTCGCCCCAGTCGAAACCCATCCAGTGAATATCCTCTTTGATGGATTCGATGTACTCCACGTCTTCCTTTTCCGGATTGGTATCGTCAAGGCGCAGGTGACAGCGCCCGCCGTACTCCTCGGCAATTCCAAAGTCAATGCAAAAAGCCTTGGCATGACCGATATGCAGATAGCCATTGGGTTCGGGCGGAAACCGTGTTACCACCTTGCCGTGATTTTTTCCGGCCTCAATATCAGCCTCCACCCGCTGGCGGATAAAATCTTTGTTCTGTTCCTGTTTTAATTCTTCCATATTTTTTCCGTTCAGTTTCTGTTTTCAGTTTTATTAAATGTAGAGACTTATTGCATAAAATTCAAGATAAGAAATACAATGTGCGGACTTTATTTTTTTTTGGGCTTAAAAATGCGCTTCAATACATTTTTTATCACGCCTTTGGGCTTTTCCTGCTTTATCTGCTTGCTCTCCCACTTCAGCATTTTGGTCACTTCCTCTTGGTGTTCCTGATCTCCCGCTTTACCTGTTTTGCGTCTGCCTAGTTTCCTTAACAAATCCTCCCGGCCGTAAAGGATGACCCGGTCCTGAGTGTAGACGCGGGTGGATCCTTTGGGTATACCCACAAAATAGCCGTCATCCCTGGTTATGCCTAAAACAAGCACTCCCTCTTCTATCAACCGCAGTTCGGATAAAGCCTTGTTTGCCAGCCAACTGCCTTCCGCCACCAGACAGTCGATTATTTCGAATTCACCCGACAGGTTTAAAAGACTCTCATAATCCTGAACATAGATTTTTTTCCATCTTCGCATACTGATTTCCACAACTTTGGAAAGCAGAATGTCAATGAACTTTATTCTGGCTAAAATTATGAGCACCACGGTACCGCCCACCAGCCAGGCAATCCGCACGATGAACTCCTCGGTATTTTGGGTGTCGAAAAATGAAAGAATTATGGAAGAAATAACGGTAATAAAGCCTATATTTCGGACAAACATCAGTAAAAGAATCACCCTGCGCCGCAGAGGGTGATTTACAATTATTTCCGATTCCCTGGTGGTATAACCGGTACCGGTAAACGCGGAACGGGCCTGAAAATAGGCTACATCATGAGATAATCCCGTAAATCTTAAAATTGAGGTGGCAATTCTTAAAATGATATTGGAGAGAACGAGGATTACATAAAATGTGAGTATGGCGACCATATATTCTTTTTATCGGAAGATTCTTGACGCTTTCTTACCTACGAACCGTATGCTATCCTGTATATGACCCCGGCCGCGTCGTCCGAAACCAAAAGCGAGCCGTCTGCCGGCACCAGCACGTCCACCGGCCGCCCCCAGGCCCTGCCATTGACAAGCCAGCCCTCGGCAAACACTTCATACCCCGCCGCCGTATTGTTCCGCAGGCGCACCAGGGTAATGCGGTAGCCGATGGGCACCGTGCGGTTCCAGGAGCCGTGTTCGGCGATAAAGATATTATTGCGGTAACCGGCGGGAAACGAACTTCCGGTATAAAAGCGCATGCCCAGCGCGGCCACATGCGGCCCCAGCTCCTGGGCCGGCGCTGTAATTGCAAGATCGGCTGGTTTGCGCGCGCCGTAATCCGGATCGGTCACGTCTTTTCCGTGCACATAGGGAAATCCGAAGTGCTGTCCCCGCGCTGAAATTCTGTTCAACTCATCCGGGGGTTTGTTGTCGCCCAGCCGGTCCCGGCCGTTGTCCGTGAACCAGAGCTCGCCCGAAAGCGGGTGAAAGTCGAAACCGACCGAGTTGCGGATGCCGCGGGCCACCAGTTCGAGTCCGCTGCCGTCAAGATTCAGGCGCAGGATGGTGCCGTATCTCCAATCGCTTTTCAGGCACACATTACAGGGCACACCCACGGGGATATAAAGCTTTCGGTCGGGTCCTATGCGCAGGTATTTAAATCCGTGATGCATGTCGCGGGGAAGCGTGTCTGTGATGATCACCGGTTGGGGCGGATTAGAGAGCCGGTTCTCGATATTGTCGTAACGCAGTACACGATTGATCTCCGCCACATACAGAGAACCGTTATAAAAGGCCACACCGGCCGGCTTGTTAAGACCGGTAGCGATCTTTATGACCTCATCGGCCCTGCCGTCTTTATTGTTGTCGGGCAGCGCGTATACGGTGGACTCTTTTGTTCCCACAAACACGGTACCGTTCGTACCCACGGCCAGAGAGCGCGCCGCGGGTACATCCGCCGCGTAGAGAGAAATGCCGAATCCGGGCGGAAGCTTGATAGTATCAAGCGGCAGACCGTTTTCAGAAGCTACCGGTGAAAAAACCGGCAGCAGTAAAACAGCCGCCAGGCCTGCATAAAGCAACTTTTTCATTTTTTCCCTCCAAGAGAGTATATATAACATTATATATATAAACATACTAATACGTTATTCATCAAACAACTATATTCATGACAAAATAAGTAATTACTGATACCATTATCAGTCTCATACACGTAAGCGCTGTGAAACATGAGAGGACATAATATAATGAATATTTTAATCAGACAGGCGCATCTATCAGATCTGGTTTATGTTTATAAGATATGTCTGAAAACAGGTTTTAATGGTACCGATGCAACTGAATTATTATCGGATGAATATATTATAGGACATTTTTTTGCCGCGCCATTTATTATTTTTGAAACGGATGCTTGTTTTATTGTCGAAAAAGATCGCCTGTTTCTTGGATATATAGTCGGCACATCGTTTACCGGTGAATATAATAAATGGCTCAATACAAAATGGCTACCGGTTTTACGAAAAAGATATACACTTGCCATGAGACCAAAAAGCGATTTTGAAAAATTATTAATTAATCTGATTAATAATGACAGCGTTTTACCGGACTTTCTTGTTAAATACCCCAGCCAGCTCCATATTGATTTAATGCCGGAGATTCAAGGTATCGGTTTTGGCAGAAAATTAATACATACTTTTATTATGAGAATGAAGGAAAAAAAATCAACAGGTGTGCATTTCGCAGTGGGAGCGCAAAATATAAAAGCAATTGGATTTTATAAAAAGATCGGTTTCAAAGAAATAAAAGCGATAGGTGATGTTATATTTATGGGAATGATATTCTGATTTTATAATAATATGAGGAAATTGCAGAACTCAAAATATTCCCCTAACAAACCCTTGCAAACTTTGCCTATCTGCTTTATAAGAATACAATAACGCTGATAACTACCGGAAGGAGTGAGTACAACAAGTGTCGGATAAATTTTACGTGACAACCGCAATCGCCTATCCCAACGGCAGACCGCACATGGGGCACGCCCTGGAGATCATCGAAGCCGATGTGATAGCGCGTTTTCAAAGGCTGCTGGGCAGGGAGGTCGTGTTTCAAACCGGCACGGACGAACACGGTTCCAAAAACTGGGAAGCCGCGAAAAAGGCCGGTAAACCCGTTATTGAATTTCTGAACGGGAATGTGGCCGTGTTTCAGGACCTGTACCGGAAATTAAGTATTTCCACAACTCACTTTATCCGCACGTCCGATAAGGCAAAACATTACCCCGGCGTGCAGACTCTCTGGAACAAGCTCGCCGCAGCCGGCGATATCTATAAACAGAACTACACAGGACTCTACTGCGTGGGCTGTGAATCCTTTAAAACCGAAAAAGAATTGATCGACGGAAAATGCCCGGTCCACCCCACGCGGGAAATGCAGACAATCGAGGAAGAAAACTACTTTTTCCGGCTTTCCAAATATAAAGACAAGCTCATAGAGCTTATCTCTGAGGACCGGTACCAGGTTGTTCCCGAATCCAGAAAAAACGAGATACTCTCCTTTCTGAAACAGGCCAAGGACATCTCCTTTTCCCGTCCCAAAACCTCCCTGCCCTGGGGCATCCCGGTGCCCGACGACGATGAGCATGTGATGTACGTCTGGTGCGACGCGCTTTCCAACTATATTACCGGCGTGGGCTACGGACGCGATGAAAACGAATTCAACGCCACATGGCCCTGCGACGTGCACGTAATCGGCAAAGACATCCTGCGCTTCCACGCCGCCTTCTGGCCGGCCATGCTCACCTCCGCCGGCATCGAAATACCTAAAAAACTGTTTGTGCACGGTTTTGTGACATTATTCGGAAAAAAGATGAGCAAATCCGAAGGTGTGGTCATCGATCCTTCGGAGCAGCTCTCAAAGTTCGGAGTGGACGTGTTCCGCTTCTGCCTGCTGTCCTCCATGCCCATAGACGGGGACGGAGATTACAGTGAGGAAGCGGTGATAGCGAAAACCAACAACGAGCTGGTGGCTAACGTGACGAATTTCTGCTACCGCACCCTGTCTTTTTTAAAAAAGAACTGCGGGGGGAGCTTTAGCCAGATAGACGATAATAAAGAACTTATCTCTCAGATTCTTACTTTGGCGGAAAAAGCCGGGCGCAACTACCAAAACTTCAATTTTAAAGAAAGCATAAAAACCGCGCTGGATATAGCCGGTCTGGGCAACAAATACTTTCAGGACCATGAGCCGTGGAAGATCATAAAGCAGGATGCTGACAAAGGCACAAAAATTCTCGGCACCTGCATCAACATCGCAAAAATCATTTCTATTATATTGACGCCCGTTATGCCGGATTTTTGCAGGGAGCTGCAGCGGCAGCTGGGGCTTGCGGATCTTGGCTGGAAGGATATTAACTTTGATACCTCAGGCCACGCCATAAACGACGCTAAAATCATTATCAATAGAATAAATGCCGAAGAGTTCAATAAAAAACTGCTGTTTCCCCTCAATCTGCGGGTGGCAAAAATTACGGATATCAAACAGCATCCCGACGCTGACAAACTGTACATCGAGACCATTGATTACGGCGACAGCAGTTCACAGATAGTATCCGGCCTGGTGCCCTACTACAAACCCGAAGAGCTGCTGGGCAAGCACGTGGTAATTGTTACCAATTTAAAAAAAGCCAAACTGCGCGGCGTGGAGAGCCACGGTATGCTTCTGGCCGCGGGCGACGAGCAGACGGTGATTGTGCTGGAAGCACCCAATTCAGCGCCGGGGAGTAGGATAGAGCTTGAAGGGTACGAGATCGGCAGCGCCCGAATTACCATCGACGATTTTGCCAAAACAAAACTCACCGTTAAAAACAAAACAGTTGAGTACCAGGGTGTTGTCTTAAAAACCGGCAGCGAAAATATTTTCGTGGACGCCCCGGACGGATTCAGGATAAGTTAAGGTAAATCAACGTTTTACCGCGACTTTCGGCGTAATCAGCGACATTACCTGTTCCGGCCCGTGTACCGCATAAAAGCAAAGATAGGGAATGGCGCGCGGCAGCTTTTTCTCCCGCTTGGCCCCGAATCCCATAAAAAAGATCCCCGCTTTCAGCTCAATAATTTCACTGCCCAGATTCATGCCGCTGGTCATAATGGGAATAATGGTGCCGCAGCGGAACAGGTTTTCAAAAAGGGTTTTCTTCAATACCAGATTGGAGATATGCTGGTAGTACGATTCCACGGTATAGCGCGTCATCAGCCTATAGGTCCGCATAAAAATAATACGGTAGTTGGTAATATAAAAGTGATGCGCCCGCCTGTAGAACTCAACCTGGCTTAATCCCACAAAACCCAAAACCATGGGGATGAGATAAATAACAAGGGGAGTAATGTCCGTAAAGACCGGGAGTAAAACCATACTCACTCCGTAGAGGATGGTTAAAAAAATCCAGTGGATATTAATCTTGCTGAAAGCAAAGAACAGGGCCGGTATAAACAGGGCCAAAAAACCGATGAGATTGTTAATAACCATGGCCAGTTTTATTTCTGAAATATAGTCTTTAAACCATTTGATAATTTCCCATGAGGCCAGCGCCCCTCCCCACATGTCCCTGCACAAAAGAACAAGCAAACCCGTGCCTAAAACATAGAGCCACACCAGATAAAGATCGATAAAGGCAACCGGATGGGGTTTTATGCTTTTTTCAACCGTCTCATCTTCCAAGATATTCAGTTTATCCATGGCGTTTGAATTATAGATACGAACATCCACTTAAGTCAAGCTGTATAAAAATACTATAACCGTCTCTATGATTTTCCAATAAAATAATCAATTCTCATTAATATTCAAAATCGATCCTGTATGTAACACCATTGTCGGTTTCCAGCTTCACGACCGCGTTCAATTGCTGGATTAATGAATCGATTATCGTGAGTCCCAGCGTGTTACCCTTCTCTTTCTGAAAACCCACACCGTTATCGGCCAGGATGAGGACAGCTCTTTTGTTCTGTTTTTGTTTCAGGCTGAGCTCGAACCTTCCTTCTTGAGCCTTGGGAAACGCGTGTTTTATACTATTTGATAAAACTTCGGTTACCAGCAGACTTAAAGGAATAGCCTTGTCGATATTCATTAAAACATCATCGATCTCGGTATGCAGTTCGATCCTATGCGTACCCTGACTGGAAGCCAGAATGTTGGCGGTCAATTTTGTTAAAAAGAGTTTGAGATTTATTTTTTCAAAATCACTCATTTTATAAAGCTGTTCGTAAACCAAAGCCATGGTAAGAATCCGGTTCTTCAGATCTTCGAATTTATCTTTGTCCTTTTGATTTCCCAGCCTTTGTTTTTGTAATTGAATCATGCTCAAGATTATCTGCAGATTGTTTTTGACCCTGTGGTGCACCTCGTTGAGCAATACCTCTTTATCTTTAAGTGATTTCTCAAGCTCGCGGGTTCTGATTTTAATGGTATTTTCAATCTCGGCATTCAAGGCCTGCAACTCTTTTTCTTTTGCGGTAACGCTGGCAATCTCTTTTTGCAGCAGTTCATTGGTATGTTTTAATTTTTCTTCAGCGGTTTTCAGCTTTCTGCGGTTCAGTAACAAAAAGTACAGCTGCGGGGGAGCCAATACCAGGGGAACGATAGTCGACAGCAGCAAGCCGGCAAGTACGATCTCTCCGAAAACCAGAACCAATATCACGGCGGTCACACCACCGGAAATGGTAACTGTGACTAATGTAAGAAGCAGCACGAGAAGATGAAGATTTATCCTTTTAACCACCGCTTTAAGCATAATCGATTTAAATTATACGCAGAAATATGACGTAAAGCAACTCTTCTTGCGATGTACCGCTCCGCGTGCTAAATCCTGCGGCGGACCATGTTTCGCGACCGCTTTTTCTTATAGTGCTGTTTCTAAACCAACAACATGGAATATTTTTTTATTGCAAAATTTACCTTTCTAGAATAAGATATGAGGGGGGTAAAAATATGCCAGCCAAGTCTTCTACACAATTTTTAAAACCAAACATACGTTTATTAGTCACCAAGGGCCCTGAACAGGGGAAGGTATACGAATCGAACCGTTATCCTTTTATAATCGGTAGAGACGAAAGCGCTGATTTTCCGCTTCCCGGCGACAACAACATCTCACGCAGGCATTCAAAAATAAGTACCGAAGAAGACGGTAGTGTCTGGATTGAAGATTTGAACAGTACGAACGGCTGTTTTGTGAATAACATCCGCATTTCTGAAAAAACCGAGCTCAGGCACGGCAACACGATTATCTTGGGCAGCACCTGGTTAAAGTTCATCATTTTCAAACCCGGTTTCGACGATAAAAAATCGTCTAAAGGAGGCAAAGATGACGAAAAATCCACCTTCTTTACCGAGACCAAAAAGGTCGAAGCCATCCTCATCCTGGACCTTTTCGACTCTTCCCGCCTGGCCAACAGGTATGGCGACGAAGAGGCTCTGAAAATCACGGAAGAACTGAACTCGATAGCTCTACCCATTTTTAACAAATACCATTCCGAATTCAACAAAGGCACGGGAGACGGTTTCCTTGTCACGTTTAAAAAACCGATTGAGAGTCTGGCCGCCGCCATAGAGATACTTAAAATGGTTAAAGCGCGTAATGCAAGAAAAAATGTCACTGTAAAAATGCATATCCGCATCAGTCTGAATTACGGACAATGTACGATCGAGCCGAACGGCGACAGACACGGTAATGCAGTCAATATGGCCTTTCGCGTCGACGGTGTAAAGTATAAGGATATGAAAAGAAGCAAAGAATCCATATCTCCGAAGGAGTTCCTGGACAAGGACAGAATCTTTACCACGGAAGAGTTCTACAATCAGTTTGAAGAGAATAACAAGAAGAAATTCAAATTTATCGGTAATTTCAAATTAAAGGGTATAAAAGGCCTGCATCCGGTGTACTGTTTCGGTTGTTAAGCTTTCTCACTTCGGCGTATAACTAGTCTAAAAAATTATGGCCCATACAACCGGTAAGCCTCAAGCATTACTTATCTTCCCGCCTGTTTACGACTTTGCCCTCTACGACCTGTTTTTGCGTCCCTACGCGCTTTTAAAACTCGGCAGGTGGCTTGAGCGAAGCGGCTATGCGGTTACACTGGTAAACGCGCTTGATTACAGAAAGATCGAAAACGAAACCGGGTTAAAGACACCCAGACGCAAACCCGACGGCACGGGAAAATTCTTACGCCGGGTTGTGGACAAACCCAAAGTGCTCTCATCGCTTACCCGTCATTACGCGCGCTACGGCGTGCCACACCATATTCTGGAACAAAAAATAAGGCAAACCCATCCTGATATAATCCTTATTACTTCAGGCATGACCTATTGGTATCAGGGTCTGCAGGAAGTTGTCCGTCTGGCAAAAAAGCTGCATCCGCACGCGCCCGTTGTGGCGGGAGGCATATACGCGACCCTCTGTACGTGCCACGCGAAAAATATTCTGGAAGCCGATGAGATTATCGCGGGACCTGCTTACCCCGCTCTCTGCACCATCCTTAAAAATTTGAACCTGCCTGTTCCGTTCGCTCCCCCGGAAGAAGAGTACCTGATGCATCCGGCATATTATTACGATGCCTGCGCGATCAGGTTGAACTCAGGCTGCGTGTTTGACTGCAGCTATTGCGCCTCTCGCACATTAGGAGGAGAGTTCAGTCCGGGCAAAGCGGAACAGCTTGCCCGCGTTGTAAAAAATATCAACACACGTTTCTCGATTTCCCGTTTTGCTTTTTACGACGATGCCCTGCTGGCTCAAAAACAAAAGGGTATTATTCCTTTTTTAAACCAGATGAAAACTCTGGATGCAAAACTCAGATTTTATGTGCCCAATGGTCTGCATATCGCTTATATCGATACAGAAAGCGCAAAACTCATGAAACAAGCGGGATTCCGGGAAATCCGGTTGGGTTTTGAAAGCGCCCGGCATGCGTTCCACTCAACTCATGGATTTAAACATACCGCGGAAATGCTGGGCCGGGCCGTCGACGCCTTAAAAAGCGGAGGGTTTGCTCCCCGTGAAATCGCCGTATATGTTCTGGCCGGCCTGCCCGGGCAGTATCCCGAAGCCGTGGAAGAATCCATCCGTTTTGCCGCGGCTTTCGGAATTCAGGTGTTTGTGGCCGAGTATTCCCCTATTCCGGGAACAAGGCTGTGGCCGGAAAGTGTGGCACGGTCCTCATTTCCCATCGACCAAGAGCCCCTTACCCACAACAACACGCTTTTCGCCCTGCAGTGGGAAAGGTTTACGCGGAAAGACATGGAAGATTTAAAAATGTTAGCCAGAACTATAAGACACGAATTATTTAAAAATTCGCCAGATTAAATTTCATTCCCACACCTATTCTGATATCGCAGGAACCGTCAAAAAAGCCGTCCACATCCGGAGAACTGAATATTCCGCTGGCGTAGAGGGTCATTCCGCCCAGATTGAGTCCGAACCTCAAGCCCACGTCATATATCATGTCGGTAGTCATATTATTAAAATTATCCTCCATAACAGTGCCCACTATAAACACACCGCCGTAAAGCTGAATATAAAATATCCCCAGATTGCCGCGCACAAACAGATAACCCGGTATACCGAAGAAATGATACGTTACATCATTAACCATTAACGTATTGTATGACAAACCGGTCTCAAGACCGATACCTATGAACTCGTTGAACATCAGAGCTCCGTCCACAAAGGCGACCACGCGCGACTTGAACATAAAATTGAGAATATCCACCAGCCAGTCCATTCCCGCCATGCGCATAAACTCAAAAAGACCGCCCGTATCCAGCTCCGGTCCGGCGATTATAAAAGCGAGCTCAACTCCGAAATCAAGGGCAAAATGCAGACCCTTGCCTTCACCCTGCTCATCCCCGGCTGCTGATGACTCCGCTTCCTCCTCCGGTTCTTCCCTTCTGTCCAGCATCTCATCGAGAGTTTTATCTCCGTGTTCTTCTCTTGCCTTTTCAACCACAGGCTCCCTCTTTTCCGTATCAACCGCGGCGAGTTTTTTAAGTCGTGCTTCGATATTATTCTCTTTCCAGTACTGTAAAATATCTTCTTCGAAAAATTTTTTTACGTACTGACCGCTGGCAAAAAAGCCCGTAATGGCCACCATTTCTTTGGCCTTAATATCCGTCTTTACCCGGTCCTGCTTCTTACTCTCATCCACAAGACGTTCGGCGACCGTCACCTTTCCCTGAATACAGTATATCTGATTTAACAGCTTGCCGTCGGAACTATATACGAAATCATAACCGAAATCGGAAGAATCCGTCAGGGCGCTGGCCTCCGGCCCCACGACCTCAAGCGCGTTCTTGCTTCCTCCGGCCTGGACGCTGGCCCTTATTCTTCCGTAATAAAGCGCTATTTGTACCGCGCCGTCCGCGCCCAGTTTAATCACGGAAAATGAGCTCAACTCCGCCACATAGAGTGTGGCATTGGACGGTAGACACACAAGTTCCAAAAACGTGCCGTTATCAACATTTACGATATCACCCTGCTCCAGAGTGTAGGCCCTGGTGCTGCTGTCACCTACTTTTATGTACTCTTCGGTTCCGCCGCGATTTATCGTAAAACCGGGTCCGACCGCTCTGTTGATTAAAACAACCGTATTTCCTTCCTGAGCCCATATTGATACCACCATCCCCAATAATAATAACAGCATATATATTTTTTTCATCGTATCGATCCTTTTCATAAGCGTATTAGCGCTTCTACTACTATTATGCCATATTTAGGCGCTAATTTCAGGTCTTTTTCAGAGCTTTTACCAGAAATTAAAGCCAGTTTCTCTATAAAATATCGGCAGAGGACTATTGATTCACAATCAACTTTAAAAGCAGCGGAAGGTGGTCTGAAAATCCTTTATGTACCGATTTTACTTTCCAGCGCAAAGGATATCCTGTTTCGGGATCGCATAAAAAAGCAAGCCGCACGACCGAAAAACCGTTTTTGGTATAAGAAAAACCACTCGCGTCAAAAAGCCCGCCGGAAAGCAGGATGTGGTCCAATGTCTGCCATGTGCTTCGATACACGTAGCTTCCTCGTTGCTCCTGCCCGATACTGTACCAGTTTTCATAGAAAATTAATCCGTCGTTCTTTATTCCTGCGTTTTCAGGATTATCGGATAGAAACAGACTGCGCTGCCCATAATTACCGGTTAGAACCGCTTGCTCGGGTACAAGCGCTGTCTGATAACCTGCGTTTATCCGGTAATATTCATCATAGCACTCATTCAGATCGCCTAAAATCACGATATCCGCCTGCGGAGCATGAGCCAAAACCGTTTTGACACGTGATATTAAAAGTTCGGCTGCCAACAAGCGGGCCTGTTCCGTTTTTTTTTCTCCGCCCGATTTGGACTTCCAATGATTGTTAAATATATAAAGCAGCGCTCCCCGATATTCTATCTCAAACTCCAGAATACCCCGCAGAGCGTCCCCTTTCCAGTCCGGCAGCGAGTGAATATGCGTGCGCACAACCGGCAGTCTGCTTAAAAAGGCTACGTTGGTAACAGTGCGCCCGAGTGACGCTACCGCGGCATACCTATAGTTCAACCCGCTTAAATACCCGGCATTCAGAATATCCAATACATTTTGATTTTCTATTTCCTGCAGACAGACAATATCCGGGCCGCCCGGGACCGATTCACGAATGGCCTTTGCGATATTCTCCAACTTTATCTGCATCAGCTCCCGGTTCCAGGTTGAACCGCCCGGATCGTACTCTTTGTATTCGGTGCCGTTATCAACATCATCAAAAAGGTTTTCCACATTATAACTGAGAATAGTGACGGTACGTGCATTCCCGCAGCCGGCTGTATAAAAAAATACTGCAATAATTGTCAAATAGAAAATAATACTTTTTCGTTTCATGCATTACTCCTTTTTAAAGACCCGGTAATATCAAAAGCACTTTGCGTCTCCGCGTCTTTGCGTTAATACAATTGAATTGTTGCTTTATATAAAAGGTATACGCGGTTTTAGCTATTTCTGCTTTTAACTGTCAGCCGCCGGTTATTTCCCATATATTTCATCATCACCATACGTGGCGGCTTTTTCTGAGGTAAATTCTTTAACCACACCGAAGTGGCCATGAGGAAGAATTCGTTTTTTAATTTTTCGAGCAAGAGATACAGCGTCCAAACCGCACAGCGCCAAAAGCTCTTCACGTGTTCCCTGCTCAATAAAAGCATCGGGCACTCCGAACACGTCAAAAACCAGATCTTTGGAGCGAGACCTCAATGCTGCCGTCAGCTGCCGGCCTATTCCCCCGTCTATTACCCCATCCTCCAAAAAACAGATATAACTATAATCCTTTACCATCTCCGCAAAGTAATCCAGATCCAGGGGTTTGATAAACCGGAGATTATACACATCTACGGGGATTCCCTGACTGTTGAGCATATAAGCGGTTTCCAGCGCCTGCTCCATAATTCCGCCCACAGCAGCGAGCAGGATTTTGCTTCTTTGCCCGTGAACAAACACACCTCTGCCCTGTTCCAGTTTTTGGGAAAAGGCCGGCAGTTCGGAGGAACAGACAGCTCTGGGATAACGAATCATTACCGGATTCCGTTGTTTAAGCGCGTACTGCAGCATCAGAAAAAGCTCATGCATCGAAGCGGGCGCCAACAGGGTGAGGTTGGGAACCGAACGAAATAAAGCTATATCGAACACCCCATGATGCGTTTCCCCGTCGCTTCCCGCCAAACCCGCTCTGTCCAGGCACAGTATTACAGGGAGGTTCTGCATTGCCACATCATGAATCACCTGATCTGCCGCTCTTTGCATAAATGTGGAATATATGGCTACCACAGGCTTTAAACCCTGGCAGGCCAACCCCGCGGCAAAGGTTACCGCGTGCTGCTCGCATATCCCCACATCAAAAAAGCGTCCGGGAAAACGTTTCTCGAAAGCGGAAAGACCCGTACCGTGGGTCATAGCCGCGCTTATGGCGACAATATTTTTGTTTTTTTCGGCTAATGCGGTAATCGCCTGACCAAACGCTTCCGTAAAAGAAACCGTTTCCTTTTTTTCAAATTTACCGTCTATTATTGAAAATGCTCCCACTCCGTGAAAAAGCGTGGGATCGGTTTCCGCGAATTTATAACCTCTGCCTTTTTGGGTGGTTATATGCAGAACTACAGGTTTTCCCAAATTTTTGATATTCTTTAACATATTAATAAGCAGATTAATATTATGTCCGTGAACAGGACCCACATACTCGAATCCAAAATCGGCAAAAATATTGGCTCGAAACAGAAAGGCCTTAATACTGCGTTTCAATCTATATATATATCCCAACAGTCTCTTGCCGAAAAGAGGAATCCTTCGTACCATGCCGTCAAAGGTTTTACGAAACAACTGATAGTAGCGGGTTGTGGTAAGCTCAGTCAGGGAGACGGATAAAGCGCCGACATTTTGGCCGATAGACATATTATTGTCATTCAGAATAATAATCAGGTCTTTACCCAGATGCCCGGCATGGTTTAATGCTTCCAATGCCATGCCGCCTGTTAACGCTCCGTCACCGATAACCGCGATTACCTTGCCGTGTTTTTGCTTCAACTCTCTTCCCACAGCCAGACCCAACGCCGCGGAGATGGAAGTTGAAGAATGGCCCGTATTAAATGGATCGTGCTTACTCTCGGCTCTTTTAGGAAAACCGCTTATGCCTTTAAATTTACGTAAAGAAGAAAAGGCTTCTTTTCTGCCGGTAATTATTTTATGAGCATAACTCTGATGTCCCACGTCCCAGACAATTTTGTCCTGCGGTGAATTGAAAACATAGTGAAGCGCTAACGTGAGTTCAATGACCCCAAGGTTGGAAGCGAGATGCCCGCCGTTTTCACTTACCACTTTTATAATATATTCACGCAGTTCATGCGCCAGAGTATAAAGCTGACTCCGGGAAAGCCTTTTAATATCTTTTGGGCTTTGAATGTTTTTTAAGACGTGATACTGTTCAAACACACTTTTCTTCATACATCCTCGTATACTTTAGCCCTCGCATTTTCAAGTGATTTAAAAAGACAGTTGGGTAAAGTTTCGCACTTTTGGCAGCGCTGGTCGGTTATTTCGAATTTGTAATCGGTACAGGGACGGACGTTACGCTTCTGTGCATTTTTAATCGTTAACAGAGATATCTCATCAAGAGCATCCAGGCGTTCACCCTGTTCCAGTTTTTCACGTATTTTTTTACCGTCTTTGATAATGAGCTCGCGTTGTTTTTTATTCCGAACGTTTGTAACGGCTTTTTGCTTTTTTAGCCCTTTGAATTTAGACCCGTGCCGTATTCTGTGAGACAGTAATTTCACTTCTTCTCTGAAAAAGAAAATCGTTATGCCTATCAATACAATAAAAGGAATGCTCACCAGCCAGAATGGAGTGGTAATAATAATGATAGGCGCATAACCGATAAAATCGATAAATGGTCTGAACAGTACTCGTAATCCGCCGGTAAAAACCAAAAGAAAAAGCAATATTATTCCGTAGGGATAGATACGATCAAACTGCTGCTGCATACGCCCGGGCAGCACATGCCTCAAAATCCACCCTCCGTCCAAGGGCGGAACGGGCAGCAGATTAAAAATCATCAATAAAATATTTATCCCGAAATACGTGAGTAAAAACCTGTAGGCCAACAGAATTATTACATTCGCTTCCGCCAGACCGGCCGAAAAAACCACAAAAAAAAGTTTTAAGATGATTGCCAGAAAGGCGGCCTGTAATAAATTACTGAACGGACCGGCCAAGGCACTGAGCGCCTGACCCTGCGACGGCTTGCGAAAATTAAGCGGATTAATCGGTACCGGTTTCATCCAGCCGATAACCGGAAAACCGGAGAAAGCTCCAAGTAAAGGAAAAAAAATAGAGCCGAAAATATCAATGTGAGCCAGGGGATTGAGCGTGAATCTTCCGCTGTCTTTCGCTGTAGTATCGCCCAAATGATAGGCCGAAGAAGCGTGGGCAAACTCATGAATCGATCCCGCTAAAATAAACGCGGTCATACCCATTAGTATTGTTTGAATTGTCTCCAGATCCATAAAAAAACTTCCGCTGTCCTTAATCGTAACGTGTTAAACAAATAGTAGATAAAATATCTGGCGTAGTCAAGTTTTTTCCCGTAAGTATTCTCTGGCGGTCATTATACATTCACAAACGCCTTAAACAGTTCACCCTCACCCTCGATCTTATATTCTTTAACCGCCGCGGGGACAAGAAATGAATCACCCCGGCGACCGGCCATACTCTCCCGCTGCCCGGGAGCCGACAGCGTTACTTCTCCCTTGAGCACAAGCAGTATTTCAACGACAGGACTGCGTTGACAACTGACCGCGGCGGCAGGCTTTACAACTATTTTTGAAAGACAAAATTCTTTTACCGCTACAGTATATGTTGATTCATAAGCGCTTACCTTTGAGGGAGTGATAATATGAGGCTCACTTTGTTTGAAAGTGACCACCTTAAGCAGCTCCGCGACATCCACGTGTTTGGGAGTGAGTCCGCCGCGCAGAACATTATCGGAATTGGCCATAATCTCAAGTCCGAAACCGCCTAAATAGGAATGAAGCACGCCGGCGGGCGAAAATACGGCTTGTCCCGGCTTAAGCTCACATACATTGAGAATCAGGGGGCTTAAGACTCCGATATCCGAAGGATACAGTTTCTGCAGCTTCCTCAGCCAGCGGCATTCCGGCTCCCGTCTGCCCTCGGCGCGAGCCACAAGCTGCGGGATTAAGGTATTTCGTTCCTGCGCCGTGAGAGCCATGAGCCGGGTGAAGAAATACACAAGCCTTTTTTCCGGTTTCTGCTTTTCCGCGGCAGCAAGGATCGCTGAAATACCCTCACCGCAGCCAAGCAGATCGAACTCCTTTTTTATCTCGGTGAACTCTTTAAATCCCTGCATGAGTGAGAATTCTGAAAGAGCGACCAGCAGTTCAGGTTTATGATTGGTGTCTTTATAATTTCTATTCCGCGCAGCAAGCGGTATGGCCTGCATCTCTTCATTTGTAAACCCCGCGATAGCCTGCTCCTTTGAAGGATGCACCTGGATGGAAAGCGGAGCGGCGGCCGCAAGGATTTTAAACAGAAAAGGCAGCTCACTGCCGAAAGCAGCGATCACGGCTTTTCCCAGGACGGCCGCGGCATCCAGGTTGATCAGCTCGCGAACAGACATCATCTCCTCACCGTCTAAATGTACATATGAAGGAGCCTTGATATGACTGCCCATCCACAACTCGGCAAAAGGCCGTTCCTGTTTGTTTTCTATGCCCAACAACCCGGGGATCAATGAGGCTGAACCCCAGGCATAGTGCTGCACCATGTTCTGTAATTTAAATATCCTCTTAAAATTGATTTCTCTTGCCATGCTTCTTTACTTATTATTAATTATAGTCCTTGATCTTCTAAAATCATATATATTCAGTACTACCGATGAAATTAATGCAATACAAAAACAGATTACCGTGACAATATCCACCACATCCGCATTAAAATCCAGACCGCTGATCTCATCAACCAAAAATTTTATATATGAGCGCGGCATAGCATACAGTCCCAGTTTTCTCCTTATATCCCAATGAATATCCGTAAGCACGCAGTACCCCCACCCGTACCAGATACCCAGTCCAACCCAGCAAAAGGCTGTCAGGCCGAGTACAATCAGATTCAACTTCCTTGTTTTTTTGGGAATCCAGCCCAGACAGCCGAACAGGGTCACTGCAGCGTGGAAATAGATGAAAAACTTGTCCGCAATGTGGTAAAAAAGCATTTCTAATGCGGCTTCTCACCCTCTTTTTTGGTCTTCCAGATTACCGCGTTGTACATAAACCAGTTGTAGGGCACGATAAAGAAGGCCACGGCAATAACCAGAAATAAGAGTCGTATCAACACGGTATCTCCGAAAAGCATCGTACCCAGACCGATGACAACAAACTGAATGACAACAGCCCCCGCCGACGTCAGGTTAAACTGGAAAAACTTACAGATTATTTTTGAAACCTTGCTGATTTTATGTTCTTTGAACGTCCAGATATTATTAAACGTATAATTACTGATAATGGCGATTTCCGTTGCCAGTGCCGCCGACCAGGCGGAAGACTCTTTAAGCAGGGAGAAAAATGATGAGTCCGAAATATAAGTAAACAGTCCGGCAAAAAAACCGCCCACTCCCAGGCTGTGAAAAAGTTCGAGCGCCAAAAAATTAACCACAAATCCTGAAAACCCGACCACACCGAACTTTATAAAGCGTTTTCTTTTTTTGGAGTCGCCGAACAGGTTTTTGATCAATACTATCATAACAATTCAGGTGAATAATATTTTTTTTACAGATAAAAATCAAGCGGAATATTTAAACGCCCGGTATTGATTAACCATATTGAAGTAAAAATCTAATTATGCAACAATTACCTTAAAATATATTTTATAAATGCGGAGTTTTTATGAATATATCGATTATAAACAGCGAAAAAGCACCTCGGCCGATCGGCCCTTATGCCCAGGCTGTGGCAGCCGGGGATTTTCTCTACACCTCCGGACAGATTGCCATCGACCCTGTAAGCGGGGAGTTTATTGGCGGCTCAATCGAAGCGCAGACGACACTGGTCCTGAACAATCTCGCGGCCGTATTAAGCGCCAAAGAAGCGGCCTTCCAAGATGTTGTGGCAACAACCATCTACCTCACGGATCTGGCTCATTTTAAACAGGTAAATACTCTTTACGCCCAAGCCATGGGGGATCATACTCCGGCCCGCACCACGGTCGAGGTCTCACGACTGCCTCTGGACGCCAAGATTGAAATAGCCATGACAGCCTATCTTGGGCGGGGATAGCCGGATAGACATATGAAACAGATTTATATCGGAGTCATCGGCGGAAGCTCGTGCAGCTCAGGAATAGCGGAAATCGCCTATACCATGGGCAGGTATATCGCTGAAAACCGCTGGATTTTGGTCTGCGGGGGCATGGGCGGTGTGATGGAGGCCGCCTGCCGCGGAGCGGTCGAAGCGGGCGGTATCACCTGCGGCATTCTGCCGGGTGAATCGCGCGAGCAAGCCAATCCCTATCTGAGCTACTCCGTGGTTACCGGGTTGGGTCACGCCCGCAATCTGGCGGTAATCAGATCAAGTGATGCTATAGTTGCCATCGACGGCAGCTACGGAACACTTTCCGAGATCTCTTTTGCCAATATCTGCGGGAAACCCATTGTGGGGCTTAAAAGCTGGCGTTGTGATCCGGCTGAAAATTCCGGTCAGGCACTTTTTACAAAACAAGCAGAAACAGCCGAAGAGGCGCTTGCAGCACTCAAGCAGTATGTATAAACCGAAAAAATAAATCGCTCCGTGAGAGATATTATTCAGTCTTTGCGCGAAAAAAACGCCAGTACCAAAAAAGTGGGCAGAGCCAGAAACAGCACTAAGCTGCCGAGTACGGGCAGTCCTTTAATGATAACCGCGTTATACACATTAGGGATAAACTGGCTGAACAGCACGATACAAAACCAGAGAATACCCGCTACAGCCAAAAAGGTCTGTCGGCGCTGTACCAGACTAAAGATACCCAGCACCAGGGTGGCGATACCGCCGATTAAAAAAATAACATTCCATGTCATTGTCTCTCTCCTTTTTACTCTATTTATAGCAGTGTACGAAATCCGCGTCAACAAGAAAAAACTCCGACCGCCGCTTTATTTAAATAAACAGGATCCCGCGATCATACATCTTTTTAAAATCCATACCCTACTATTTCTTGACACAGCCGGCGATAACGACTATCATCATTATGCTAATTTATTAACATTAAAGCGACACCTATGAACACAGCCGTAATCAAATTACAAGCCGCCAGAGTGCTCCTCTATACTTTCATAATCATCCTCGCGCTTCTCTGTTTTCTTCCCTTCTATATCATGATTGTCAACAGCACCAGGACAAGTCAGGAAATTAATACGGGCATAAGCCTTATTCCCGGAACAGCATTAATAGAAAATTATTACGCGATTCAAAAGCGTGCTGAGAACTTTGATTTTTCCCGTAGTTTTTTAAACAGTGCTTTCGTTGCCGTTTCAGCGGTCATTCTCTCCCAATACATTTCCGCTTTAACCGCGTTTGGATTCGCCTTTTACGGATTTCCCTTTAAAAAACTGATTTTTGGAATAGTAATGGCATCCATGATGATTCCCGTTCAGCTTACAATATTCGGATTTTATCATTTAGTATCACTCTTGGGCCTGCTTGATAATCTGCTGGCCCTTATTTTACCTGCGGTTGCCGCTCCCTTTTCCGTGTATTTCTTACACCAGTATGTAAGATCCGTTCTGCCTCAGGATATTATTCAAGCCGCGCGCATGGACGGCGCCCACGACCTGTTAATATTTCATCACATCGCCCTTCCCATCATGTCTCCCGGAATTGCCACCATAGCAATTTTCTCTTTTGTAGCCAACTGGAACAACTTTTTGTTTCCTTTGGTTATTCTTTCATCGGAAGAGAACTTCACCCTGCCCCTTATAATCGCGTCGCTAAAATCATCTTTATATCGTACGGACTCCGGAGCCACCTATTTGGCTGTGGCACTTTCTATTATACCGATTATTATGGTATTCATTTTTTTACAGAGATATCTCATAACCGCGGTATCTTTCGGAAGTTTGAGGGAGTAATTAAACTTATCTGTCGTTTCCAGGTATAAATTACTTTTCCTTCCGGTTGATTGCCGCCACCGTGGTCGGTATTCCGTAAAGTTTGATAAAGCCCGTGGCATCGGCGTGATCGTAGCTTGATTCGCCGAACGAGGCCAGATCCGCGGAATAGAGAGAACAAGGTGATTTGCGTCCGGCGATAATGATATTGCCCTTATACAGAATCAGTTTTACCTCACCGCATACGTACTCACAGGCCTTGTTCATAAAGCCTTCGAGTGATTCGCGCAGGGTGGAAAACCATTTGCCGCGGTAGATAAGCTCGGCGTAGCGCAGGGCCAGCATCTGTTTGTAGTGCAGGGTGTCGGCGTCAAGCGTAAGCATTTCCAGCTCGCGCAGGGCTTTATAGAGGATTGTACCCCCCGGAGTTTCATAGACACCGCGGGATTTCATTCCCACAGTCCTGTTCTCCACAACATCATCCCTTCCGATACCGTTCTCCGCGCCCAGTTTGTTTAACGTGCCGAGCAGCTCAACCGGATCGAGTTTTTTTCCGTCCAGCGCGGTGGGAAGGCCTTTTTCAAATTCAAGTGCCACTTCTGTTTCTTTATCCGGCGCGGCCTGCGGAGAAGCAGTGAGTTTGAACATCTCTTCCTTGGGCCTGTTCCAGGGATCTTCCAGCTCGGCGCCCTCATGGCTTAAGTGCCAGATATTCCAGTCACGAGAATAAATATTCTTTTTGGAAATATCGCCCAGGGGAATATGGTGTTTTTCCGCGTAATCGATAGCCTGCTCGCGTGAGTGAATATCCCATTCCCGCCAGGGCGCGATAACCGCCAACTGCGGAGCCAATGCTTTATACGTCAGCTCGAAGCGTACCTGATCGTTGCCCTTACCGGTACAGCCGTGGGCCACGGCCTGAGCATTCTCCTTGAGTGCTGTTTCAACCTGGTGTTTTGCCTGCAAAGGACGGGCTATCGATGTTCCCAAGAGATATTTTCCTTCATAAAGCGCTCCCGAGCGCAGCATGGGGAAAAGATAATCCTTTACAAACTCCTGTTTGGCATCGATAATATAGAGCTTGGATGCGCCCGAGGCCTTTGCCTTTGCCTGCATGGCCTGCATGTCGTCATCCTGCCCCACGTTCACGCACACGCCCACAACCTCTGCGCCCGGGTAGTGCTCCTTAAGCCAGGGGATAATTATCGAGGTATCCAATCCCCCTGAATAAGCCAGCACGATTTTTTTAATACTCTGATTAGACATAATCACAACTCCTTGATAAACAGGTTATTCAATCTCCTTTAACACTTTATGTAATAGTTCCACGCCAAAAGAAAGTTCTTGCCTGCTGATAATAAACGATGGCGCGATCCGCAGAATATTCTTACCGGAACGTAATACCAGAATCCCCTGCGCCTGGGCTTCCTCCAGCAGATCCGGCATGAGTTTTTCACCCTTGCCCTTTGTATCAAGAATCTCGATTCCGCGCAAGAATCCCTTTCCCTTAAGCCGGCCCACGCAGGCACAGTCCAGCTGAAGCTTCTGTAAAAGCTCATCCAGATAGTTAATTTTCTCTTTGAGCTCCGCTAAAAAAGCCGGCTCATTCAACTTGTCCCACACAAAAAGCCCCAGCGCGGTTGTTACCGGTCCGCCTCCGAAAGTAGTTCCGTGCTCGCCCACATGAATCAGTTTGTTCACCTTTTCGGCCAGGAGGGTTGCCGAAAGGGGAAGCCCTCCGGCCAGAGGCTTGGCCAGTGTGAGGATATCGGGTTCAAGACCGATTTCTAATGACGCGTACAAGCTGCCTGTCCTGTACAGACCGGTCTGGATCTCATCGGCGATCAGGATGATATCGTGTTTCCTGCACAGCGCGCCCAGTTCTCCGGCAAACTCCTGCGTCATACAGGTCATCCCGCCTTCGCCCTGAACCACCTCTACGATCACAGCGGCAAACTCTGCGTTCAAAACGGCTTTCAACGCTGCGACATCATTATAGGGTACGGACAACACCCCCGGCACCAGCGGCTGGTACGGATCCTGGTATTTTGGGGTGGGCGTGCAGGAAAGAGCTCCCATGGTCCTGCCGTGGAAGGCGTTCTCAAAGCATAAAATTTTATGATGCTCTTCTCCCTTAGCCCGCTTTGCGTACAGACGGGCGAATTTAAGCGCCGCTTCATTGGCTTCCGAACCGCTGTTTCCCAAATGAACCGCGGCAAAAGGTCCGCTGGCCACCAGCTTTTTGCCCAATTCCAAGGCTGGTTCTGTCGTCCATAAAGGAGGAATGTGAATCAGCTTTTTCATCTGATTGTAGACAACCTGCGCCATATCCTCCCTGCCGTAGCCCAGCGCGTTCACCGCGATGCCGGAGCCGAAGTCCAGATATTTATTCCCCGCCTTGTCATAAAGCCAGGCGCCTTCTCCTTTATCGAGCACAAGCAGCTCCGGAGCCACATGACCCGCGAAAGGAGTATTGTCTACAGTTGCCTCTGTTTTTTCCATTTTTCAATCCTTTCTTACGTTCTTGTGCGGGCCTACAGCCGGCCTTTATCCGCCGCCGCCCTTAATGTCCTCGACCCGCCTCTGCCAAAATCCGCCGCCGCCGTTAAAATCCTCTTCCAGTAGAGGCCGCGTTTACACACGGCATGGTCAAAATTATTATTCTTTAAAAATGCGCGTGCCCCCGCTTCCTTTAATCAAAGCGGCAAGGGAACCCTTTGCTTCATACTGGGCAATAACAAGGGATTCCACTCCATGTTCCAGCGCGTCCAAAGCGGAGCGGATTTTGGGAAGCATGCCGCCGGAGACTGTTCCGTCGGCTATCTCCTGCCTGGCCTGCCTGCTGTTTAATGTCGAAATCACCTTGTTATCCTTAAGCACTCCCGGTATATCTGAAAAAAACAGGAGTGAATTACACTTCAGCTGTGCGGCGATGGTAAAGGCCGCGGTATCCGCGTTGATATTGAGGCCCCGGCCCTGTTTATCCATGGCGGTTGAAGAAAGCACGGGGACGTAGTCGTGCTCAAGCAGCAGCTTAAGCAGGGCCGTATCTACCTCCGTGATCCTGCCGGTACGGGTCTCTGTTCCGTTGCCCGTTTCCAGGCTCTCGCCAACCGCGGTCATCCCCGATGAGCAGCTCAGGCCCACGGCATTGAGACCGCACTTTTGAAAAAGCCGCACCAGACGCGTATTCACCCGCCCGCTTAACACCTCATCCACGATATCCATTTCCTGCGGCGAGGTTATCCGGATGCCGTCCTTAAACACCGGCTCCAGACCCAGCTGTTTTGTGCGCTGTGAAACCTCGGCTCCGCCGCCGTGGATGATGATAAACCAGTAATCAGCATGAAGCCTTTTAATATCATGAGCAAATTCAGAAAGCAGCTGCTCACTGTTGGCCAGTTTGCCGCCTATTTTTACCGTAACAAGTTTTTTTTCCATAATAATACCCTCAAAGTACACTGTGCACGGGGAGGCCTGCCGTCTCTTCCATTCCGAAACGTATGTTCATATTCTGTACCGCCTGGCCCGACGCACCTTTGATAAGATTATCCAATACCGAAAACAGATACAGCATTGTGCCCTGCACATAAAATCCAATGTCACAGCGGTTGGAGCCCCAGACCTCTTTGGTTTGGGGAATGCCCGTTTTCCGCAGACCGATAAACGGGCATGAGCCGTAGTAGTTTTCGTAGACAGCCACTACCTGTTCCTGTGAAAGCTCCTCTGCCAATTGAACGGTTATCGTGGTCGCTATGCCCCGCATAAGCGGCGCCAGGTGCGGAGTAAAAAACAGATCCGCCTTGGGATCAACTTTGGCCAGTTCTGCCTGAATCTCAAAGGAATGGCGGTGGGTTTTACCCGGTGAATAGGCCCATAAATTCTCCGAACGTTCGCAATAAAGCAGATATTCTTTGCTTTTTTTTCCGGCGCCCGAAATACCCGAAATCGCGTTTACCATAAGCGGACCTGCGGCCAGACCCTCTTTTACCAGGGGCAGCAGAGGGAGCAGACTGGCCGTGGTATAACAGCCCGGATTGGCAATCAGATCTGTTTTTTTAATTTCCTCATGATACCATTCACACAGACCATACACAGCCTGATCCAGCAGATCTTCCCGCGGAGGCCTTGCTCCGTAGGCTTTTTCGAACAGACCGGAGTCCTTGATCCTGAAGTCGGCTGAAAGATCAATGACAACAGCCTTTCCCAAAAAAGGAGCGCAGAGTTCGGCTGATTTTAGATGCGGCAAAGCCGCGAATACCACATCGAACTTCTGCTTATACGCTTCCTGAATGTCCACACATGTGCCTTGAGTGGCTTTTAGTTTTTCCAACTCCTTCTCACTTATTCCCGCGTCAAAAGCCGTAATCGCTTCTCCTTTTTTCGAGGATGAAACAGGTATTATCTGCGTTACACCCGGATGCGCCAAAAGTAAGCGCAGGAGCACCTGTCCGGTATAACCCGATGTTCCCAAAATAGCTGTTTTCATGTTACCTTCTCCTTTAATTCCGGAATGTACCTTAACAAGGACTGTTTCACGGTCTGCCTGTCATATCCGTCGCGCGGCATAATCAGGATCGTGTCGTCTCCTGCCAGCGTACCTACAATCTCCGGCAGGCTGAGTTTGTCTATGGCCAGGGCCACCATCTGCGCGTAACTGGGCAGTGTTTTTAAGACCCCGATATTACCGGAAAACTCATAACCGATGCAGCCGCACGCCGCGTCCTGATCCAGCCGGATCTGCAGAGCCTCTTTTATCTCCTCATTGGGCATGGCGTACACATACTCTCCGCGGGCGTTCAAGACCCGGCCGATCCGCATGTCTTTCAAGTCCCTTGAAAGCGTACTCTGGTTTACATGAAATCCCCGTTCCTGCAGCTGTTTTAAAAGCATTTCCTGACTTTCGATTTCATGACCGCGAATTATTTCTTCTATTTTATGTTGTCTTTCTCTTTTTTCCTGCATATTTATGCTTTATTATCGACATAATTATGCATAATACGTAAAAGTTTGTCAACAGCTTTTTTATTTTTTTATAAAGTTATGAGAAGAAAAATAGGGAAGTCGGTAGAAATCCGGAGGTATTATTTTATGTTCCATAAAATAATGTTTTATCCGCTCACAAATATCCGATGAGAAGACAAATTCATAGCGATGATCGGCAACATATGCTTTAATTTTCATTTTTAAAAGCGCTGTTTCCGTATATACATCCTGGAATAATATGACCACCGGTTTCTGTAAATAGCTGTAAGGTGAGGAATAGACCGCCTCATAAGCGATTCTCTTGATTTCCAGCAAATCGCTATTGCCCGGCAGATACATCTCGGTCACCACCTGGCAGTTTAACTCTCCGGAATTGGCGTCCGACACGGTGTCTTCCAGAATTGTTTTGCAGGGCACGGTAACCAGAGAATCATCAGGAGTCCGTATTCTTACTTTCAAGAGGTTTATATCCACTACCTCTCCGTAATAGTCTTTCACCTTTATTTTGTCACCAATGGTAAAGGGGCGGGTGGAAATGGTTTTGGCTTTCACCTTTTTCTTTATTTGTTTTGCTATCTCCTTGTCGGGAATTATTTTTACGGTGAAATTACGGCAAGCCGTATAGGCTTCAAAAATGGCGGCAAGTCTTTGCGGTGTCAGATCGGTTAAATCTATAAAAAACTGAAACACGAAGGTTACCGGAAATATTTTCTTGATAAATGATAAGAAAATGGAGTTGGCAGTTGCTATCCATAAAATTCTGCTTTGAGTTCTGCTCACCAATAAAAAAAGGTCCTTAAGCACCCCGTAGCCGTCAATGTTTTTAAGAAATAACTCTTCTATATCATCCAGTAAGATGATTTGTTTTTCCACAGCATTTATTTTTTCCATATCAATATCAAAAAACATGTCAAACTATCCGGTTCCAGGTACCGCGGCAGAAAACTCATCAGTTTTTTAAGTTATATTCTGATTATTTTTTTGGCCGCCATAATTTTTTCCGACCAACTGGGCGGCATTAAAGGCGATGTGATCGATATCAGCATCTTAAGAACAACACTGATGGAAATCGGCAACTGGGTTGACGGAGACCTGTACAATGGACGCGTGGTCCGAATAGCCAACAGTTTCGTTTTTAAAGAACCCGTATTCAATTACTCCGGCGATTTTCCCTTCCTGTGGGATGAACTCACTCTGCCTATCCGCTACGGCAGCGATCTGAATAAAACAAAAAAATCCTTTCCAAGTCGGCTTACGAAGTGCCGGGGGATTATACCGATTTAGTAAAAGCGGCGTGGGCTAAACTTGTGGAAAGATACGTACTGGAAGATGCGCTCGTCGAACCAATGACAGCCCTCACTGCCGATGAAAACTGGGAACATTTACCTTGCGTTATGTGGTTGAATTCAAAAAGCGCAGGAGTACAAAAGATATGCTCTATTCAAAAATTCTTGAATACATTCATAGGAATAGAAAAACTATTACAATTGCCTCCGCCGCCCAGGAGATAGCCATTCGCAGGAAGAACAGCGGCTGATTTTTTTCCGGGCCAAACGCCCCGGCTGATAATTACCTTTTTGTTACTTTAAATGAAAAACCGCGTATGTTATTATGATATTCGATAGGAGAAGGAACGTGCAAAAAACTATGCGTATGAACCTATTTTACCCGCTGATTGCGGTTTGTGCTTTTGTTCTGTGCCAGACAATTTTCGCCCAGACTCCCTGTCCCGATTCGGACAATCTGATCATAAGCTGGCTCCAGAACCGGACAACCGTAGAGCAGGCGGAAGCCGACAATATGGTGACTCTCGAAGATCTGGGCCCCGATCCGGTGCCTTTCGGATATATCAATGAGCAATGGCAGGAGTTTCTTGCGCAGATGCGGGAAGGTGACGAGTTGTGGGAGTTTGAAAGCCCTCCCGAAACCTGGGACAATTTGGCGGGGCGCAAAGGCATCGCGTTAATCCGCGACTGTGAGGTTGTGGCCTTGATTGTTACGCTTATGAACTGAAACGAATTACTGAACGCACTCCCACTTATCAACAACCAGATGGTATTCCACGTAAAGCTCATCACCCGGATCGGGCCGCTTGCCCTTACCTTCTACTTTAAGTACTGTGCCAAAGAGTTTGACCATGCCTTGGCATTGGATTTGAGTTTTGGCATAGATCACAATCTGATAGTCCCGGACATCGAAGTACTCGCTGTACGGATGGCCTTCCACAAATGCAATCATATGCTGCCAGGGTATTTCGGACACTTCACCTACAAGACACACTTTTTTATCCACGTACTCCTGCATGGGGGCGGTATCTTCCAGCATCACATATTCTTCCACGGTTTTACATCCCAACACTAAAAACAGTAATAAAAGCAGTACTGCTGTAAAAAAATACTTTTGCATACTATCTATCATAGAGTGATTTTTATTAATTGCAACACATACTTTGAAAAACCGGCCGCTTTACTTGACACCTTCCTAATCCACATTCACTTCAGGAAAGGCGTCCTTCACATCATGTTTAAACTGCTCGATAGCCTCTTGTTTTGTTATATTGCCTTGGATGTAATCATTGACGGAGTCCATTAAATAACCATGGATATCCAATTCGTATTTATTCATTAAGGAGCCATCCACTTTAAGGGCTTCTTCTGCGAAAAAATCATAGTAATTCTGGCCCCCCAGCATTTCTTCAGTGAACTCATGTTTGATCTGGTTTATAACGATCCTATCACTCATAAAATCTCCGGTTTCTCTGGCGAATCTTTTCAGAGTATCGCGGTTTAATATCATAAACCTTATAAACTCCCATGCCAACTTTTTTTGTTTGGACTTGGCTGAAATCCCGATCCAATCACCCCCCCAAAAAAATGATTCAGGCCCTTTGCACAAACCCCAGTCACCCATGGTATGTACTATATTTCTTTTCATTACATAATGAAGACCCCATCGGGGCAGCATATATGCAAAAAACTTAGGTTCTGCCATATTCATATTCTCAAACCACTCATCCGACCATATATTGATTTCCGCAGTTAATTCCTCATCAGTCATATCCTTAGATATTTCAAAAAAATCTAAAACCGGTTGCTCTATACTCAATTTATTGTTGGTAACAAAGGATTTTTTTCTGGCTGCAAGCGGATAATGGTAATAATCACCAATTCCGGCAATAAGTTTTACCTTCCCGCCGCTTTTTTGTTTCACCAGCCGTGCAGTTTCTAAAAACTTTTCAGGAGTTTCAAGCATTTTGCCCATTTTATCGGGATCATCCGTACCAAGATATTTCTTGGCCACACTCCTTCTGTAAATAACACCTCCGACACAGGCCTGATAGCTTAACGCTCTGATTTTACCCTGAGAATCTGTACCAACCTCACGCACAAAAGGAATCATTTGGGAAACATCCGCATTATAGGGTGGTGCCGATAAATTCTCCCAAAAACCACTTTCTAAAAGCTCTCCTATATTGGCATATTCACCCATAAACAGATCGGGGTTCCATTTCCCGGATTTCAGATTAGGGATAATCTTATCCATATAATCCATTAAGGGTATTACAGTTACCTCGATTTTAACATCCGGATTCTGCTTTTCAAAGTACTCAATAAAGTACCTGACAGTATCAGTATAAGATATGATAGTGAGAACCTTCTTATCTTGGGCCCAGATGCTATTGTTATCTCTGCCGGTAGATGTAAAAAGAAGCAAACAAATTATCGAACATATAATAAAACATTTTTTAACACCATACATTTTGACCTCCCATTTTAAATATTTTATATAATTTGCCCCGAAACTAGCTAAATTACTCTGGCTTTATTATATGATTGCAGAATAATTATGATGTTGCAATAAAGTTTTTAATTTAATATGCTTGCTTTTCATCAAAAACTTAGATTAAATAAGCCAAAAAAATCTATAAATGGCAAAAAATTATTGCTATTTAAAAAGATATTCTCTATTATCTTATCAACTTGAGGAGGGTGCTATGTCACAATATTTCGACCCAAATTACTTACTTGGTGAGTTCCAACTCTTTTCACTCCCCCATATCATAGCCCTGCTGGTGGTGGCGGCGCTTAATGTAATAATGGTGCTCAGTTTAAAGAAACTGAATAATGAAAAAGCAAATAAGTACTTCTGCTATATTTTATCCTTTATACTCCTGGCTCAGGAGCTTTCTCTCAATATCTGGTATATCTGTGCGGGGAAATGGTCCGTAGGGCACCACCTCCCTTTACACCTCTGCGGACTGGCGGTCGTCCTCTCACCCATCATGCTCATAGGCAAAAAAAAGCTTTTGTACGAACTGTTCTACTTCTGGGGAATGGGAGGTGCTATCCAGTCGATCCTTACTCCCGATAATGCCTACGGTTTCCCCCATTACAGAATAATTCAGACCTTTGTCTCGCACGGCGCCATCATTATGGCCATTATTTATATGACCTTTATAGAAGGCTACAGACCCACCTTCAAATCGCTTATCAAAACCTTTGTGATAACCAATATCTATCTGGTTGTTATCGGCGCGTTTAACCTGCTGGTAGGAGGCAACTACCTCTATATCTGCGGCCCTCCGGAAACACCTACGGTAATCGACCTGTTGATTCAGGTTTTCGGTCCCTGGCCCTGGTATATAATCGGACTGGAAATAGTCGGAGTAATCTCGTTGCTTGTTTATTACTCACCCTTTGCTATCAAAGATGGTCTGAGTAAATTAAAACAACGACGTTCCGCACAGCAGACATAATGTGCGGTTTTTTCGATCTTCGGTTCCGTAATGCGATGAAATATCTCAAAAATTAAAATATAAAGTCAATCCAAGATTAAGGGCCAGAAATGCCGGTACCATTTCTTCCTCGTCGATATCATAGTAATAACCCACGTCTAATGAGGGCGTAAAAAAAAGCGAAACAGTCTTATCTTCATCCAATGCCCCTCCCAACTGAATTCCGAAACTATTATGAACCATAAAAAGGCTCTTAACAGAATCCGAACTTATTTTGTGAAGTGATAAAACTCCGATTTTAAAAATCAGCCGGGAATCGGATATTCCAAACAGACCAGGCATCGGGAATAACGCTGTTACGTCGGCAGTTATGTGCACAACATCCGACTCAGGTTCAGTATCAAAATAATATACGGCACCGGCGCTTATACCGACAGCCACCGGTTCCGCGCCCTGTTCCTGCTCAGATTCCGTCTCCGCTTTTGGTTTCATATCATCGAACACCCACAATATCTGCAGCTGCCCGCCCACACCCGGTACAATGAGAAATAATGTGCCAGCCCCTTCAAAACCTAAAAGAACACCCGTTACCCGGCCGCCCTCTTTTTCAGTGAATCCGTTTTCAATAAAAGAAACGATTTCCCCCGTAAACGATTCGATTTCTTCCTGCATGTGCTTTATGGATGCTTCGTGTCTGATTGTCTTTATGACATTTCCCGTTTCGATTTCACTGATTTTGCCGACGATTAATACACCGTCCTGCATGTCCATACACATAATGCGTACGGCATACGGGGCATTCTCATCCAAAACAACAACCGGATTATCCTCTATTTTTTGGAGGAGCATTTTATTGATTCCATCACACCACAGTTGAAACCGTTGCGCCGCAGACCTGTCCACACACTCCGGTAAGCGGACGGAATATTTTCCAATGGGGGCCTCATTCGCAGCCGCACTCATTGCCAGGAACAACATACATATCAGACAGAAAAAGTACCTTTTATAAGCAAAATCAGGCTTCATAACGGTCTCCGTTACGGCAATTGATATATAAATCGCCGGGAATCCATCCCCGATTCTTTTATCCCTGTCAATATGTCTTTTAAGGTGCTGCTGCTGACCTTTTGCTTGATCACTTCTCCGGGCTTACCATCTCGTCCACCGGAGCCACCCCCCCAGCTGTTACTACCGCTACCGCTGTCACCACCGGAGCCACCCTTCCCACCGTCTACAACAGGCTTGATATATTCCAACACTGCCGGATCGCTATAAAAGAGTTTTATCTTGCCGCCGTCGCCGCCGCTTCCGCCGTTTCCGCCGCCACCTCCCATTCCATCCGAACCCCCGTCATCACCGTCTCCGCCGTCATCACCGTCTCCGCCGTCTCCGCCGTCTCCGCCCTCTCCGCCGTCTCCGCCCGACGTATCAATTTTAATTAACCTCATCGGCGTAAGCATTATCTTCTCGTTTGTCATGTCATAAAAACAGAGCAGGTAATCGGTGTTGATGCCTGAAATCGAAAGTCCCCTGACATCATAAAACAACGCGTACAGAATCACATCCCGACCGTTGGTGCCGTCTTCACCGTCATCCCCATCTCCACCATCTCCCCCGTGTATTGAATCCAGCAATGCTGCGCTGCCACCGTCAGAGCCATCGAACCCATCGTAACCGTCACGGCCGTTCTTTCCCGCATAATCCAGTTTCTTGTAACCCTTCCAGTCAATTTCCCATTGAAACGTCTGTTTGGGATAGGGATTCTTTTTAACTCCTATAGACAGGATATAATTTCCTGCTTGGGCTACATGCAATACATTATAATCGGCCTCTACTTCCAATTCGGCCTCGTCTTGTTTCGTCACATGGAAAGAACTATTGGAACTTTCAACAATGAAGTTTTTATAATTCGGATTGTCGATTACTCCCTTGAAACCAGAGAATACCCTGATTTTTACGCGATAGACCCATCCCGGTATAAGGGAAGACCCCTCGACAACCGATTCGTCGTGAACCAGGGTCATTTCAATTTTTTTAATCTCAAGGTCTTTGATATTCACAGACATACACGAACAAAAAAAAATAAAAGCGGATATCAGTACAAAAAGAAAAGCTCTATTGATAATTGATTTTTTTATACACATAGCATTACTCCTTGAAAACTAATAAAAAATATTCTAAATAATTTCTGCATTTAATTACTCGATCTATTAAATATGAATATATGGCATTTGTCACAAAAAACAACTCCAATAAGAATTATATACCACAATAATCTGAAATTTCCATCCGGCCACACCGGGTACGACCTGCCAGAACAGGGAGTGTAGTTTTACCCCGGCATCCTCCCCCACTTTCTATTATGGAGATACATCTCCCAAACGTCTAAATTATACTGGATTACGTACAAAACATCATGAAAAAACCGTATTTTACCCCAGGCTTTTAAATTCATTTTGCCATTACAAGGTTTTTAATCTATAATAAGGAGCATAATGCCGCAAAAAATCACATTTCAAACAAACGGTCAATGGCAGGGCGGAGGTGAAATACCTCCGATTTTGAAACAGGTTTCCCCTCTTAAAGACTGGATTACTCAGTTCCTCATAATCTGTAAAAAACTGGGCAAAAAATATACACGTGCCTGTGCAAACGACGGAGAGCTTATCGGTCAGGAAAAAGCCAACATCTGCATTGAACTCAACTCCATAATCGGCGGCCTGCTCGTACTACGCAGATATATAACCACGGATCAACCCGACAAGTTCAGCTCTTTAACGAACCAGAGCTATAATTTTTCCTTTGCGGTGGAGCTCTACCGTAATACATGGGGCGGCCGGGGTAAAATGGCCGGGAAACAACATCTTAAGATTTCCAGTTTCTCCCAGTGGTATAATACCATCCTGCTTAAAAAAACAAGAGAGCTGTTCACCTATTACGGCAAATCCCTTGAGGACCAACAGCTCGATCAAGCGGAACAGGAAAAGTTTATAAAAATCCTGGAACTGATAGTCTATTCCATTATCAGTATGGAGCAGATATTACTTGCCCGGGATATCCAGTATTAAATTTAAAAAGCATACTCAAATTATATGCTATTCCACCCTTATATCCGGAAACGCGTTCTCCACATCGGCCTTAAACTGTTCAATGGCCTCTTCTTTGGTCATCATGCCCTCTACGTAATTATTGATCGCGCCCATCAAAAATCCTCTGATATCAAGATCATACTTTTTCAGGAGGGAGCCGTCTATTTTATCGGCCAGCCGGGCATAGAACGCGTAATGGTTCTGACCGCCCAACTGCTGATCGGCAAAATCTTGTTTAATTTTATTGACAACCGCCTTGTTACTCACAAAATCACCGGTTTCCATAGCCCACCACTCTAAAGATTCATGTTCTTGGGTCATGAACTTGACAAATTTCCAGGCCGCTTGCTTATTTTCGGAATTCTTATAGATTCCGACCCAGGTGCCTCCCCAGAAATAGGCGGCCGGCCCTTCACACAATCCCCAGTCGCCTACGGTATCTCTGCCGTTGGGTTTGATCACATAATGCAGGCCCCAGGTGGGAAGAACATAACACAGGAACTCCGGGTTTTCCTCATTCATGTTCTCGAACCAGGGCGACGACCATGTTCCTATTTCAGCGGTTAATTCTTCATCGCGCATTATCTTAGCCATCTCGAAATAATCCAGAATACACCGCTCGATATTCAGCCTTCCGTTCGCGACAAAAGCCTTTTTCCGCAGGGCTAAGGGAAAATGCTGATAATCTCCGTAACCGGCTATCAGTTTTACCCTTCCGCCGCTTTTTTCATTCAATTTTCGCGCCGTGGCCAAAAACTTTTCCGGAGTTGAAAGCATGCGGCCGATTTTTTCAGGATCAGCGGTTCCCAGATACTGTTCGGCCACACTTCTGCGGTACAAGATACCGCCTGGTACGGCCTGCCATGATAACGCCCGCAGCCTGCCCCCGGAATCAGTGCCCACCTCGACTATATAGGGAAACACATCGGAGATATCGGCTTTATAAGGCGCTTTTCCCAGGTCTTCATAAAATCCGCTTTCCACCAAATCCACCACATTGGCATATTCAGCGGCAAACACATCGGGCGCGTTCCTGCCCGATCTGAGGACAGGCCTCAGTTTATGCAGATAGTCCTCACAGGGAACAATAGTCAGATCGATCTCAATATCGGGATTGAGCATTTCGAACTCATCGATCCACTTCTTCATTTCATCCGTAAACGTCCATACGGAAAGGGTTGTGCTTTCACCGTCCCATGTTTCATATCCCCCTTTTTTGCACTGTTCGGCATCAAAATCACCAAGTGCGCCTTCAGTCTTTCCCTCATTGGGATTCTTCCACTCCTCGTATTCACTTAAATATATCTCTACTTCCTCACGCCACTGCGTTAAAGCCTCTTGTCTGTTTAAGCTGCCTTCAACATAAGCGTTCAGTATATCCATCATATAATTCCTTACTTCTAAATTGTGTTTTGTCATTAATGAACCTTTAAGTTTTAGTGCTTCTTGAGTAAAAAACTCATAAGCATTCTGACCTCCGAGAAAATCATCCTTAAAATCTTTTTTTACCTTGTTACATACGCTTTTACTGGATACCACATCACCGGTTTCTTTGGCCCACCACTCCAGGGTGTCATGTTTTAATGTCACGTATTTTAAAAACTCCCAGGCCGCATTTTTATTAATGGATTGAGAGCATATACCCAACCAGCTCCCGCCCCAAAAAAACGATCCCGGCCCCCTGGCCATTCCCCAATCGCCATAGGTATCTCTGGCATTGGGTTTTATGACATACTGCAAGCCCCACGGCGGCAAAAAATAGCCCATGAAATAGGGATCCTTTTTGTTCATATTCTCAAACCAGGGCCACCCCCACTGGTCGCTTGCTGCGGTCAATCCCTCTTTACTCATCGTCTTTGCCAGATCAAAATAATCAAGGACGGAGTTTTCTATATATAATTCATTTTTTTCGCTTACAAAGGATTTTTTCCTCGCCGCACAGATATAGTGCATGTAATCGTTGTGCCCGGCAATCAGTTTTACCTTACCATCACTCTTTTTTTTCAATAAGCGGGCCGTATCCAATAATTTCTGCGGAGTGGAAATCATGTTTCCGATTTTTTGAGGATCATCGGTACCCAGATATTGTTTGGCCACACTGCGCCGGTAATAAAATCCTCCCGGAGTAACCTGCCAGCTCAGCCCGCGCAGCTTTCCGTTGCTGTCCGTACCCACTTCAACCAGATAGGGAAACATATCCGACACATCCGCCTTAAAGGGTGCCCGGGAAAGATCTTCCCAATACCCGCTTTCCACAATGTCTTTTATATGACTATACTCACCCAAAAAAACATCCGGAACCCCTGTACCGAACTTTAACACATGCTTCAGCTTCTGCAAGTATTCCTCACAGGGTACAATTGTCAGCTTGATATCAATTCCACGGTAGATATATTCAAATCGGTCGATAAACTTCTTTATCTCATCCGTATACGACCATATGGAAAGCACAATTCCTTTATTTTCGGCCGCTATTTCGGAGGTAGTACCCCCGGTAGCAGCCAAAACAACCAAACATGCTATTACCATTGAAATAAGCTGTTTTTTATTTTTATACATTCTTGCCTCCTTATTCCACAATCAAGTCCGGAAATTCATCTTTCACGTCCCGGACAAACTGTTTAACAGCCTCTTTCTGTGTTAATCTCCCGTCCACATAATCTCCGATAGCCCTTTTTAAAATATCCGTTATTTCATAATCATATTCCGTGAAAAGAGAACCGTCAACTTTGGCCGCCTCTGCGGCAAAATAATGAAAATATTTCTGCCCGTCGATATATTCATCTGTTATTTCATTTTTCAGCTTGTCAACCACCGTCTTACTATTCACCAGCTCTCCGTTTTCCTGTGCCCACCATTCCAAGGTTTCACGGTTTAAGGTTATGAATTTTATAAACTCCCAGGCCGCCTGTTTGTTACGGGAATTTGAATTTATTCCCAGCCAGCTGCCGCCCACAAAGTATGACGCGGGGCCTTTACACACTCCCCAGTCACCGCTTGAGTCGGAAGCATTGGATTTGAGTACATAATGAAGTCCCCATTCCGGTAAGCTGTAGCCGAATATATCCGAATCCTGCTTCATGCCGTCAAACCAGTCCGGCGACCACATGCCGTATCCCTCGGCAAGTCCCTGGTCCTGCAGTACTTTGGCCACGGCAAACAGTCTCGCCACCGCCTCATCAAGCACAAAGCGGCCGTCCCCGGTTACAAACGGTTTTTTCCTCATGGCCAAGGCATACCAGATATAATCCTGCCAGCCGGCAATCAGCTTGATTTTTCCGTCGCTTTTTTCATGCAAGCGCAGTCCGGTAGCGATAAACTTTTCTTCCGTAGAAAGCATCTCTCCTATTTTTTCAGGATCATCCGTGCCCAGATACCGTTTGGCCAGACTGCGGCGAAAGTAAAAAGCGCCGGGCCACGCCTGCCATGAAAGCAGCCGCAGTTTACCATGAGAGTCCCTGCCCGCCTGAACCGTAAAAGGAAACATGTCGGACACTTTTGCCTTATAGGGAGCTGCGGAAAGGTCTTCTCCAAAACCGCTCTCCATAAATACCGCGCTTTGTTCCGGCGAGACCACAAACACATCGGGGGCGGCCATCCCTTCTTTAAGTACTGCCGTAATCTTATTCGCGTACTCAAAATAGGGAATATTCTCCAGAATAACATTAATTTCAGGATGCCCCGCTTCGAACCTCCTAATCAATTTTTCTATCTCATCTGAAAACGACCAGACGGTAAGCACGATCCGGTCATCATCTTCATAAACCCCTTGATCCGTGCCTGGAGCGGAACTGTTCCACTCGGGATATGAACGCAGGTAGTCGTTTGCTTCTTCTTTCCAGTCGGCTACGGCCTGGGCTTTGTTTTTATTATTTTCCACGCAAGCGCTCACCTCATTCATCATCAAATCTTGTATTTCAAGATCATATTTTGTCAGCAACGCCCCATTAATTTTCAGAGCCTCCGCGGCAAAAAATTCATAATGATTCTGTCCTGCAAGATACTCATCGCTAAAATCGTTTTTAATTTTGTTGATAACTTTTTTGCTGGCTACAAACTCACCTGTTTCTTTGGCCCACCATTCCAGGGTGTCGCGGTTCAGGGTCACAAACTTTAAAAATTCCCAGGCCGCTTTTTTATTTCTCGATCCGGAATAAATGCCCATCCAGGTGCCGCCCCAAAAATAAGAGGACGGACCCCGGCATATGGCCCAATCACCTACGGTTTGGTGTGCGTTGGGCTTGATTACGTAGTGCAGACCCCACGTGGGGAGTACGTACCCCATAAATTGAGGTTCATCGCTGTTCATATTATCAAACCATTTAGGCGACCACTGCCCCGTGTCTGCCGTCAATTCCTCATCAACCAGGGCCCCGGCAAAATCAAAATAATCAAGAATACCTTGCTCAATCTGTAATCTTTTATTCCGGGATACCAATGGTCTTTTAGCGGCAGCCAGCGGATAGTGTTTGTATTCGCGGTAGTTGGCGATTAGTTTTACCGCACCATTGCTCTTTTTGTTTAAAATGCGTGCCGTGTTTAAAAACTTTTCAGGAGTTGACAGCATTTCTCCTACCTTTTTTGGATCATCGGTGCCCAGATACTGTTTGGCCGTACTCCTGCGGTAGATAAAACTGCCCACACAAGCCTGCCAGGACAAGCCCCTCAGCTTGCCTTTGGAATCCTTACCCACTTCCAGAATATATGGCAGTACATCCGACACATCGGCATTATACGGTGCGGAAGACAGATCATCCCAATAACCGCTTTCCACTATCTCCTTTACATGCGAATACTCTCCCGCGAAAATATCCGGAGCATTGGTGCCCGACCTTAAAATGGGTTTTAATTTCTCCAAATAGTTTTCGCAGGGTACAATCGTCATTTCAATGGTGATATTCGGGTGCCGGCCCTCAAACCGTTCAATAAAACGTTTGGGTTCATCCCAAAAACTCCAGAGTGAAAGCACCACCTTTTTTTCCTCGGCTGCTATATTCGGGGTCGTACTGCCGGTAGCTGCCAAAATTATCAAGCCTAATAATAAAATTAATCCAATCGATTTTTTATTTCGGTTCATTATTTCCTCCTTATTCCATAATCAATTCAGGAAACCTTTTTCTTACATTCCGGACAAAATCTGCGATCGCGTCCTTTTGACTCACGGTTCCTTCCAGATATTCGTTAATCGTATTGGCCAATATAGTATATATTATCTCTCCATCATACTCAGTCAGGAGCGTACCGTCTATCTTGGGTGCTTCCGCTGCAAAGTAACGAAAGTACTCCTGGCCGTTCAGATAGTCATCCGTGATCTTTGTTTTCAGTTTATTAATCACGGTTTTGCTGTTTACTACCACTCCCGTATCGTTTGCCCACCATTCCAGGGTTTCACGATTAAGGGTTGCAAACCTGATAAATTCCCAGGCAGCCCTTTTATTTTCAGACTTCGCATTGATACCCAGCCATTCTCCTCCCCAAAAGTATGACGCAGGGCCCTTGCACACACCCCAGTCACCGCTTGAATCCGAGGCATTGGGCTTAAGTACATATTTGAGCCCCCACAAGGGTAAACTGTATCCGAATATATCCGAATCCTGTTTCATGCCGTCAAACCATTCGGGGGACCACATGCGATAATGTGCCGCAATCCCCTGTTCATGCAGTACTTTTGCTACCGCGAACAATCTCACCACGGCATCATCAAGTACAAAGCGATCATCCTTGGTTACAAACGGTTTTTTGCGCATGGCCAACGCATAATGCATATATTCCTGCCAGCCGGGGATAAGTTTTAATTTTCCATTGCTTTTTTCTTTAAGACGCAGCCCGGCGGCGATAAATTTTTCTTCCGTGGCGAGCATTTCTCCGATTTTCTCGGGATCATCGGTACCGAAATACTGTTTTGCCATGCTGCGCCTGTAGAAAAAGCCTCCGATCCATGTCTGCCAGGAAAGAGCCCGCAGTTTCCCGTTTGAGTCCGTGCCTCCCTGGACCATAAACCTATACATATCAGACACATCCGCATTATAGGGTGCGGCGGAAAGATCGTCCCAATAACCGCTGTCAATAAAATTACCCATGTTCCCGGATTCCGCCATAAACACATCAGGCACATGTTCACCGGATTTTAGCACCAGTTTCATTTTCTCCACATAATCTTGATAAGGTATTATGGTCAATTCGACAAAAACACCGGGATTTTCGGATTCGAATCTGTCGATTATTTTTTGCAGCTCATCCGAAAACGACCAGACGGAAAGCGTTACCGGGTTCGCTTCAGCCGATAGAGTTTGTTTATTACCGGCCATGGATGCCAAAAAGCACAGACCGATTACCAAACTAAAAATAATTATTTTTCGCAGATTATTCATATATTTTCCTCCATGAATTCTTAAAATCTTGTTATTATACATATCTCACCTTAACACATCCAGGGTAAATTTACTTCATACTTTAGTATGATTTTAGGATGAGTGCTGAAAATTACCTGGTTTTTGATTTTTTAAAAAGTAGTTACAATTTATCAAAAAATCCTGTAATAATAATTAACGATATATATCATAATAAGTAGTGTAAAAAAGGAGATAATAAAATATGAAAAAATACATTTTCCTTTTAAGCATCATTGTATGCATCTTCATCGGCTGCGGATCTATCGAATATCAACCTGAGTGGATAGACAGCCCTGAAACCCGCGATCCGTCATTAAGCGATCCCAATTATCGGGTGTCCACGCGTTCCCTTCCGCCCGGAACAGCTAAATTCAATAGACCGGTGATTATCGCGGTACACAGATTTACGGCTTGCACCTACGAATGGGAGGAGTTCCGGGAGTACGCGGAAAAAAACAGCAATGTGCTTGTCTCACTGGTGCTGCTCGGAGGTCACGGTACCGATATTGAGGATTTTAAACAGGCCACATGGCAGGACTGGCAGCAGCCGATTATCGATGAGTATAACGCGTTAAAGCAGGCGGGATATAAAAATATTTCCTTTGCGGGGTCGTCAACGGGCGCCACGTTAATTCTGGAAGCATTAATGTCCGGTAAAATAACTGCGGCTTCCGTACTCAAGCAAATATTCTTTATTGATCCCTTTATAATTCCGACAGATAAAAATCTTTATTGTATTGATTTGGCCGGCATCTTTATTGCCAATGTACCGAATGAGGGCGGAAGTCCTGAAGAAAAAAAACACTGGTATGTAAACCGCCCTTCCAGTTCCTTGATCCAACTTAAAAAGGTGGCTCAGAAAGTGGAAAAAGAGCTGAAGCGGGGATACATACTCCCGGACGGAGTAAAGCTTACCGTATATAAAGTCAAAACCGACGACGCAGCAGATCCGGAAAGCGCTCTGTTTATTGAAAAAAACATCAGGGACGCGGGGGGAAACAAACCCGAAGTTTACCTGCTCGATTCGGATAAACATGTATTTACCCGCTTAAAGGGAAGAGCAGAAGTTACTGAAGAAGATAAAAGGCTGCAGCTGAAGACGTTTGCTGAAATACTGGAAAAAATCCGATACAGATAAGTTTCGCTCCTAAAAGAAACAGCTGCACATTGCACGAACTAACTAATCCTACCTTCTCTTGACAATCCCCTTTCTTATCCGTCATAGTGAATAATGGACATGCCGCTAAAAGGCGCGGCGTTTTTGTTGTCAAACAAGAAAAGGAGGCACATCATATGCAGTATCGAACACTGGGAAAAACCGGTTTTAAGATTTCCGAAATATCTTTGGGCACCTGGCAGGTAGGCGGTAAATGGGGAGAGCCCTTTAACGAGCAGACCGCCGAGCAGATAGTAGGCCGCGCCATCGACCAGGGTATCAACTTTTTCGACACGGCCGATGTGTACAGCGACGGGCTTTCGGAGAGGGCCGTAGCTAAAGTAGTACGCTCACATCAACAACAAGAACTCTATATAGCCACCAAATGCGGCCGTCAGATAAATCCGCACGTGTCCGAGGGGTACACTCCTCAGGTTTTACAGGGTTTTGTGGAGGCAAGCCTAAAAAATATGCAACTGGAGTGCATCGACCTGATTCAGCTGCACTGTCCGCCCACGGAGGTCTATTACAGGCCGGAAATTTTCGGGCTGTTCGATAAACTGAAAACTCAAGGTAAGATCCGTTTTCTGGGAGTAAGCGTGGAAAAGGTGGAAGAGGCCTTAAAGGCGATTGAATATCCCAATGTGGCCACCGTGCAGATCATTTTCAACATGTTCCGCCATAGGCCCGCCGGGCTTTTTTTTAAACAGGCCGCAAAACGCAACATAGGTATTATTGTGCGAGTGCCGCTGGCCAGCGGGCTGTTAAGCGGCAAGATGACCGCCCAGACCAGCTTCGGCAAAGACGACCACAGGCAGTTTAACAGAAACGGGGAAGCCTTCGACAAGGGCGAGACCTTTTCCGGAGTGGATTTTGATACTGGTTTAAAAGCAGTGGAAGAGTTAAAATCCCTGTTCCCCGAAAATGCTTCGCTTGCCCAGTGGGCATTGCGCTGGATTCTCATGTTCCCCGAAGTAAGCTGTGTGATTCCCGGTGCTTCCCGCCCTGAACAGATGGAACAGAATATCAAAGCGGCTGACCTGCCGCCGCTGACCCAAGAGCAGATGACTGATGTAAAAAGGATTTATGATGAGTACATCAGAAATCCGGTACACCATCTCTGGTAAAACCGGTGCGGCGCGGTCCGGCGGGTACCACATTGCGCTGGATTGTGCTGACACGACTTGCGGGCAGCTGAGGTAAGAGCAGTGTATAAATTTTCCCGAATCATCATTTTATTATGCGCAGTTTTTTTTATTAACTACCACCATAATGCCGCGCCCGATACCAAAGAAGAAAATCTTATGCCCACCAATTTAAAGAAATTAACCGTAAAAGGCACGAATATTATTGAGGCGGAAAGCGGCAGTATAGTCTATTTGCGGGGAGTAAATTTTACCGGCGGCGTATGGGCCTATCCCGGAACCACGGATCCCACAATATTAAAGTTTATGACGTCGGAATGGGATTTTAAAACCGTAAAATCCTGGGGTGCAAACGTTATTACTTTTTATATGGATTACGCCTGGTTTACAACCCAAGCAGGTTTCAAACATATGGAACACATATTCAATTGGTGCAGAAAATACGATATCTATATCATTCCCCATATCAATGTCTGCCCCGGCGGACAAAACCGCGGGGGCGCGGCGTTCTTTGAAAGCCAGGCAAACAAGCAAAAGTTACTGGATTTTTGGGTGGAGTTCGCCAAAAGGTATAAGCACAGGGAAGAAATAGCGGGATACTGTTTCATTGACGAACCTCACGCTGTAGGGTCGGATATTCAGTGGCCGGAAATGCCGAAGTTGGTGAAGGCGTACATGGAAAGAGTTATCAACGCGGTCAGGGTCATAGACAAAATTACACCTATCCACATCCAGACAATTTACGGAGATCCGTACGCCACCTATGACATTGACCGCAGCCAGAAAGGCATCGTCTATAACTATCATTTTTATCTGCCCATGGGCTATACGTCGGCCGGATACACCTGGATCGGTAATGCGGGAATCCCGCTTGAGGTAAGCTATCCCGGAAAGTATGTAACAAGCGTGCAGCATAACCGTAACGGTTCACAAACCCTCGATTTTTCTATAATTACAGGCAGCACGGCAGGTGAATGGTGGATGATTGAGACAGCGGCACGCGTTCCCCGCGACGGCACAAATGCCGCGTATCTGAATCTTTATTGCAAGGGCGATAAAAAAGCCGTCATCTATTTTGACGATTTCTCATATAATACGGACGGCGGCGACAATTTTAAAAGCCTGGCCTATGGTTCGTTCGAAGAAGCGGACGATTGGGATAATTCCATACCTTTGGTCTGGATCAAGTGGTATAATAACGGGCGCAACGGCACAGGCAAAAGAAGCGCCGAGACCGCGCATGACGGCGGTCACTCGCTGAAATTCTCGAACTGCGCCGGATTAACATATTATGAAAATATCGATTACTGGCTTTCATCGGCCGGAGCGATTGAAGTATCGGGAGGGCAAACATTAAAACTGCGTTACTGGGTAAAAATCCGGAACGGAACACCTGATGTATACGGCATTCAGATAAAGTGGGCCACTATCAAAAAAGACTATCTGAATAAAGCGAAATTACAATCATTAATTAAACAGACCATTATCAAAAGAAGAAATACATCCAACCGGCCCGTGTTTATAGGGGAGTTTTCTCCGTCACTCGCAAGCAAAAGACCGGATAATCTGAACTACCTGAATGATGTACTCGAATATTTTAATCAGAACAACCTGAGCTGGAGCTTTTACAGTTACCGCAGTCCGTATACCAATCCGGACAGGTTGTTTTTGGGAATAATCTATGCCAAGGACGGATTCACGACCGATAAATACTGGTATATCGATAACGAGGTGTTGGATGTGTTGAAGAGATATTTCTAATCCTTCCTCTGTTTTTGAAATGAGAGCTTGCGGAAAAACTTGGATTTAATGCGCGAGAATAACATAGACAGCGAATTCTTTAGTTGAACCTCGATCACGCGGGACTGGTTTTTGGCATAGTTGTGCTCGAATTTACCGAACTCATACTCCACCTTCTCATCGGCCTTACCGGTAAACACATGCAGCATGGCAGCCTTGATTACCTTGTAAAGAGAGATAAAAAGACCCTCATCGTGGATCCGTCTCACGGAAAAATTTATATGCACGTCCCTGATCACACTGAACCTGCCGATCCGGGAAGCGCGAAAAATATAGTCATGATCTTCCGAGAGTCTGCGCGATTCATCGAATCCGCCGATACTGTTATGCATGATCCGCGTAGCAAAAATACAGGCGCCGCTTCCCTGAGGTTTTATTCTCTGCATGATTTTGAGATAAAGCGCGTGCAGTTTGAAAAGAATCACAAAAAAGAGGTTTCTTTCATGCAGCGGCTTTAACCTGGGCACACAGATATCGATGTCCTTTTTCTCAACCTTTTTTACCAGGCGGGCCACGAATGAGGGAGGTATCTCCTGATCAGCGTCGATAAATAAAAAATAACGTCCGCGGGCGACCGCGGCCCCCCGATTACGGGCCACCGAAGGAATCCCGCCATCAACGACTTTGGCGCCGAATTTTTTGGCGACCTCTCTGGTTTTATCCTGGGAGTGATTGTCGGCAACGATTATTTCTAACTCTTTATATGTCTGTTTTTTTATGGTTTCAAGTAAATGAGTGATAAAATTCTCTTCATTATACGCCGGAATTATTATACTTACCATACTACTGGACAAAAGCCCCCTTTTCGCATAATATAGGTACGATTTAATTGGCGCCGTACCCAAGTGGTAAGGGAGAGGTCTGCAAAACCTTTATGCACCGGTTCGAATCCGGTCGGCGCCTTCCTTCCCTTACACTATATATATAATATATTATACAGATTTATCGCGTTTTTTAAAGACCCTTCTTAAAAAAAGATTGATCAAGCCCCCGCTGATACTCACCGACTGTCCCATTCTTAAAATAAGCGAGTAAAGCAGTCCGTCCGCGTGAAACATGCCGAACAGGGTAAAAAATATCACGTAAATACCCTCTACCGGCCCCAACCCGCCGGGAGTGGGGTAAGGAATCAAACTGAAAATAAGCGACGAGAAATAAATAATAAATGAAAAAATCAAAATCATTAATGGACTGTACCCCGTAGGGTATAAAAACGATATAATATAATAACTTTGAAAAACTTCAATCAGACTGATAACAAATCCGAACGCGCTGGCCAGATAAAAGGCCTTTTTCTGCTTTATGATCGTCGAGATGTCGGTTTGGAATTCCTTAACCACCATCATAACCTTTACCGCGAATCTGGGCCGGATTTTTATCAGCGGACGCAGGATAACCTTAAAAAATTTATTAAGAAAAGACTTGTCTTTGAACAGCTTAACAAGCAAAAACAGGAACAGACTGACAAAAAAAACAATGAACAGGGTCGAGATAAAAATAACAAAAAACTCGGGCTTTAAAATGATTATCAGCAGGGCAAATCCCGTGATAATACAGGGGAGTTTGGTAAAGAGCTCTATATATTTATCCAAAACAACCGAAGCCAGGGCTTTTTTATACGTTATTGAGGGATCATTGAGCACGGCGGCTCGTGCCGGTTCTCCTCCCAAATAAAGGGACGGAGTAAGATAACTGATGGCGAAACCGGTAAGCCGGGCGGTAAACAGGGTAAAAAACGACCGCTTGGAACCCGCCTGCCTGAGGAGAATCAGCCATTCCACACTTCCCACACCGTGTTTTGCCATTTGAATTAAGAGCAGCCCGCAAAAAAAGGGAATAGTAATGCGGGAGAGCGTGCTGGCGAACTTGTCATAATCCTGGGCGATAACAAACCCAAAGTATACAAAAAGAGCAATTATGATAACCAGTTCTATGAGTATGATGATTAATTTTTTCGTTTTTTTCCGCACTTGCCTTTTCCAGCCAACACTATCTTATGTTCGAGTATTCACATTGTACGCAGCATGCGTGTTTCCTAATTAATCGGCAGGACTGCATACCAGAAATATATTATTGTTCTAATATAACATTTTAATTATTTTCTTCAGGATATTTATACTGCTTTTTAGCATAATTTTCTATAATATAAAAGCCTTTTTCGCTGCTTTTTACTGTTGCTTCCTGCAGCAGCACCTTGCCTCCCCCCTGCGGCAGGTCCACGGCGTACAGGGGCAGACATAATCCGGAGACCTTACGCTTTAACTCTTTCATAAGGGATAATCCTCTGCCGATGTCGGTTCTGAAATGGGCGGTGCCTTCCGCCAGATCGCCCTGAAACAGATAATAGGGCTTTACCCTTGAGCTTACCAACCGTGAAAAAAGATCCGCCAGAGCATCCGCCTTATCGTTGACATCTTTCAACAGCACAGTCTGATTTACTACCGGGATTCCCGCATCAACCAAAAGACCAAGGGCCTGCCTGCTGCGGTCGGTTAATTCCTTACTGTGATTATAATGGGTAACCACCCAAAGCGGTTTATACCCCGACAATAAAGAGACCAAAGCGGGAGTTATACGCTGCGGCATGACCGCAGGCGTTCTGGTTCCGATGCGTACGACCAGATACGGATTTAATCGCCGTATCACCTGCAGATATTCATCAAGCCTGTCGTCTTCCATAGTAAAAGGATCCCCCCCGGTAAGCAGGAGTTCTCTGATCTTCATATGCTTCGCAATATAACGGGCCGCATCTTTAACCTGCGGAGGGGTAAGAGGAGCATTCTTTACTCCCGTAAAAAAACGTCTGAAACAGAATCTGCAGTGCACGGCGCAGATATCCGTCAGTTTAAGGATGCAGCGGTCCTGATATTTCCTTACCAGACCGGGCATAACCGTATACCTGGCTTCACAAAGCGGATCGGCGGTTTCATGGGGCGTGTGTACAAATTCCTTATCAACCGGTACCACCTGGCGTCGAATCGGGCAGCCGGGATCAAGCGGATCGGCCAATGAAAAATAATACGGAGTAACCAGAAAAGGCTGTATTTGGGTTGTAGAACCGGCTTGAAAATAATTTTCCTCACTTCCGGTAAGCTTAAATGCGGGGGGTATATCTTGTCTGTTTCTCAGTCTGTGCGACAGCTGATAGTGCCAGTCGGAGTTATCCATTAGTTATCCAAATTAGCATGTTACATTACATTCTGGCAAGCTATTTTAAAAGCGCCTGTACCCGCTCCCTGTTTTCCCATAAGGCGCGGAGCCTCCGGCTGCCGGAAAGCGTTGTGTTGTTTTTACGTATGACAGATAACAGTCTTTAAGTATATTCAAATAAATACTATAATGAATTTACTATGGCGCCAATTGTATGTCTTTTAACGGATTTCGGCGACAGTGACGCCTACGCGGCCAGTATGAAGGGAGTGCTGCTGTCACTTTGTCCGGAACTCAATCTGATCGATATTACCCACCAGATTGCTCCGCAAAATGTGCTTTCAGCGTCTTATCTGCTCTACAGCGCGTGGGATTATTTTCCGGAAGCAACCGTTTTTATCTGCGTGGTTGACCCGGGAGTAGGTTCGGAACGCAAAGAAATAATCTGCCGCTTGGAAGATAAATATGTGGTCTGTCCGGATAACGGTACCATAAGCCTGCTTATGAGAATGAAAAAACAGCTTTCCTGCTTTGTGTTGCAGCGGGAAGCAATTGAAAACATTATGGACCGAAAAATCAGCAGTACCTTCCACGGCAGGGATATCTTTGCTCCGGCCGCGGCTCTTATCTGTAATCAGAAACAGGCCGAACTTATGCACCGGCAGACCGATCCTCTGCTTATTCCTCATGTACACACGGAAAACGATAAGAAAAATCAGCTGCTCAAGGGTAAGATTCTGCATATCGACGGATTCGGGAACTGTATTTCCGCTATTCACAAGAGTCAGTTAACACAGCCCTTTTCACGCCCTGTGGAATTGAAGTCACAGAAAATAAAAATCAATGTAATCAATAATACATTTTCCGATGTGGTTCCGGGCAGGCCGGTAGCCTACTGGGGCAGTATGGATTTTTTGGAGATAGGCGTCAGGAACGGGAACGCGTCCCTGACTCTGGGCATTTCCCAGACGGATGAGGTGGCACTGAGTCTGTAAGCGCCCGCTCTCTTGACAATTTATTGACAGGGGTCTATACAGGTTAAAACAAGCAAAGAGGGAATCCGTCATGAAGCCATGTATGTTTTTATGTTCTGTTATTGTTTTGTTCGGTATTTTATTTTACTCCTGCGAAGAGGATTTAACCGCTCCTCCGCAGCGTATAAGTTACGGGATAGGATTCAATCTGGGGCAAAGAGCGCGCTTTGACTACGACAGAGCGAATATTACTGTGGATTATGAGCTTGTGGTACAGGGCTTTAAGGACGGACTCATGAAAAATGATCCTCCTATTCCCGTGGATCAATTAATGCAGGAGATCGAAAGTTATTTTTTGGAAAAACAGTCCGAAATAAATATGGAAAAAGGCACGAACTATCGGAAGATGAACAAAGCGCGCCGGGATGTGGAAGAACTAGCCAGCGGTATCCAGTACAGGATAATAATTCCAGGAGCAGGGCCTAAACCCAAGCCTGCCGATACAGTTGTCTGTCATTATCAGGTAACGTCGGTGGACGGAGACCTTTATCAAAGTTCATATATGCACGGAGAACCGGTGGAGTTTGGCGTAGACGGCGTGATACAGGGCTGGACCGAAATCCTGCAGCTTATGCCCATAGGCTCAAAATGGGAAGTGGTAATCCCGCCCGAACTGGCTTATGGCGCCAACGGTTCCGCTGAAATCGGACCGTATGAGACACTGGTTTTTGAAATCGAACTTTTGGAAATAAAGGGGAACAGATAATGGAAATCACCATCAATCCGTCTCAAATTCAAGGTCAGGTGCGTATTCCCACCTCTAAATCCCATACCATCCGCGCTCTGCTGATCGCCACCCTGGCTCAAGGGTCTTCCCATATTCACCACCCTCTTGTTTCCGCGGACACCCTTTCCTGCCTTAACATATGCAGACAGATGGGAGCCGCGATTCAGGAAAAACCTGATGAATGGCTGGTTTCAGGTATGGGCTCGGAGCTACAGCTGCCGGACAATGTACTGGACGCGGGCAACTCCGGGACCACTCTCTACTTAGCCTGCGGCAGCGCCGCCCTGTTACCGGGCTGGTCGGTCTTGACGGGTGACGAACAGGTACGACGCCGGCCGGTGGACCAGCTGCTGCGCGCTCTGAATGACCTCGGCGCCCAGGCGTTCTCCACACGCGGCAACGGCTGCGCTCCGCTTGTTATCAAAGGATGCTTAAAAGGCGGAAAAACCAGTATCAGGTGTCCGGCCTCACAATATCTTTCCTGCCTGCTTATCAATACACCACTGGCGGAGGGAGATACGGAGATTGAGGTTACCGAGCTGAACGAAAAACCCTACGTGCGGATGACCATGGACTGGCTGGACAGTCAGAACATACAGTATGAACATGATAACATGCAAAGGTTTTTTATCAAGGGCAATCAGACGTATAAGGAGTTTACACGGGCCATTCCGGGTGATTTTTCTTCGGCCACCTTTTTCCTCTGTGCCGCGGCCGTAACCGGCAATAAACTTGAGCTGTTAGGCCTGGATATGAACGACTCGCAGGGCGATAAAGCGGTTGTGAGCATGCTGGAGCGTTTGGGGTGTCAAGTCGGCATTAAAGATCAGGTGCTTGTAATTCAAGGTAAAGAACTTACGGCACAGGAGCTGGATTTGAACAATACTCCGGACGCCCTGCCCGCGCTGGCAGTAACCGCCTGTTACGCGCAGGGTACAACCAGACTTGTCAATGTTCCCCAGGCACGGCTCAAGGAAACGGACAGAATCAAGGTCATGTGCGCTGAACTCAAAAAAATGGGGGCGCGTGTTGAAGAACTGCCCGCAGGCATGGTTATTCACGAAAGCAAACTCAAAGGCGCGCGGGTTGAGAGCCATCAGGATCACCGCGTGGCCATGGCCCTGGCAATCGCCGCTTTGGGCGCCGACGGGCCGACCACCATTAACAACGCCGAATGTGTTGCTATCACCTTTCCCGATTTTTTTAAGCTGTTGGAATCGATTAATGAAGCATAATCCGTGATCATAATTACTTTTTATTGTCTACCAGCATCAATGTAAACCAAAAACTCGATCCCTCACCCTCCCTACTCTCAACTCCGACCAAACCTCCCTGCATCTCCACCAGTTGTTTTACTATGGCCAGGCCCAATCCGCTACCCCCGGATGAACGGCTGCGTGAATTATCAGAACGGTAAAAACGTTCAAATATATGGGACATGTCTTTTTGCGGTATGCCAATTCCGGTGTCTTTAACCTCAACCTTGATTTTATCATCCTCTAGTTGAGTTGTTATCAGTACGGCGCCGCCGTCGGTAGTAAATTTAAGCGAATTGAAAATAAGATTTGACAGGATTTGTGATACCCGCTGAGTGTCGGCATAAACAGCTGGCAGATTTTCCGCAAGAACCGTATTTATGGCAATCTTGTGCTTTGTCCACGCTATTTTTTCAAAGCTACGCACAGTCTTAAGCACCACATCGTTTATAATAATTGAATTCAGCTCAAGCTCCATTTCCTTTGTCTCCAACTCGGATAACTCAAACAGATCATTAATCATTTTATTTACGATATCAATTTCGTTCTTGATGATGTTCAAATATGTTTTCCACTCACGATTTTTCTTTTTGTCATTTGTTGATAACGATTCAATATGCGCCCGTATTGAAGATATCGGTGTGCGTAATTCATGGGAAACATTGGCCGCAAGTTCCTGTTTGTTTCGGAGTAAATCCTTTGCATATTTCTTTTCCTTGTTCAGTTCTGACATGGCAGTTTTAAGTTTATCCGACATTACATTGAACTGCCGGGCCAGTTGACCGATCTCATCATTGGTATTGATTTCGATAGGTTGAGAGAAATCCCCCTCTGCAATAGACCTGCTGGCTGCGGAAAGCTGTTTTATAGGCTTTGTCAGTTTCAGGGCCGAACGGAAACCGAATATTCCCGCTATAAAGGCGGAGAAAAGAGCAGATATAATCACAAAAATAGTAATCAAAATAAAGATAAAGGCCATGCCCAGCCATTGATCATTACGCTGCAGAGGCATTATGGCGAGAACAACCCATCTTATACGGCCTTCGCTATCCTGCATCGGATATGCGGCATATGAGCTGTTCGTATCATCATCGAGCGCGACAAGTTTACCGGTTAAGTTCACATCCAATTCCCCGGCCAGAGCATTTATAATAAGTGGTGCGGCAATCATACTATCAGTTTCAGGAAGACCACTTCCTCCCGGGTAGTGTTCATGATCTGAAGAGGCAATAATCCTTCTATGAGTATCAAGGACTACAATCGTATTATATGTACCGCCAATATCAAATTTGAATCTAAGATTTTCCTGTTGTTGCGAATATGAGCTCCATCCATCTAAATAATTGCTAATTTTCATTTCTAGATTGGCAATATCCGTGTCTTGTTCCGTGAATTCCGGCTGCACGTAAGATGAAATCGATCTGACCAATTCACCAACCGCCTGGGGAGGAGGATCGGGAGAATTAAAAATCAAATATGCGATTCCCGCGACAAGACAGCACTGCATAATAACGAGAGCGAGGATAATTACTCTCATATAGGAAAAAGTTAATTTCCAGCGCAAATGGGATGAGATTTTTTCTTTCCTTCGTTTTAAAAAAAACAGCACTAGTTAATTCCTTTGAACTTATACCCCATTCCCCAAACCGTTAGGATGTTAGCTGCGGCTTTACTGTCTTTTCCCAATTTTTTTCGCAAATTAAGTATACAATTGTCCACCGAGCGTTCATAGCTTGTGCACTTATATCCCCAGACATGCTCCAGCAGATAATCTCTGTTGAACACGCGCCCCGGATGCGAAGCCAGTAAAAATAATAAATCGAATTCCATCATCGTTAAAGATACTGTTCGACCGGATACCTTCACAACTCGATCTGCGGTGTGGATGTATAGGTCTTGAATCTCAATTATTTCAGTCTGTGCCAATTGCGATTGCTTTTTTACCATCTCTATACGGCGAAAAATAGCCCTAATGCGCGCCAGCAACTCGCGGATACTGAAAGGTTTGGTGAGGTAGTCGTCCGCTCCCAGTTCCAGACCTATAATTCGATCGATTTCTTCGGTTTTTGCGGTGAGCATTAAAATGGGAACGGTGCTCTCAGTTCTAATCTGCTTACAGACTTCCAAACCATCCATTACAGGCAGCATAATGTCGAGGATAATAAGAGCGGGATTCTGCTGTTTTACGGTTAGCAAACCCTTTTGCCCGTCAAACTCCTGCAGCACGTTATATCCCTCCTGCCTTAAATGTTTTTTTATAATGTTGGAGAGATTTCGCTCATCTTCAATAATGAGAACAGTTTTCATAAATAATATCTCGTGTATACTATATCATAAAATAATAATGTTTTAAGCAAAAGCTAAAAGGCACTTTTTCAATTGAATACTTCTTTCTGGAATCCGTTCATCACCGGGCAAAAATCATCTTCATTTTATCGAAATCGATTGTCCATGAGTATTTCTTTAAAAACTGGTGTGAAATGAGCCCGTCAATAATGAAATCCATGTATGGGGACCAGTAAAATTCCGGTGTTAAGGGCCCATATTCTCCTGTCAGCTTATACTGCGTAAGAGGGCCTAAACGTAATTCTTCAATTTTAAAGTATCCTGTAGCGAACGTTCCTCCACCGCCGAAACTGTTTTCATTAATGCCTGTTTCGGGAACCGGTATTCCTGTATACTTTAAAGTCTGGATCGGCGCCGCAAAACAAGCTTCAGAGCCCAAACCGGAATCCACAAAAAATATGAGGTCATCTCGGTGATTCAATTTACCCTTAACCATGATTTTATGGGTTTCAGCCAGAAAGAAGGGAATCTCAGTGATGTTTTTATTTTCCAGATAGTATTGTAACACCTGCTCACCTTGTATAGACCTGGGGCGGAGAATCAATGTGCCTGATAAATAGTCAATTGTAGGCAAAAACTGCTGCAAGAAAGTCGTACCGATAATCCCCCCTATTGTGTATTTTCCATCGGCAAATCCTTTAGAAATTTTTTTGATTGGTAACAGCGCTATTGGCAGGTTCGAAATAGTTATTCCTCCAATTGTAAGCGAATCAAGCTTGGCGTGCCCTGTTTCAGCCTTTTTCCCACCGGCATATATTCCATCATCACTGGCTATTGCTTCGATCCCCATGGAACCGGCGATTTCATTATCCAGTATAAAGTACCATCCCCCGGTGTCGATAAGGGCATAGATTGTTCTGCCTTGAATCTCGACCGCTACTAGTGGAAGGGGATCGGTTATAAGGAAGGGCACGCGAGTCTCTTTAAGACCTGCCCAGTTAATCTGGTTAGGTTTTTTACCATTAAATGATTTCATAAGATCCCATATGGGAAGCTTTATATGTTCCTCCATTCCGACAAAGAGGTTCTGGGATTTTTCATATTGATTGGTTTGAAAACAGATCCCAAAAAGTACCAGGTAGGCTTCAGCTTGTGCCTCAATGTTGGAGGGGAACCGTTCCAATATTACCTCGGCATAATGTTGCGAGCTTTGGTATTTGCCAAAAAGATACTCAATTTTGGCCATGAGAATAAGCACTTTGTATGTGCAGTCTTTTTCTTGCACTAGCGGCGTGAGTATATCCTTTGCCTCCTGGAAGTAACCGGCCTGGAACAGCAGCGTGGCATATTCTTCTTTAAGGGCAGCGGAATCAGGCTTTTTTGCCAAAATGGTTTTTACCTCTTCCAACCTGTCCAGGATCTGACTTCTGTCGAGTTTACTTTCACGACAACCAAAAACTGATATACAAATCAGTATTATTCCAATTTTTAGTAAAAGAACAGTGTGTTTTGTTTTCATAATCTTCCTCCATTATAGATTCTATTGGGAATATAACCATCGTCTGTCATGAAAAAATCAGAAAATTGTCAAGAAAGTGTCAGCGAAGAACAACTTATTTATTTTGTTACCCGGCATAACTTTTATCGTATATATAATTGATTGGAAAAGAAAATCCAATACTGAAATTTATGTTTTCAGTTATTTTTTTGAGGAGGTTAATATGAACTACCGTTTTTCAAGCATGGTCTATTCAAAAATTGTATTTTTAATAAGCTGCGCTTTTTTACTGATTACAGGCTGTATGGATAACCCCGGCATTCAATATCCGCGGGCTCCGGAAAAAGAGCTGAGATCTTTAAGCAAACAGGCACTGGGCACAGCCGAGGAGTACGAACCTGCGGACGGTCTGCATCCCGACTTTAACACGGAAGAATATAAACGAATCTATGAGAATCCCTTTCTTAAAGTCAAGGACAATCCCCTTTCCACCTTTTCCATAGACGTGGATACCGCATCCTATTCAAATGTGCGGCGGTTTCTCAATAGCGGTTCGCTTCCCTATGAGGACGCGGTGCGGATCGAAGAGCTTATTAATTACTTCACCTATGAGTATTCCGAACCTGTGGACGAGACACCGTTTGCCTTTTTTACGGAACTTTCAAGCTGTCCCTGGAACAAAGACCACATGCTGCTTCACATAGGACTGCAGGCCAAAAAAATGTCCTTTGCAGAGCTTCCGCCCAACAACCTTGTTTTTCTTCTGGATGTATCCGGTTCCATGAACTACTACAACAAACTGCCGCTTTTAAAATCCGCCTTAAAGCTGCTGGTTAATGAAATGCGAAGCACAGATAAAATTTCCATTGTAGTGTATGCCGGAGCTGCCGGGTTGGTGCTTCCGGCCACAAGCTGTAAAAACAAACAGCCCATAATCCAGGCCTTGGACATGCTCACTGCGGGAGGGTCTACCGCGGGCGGCGCGGGAATTCAACTGGCCTATAAAATTGCCAAAGAAAACTATATCGCAGACGGAAACAACCGCGTAATCCTGGCCACGGACGGTGATTTTAACGTAGGCGCTTCCAGTGAGGGAGAACTGGTGCGCATGATCGAAGACAAACGCGAACAGGGCATATTCTTAACCGTATTGGGTTTCGGCATGGGCAATTATAAGGATTCCAAGATGGAAAGCCTGGCCGATAAAGGCAACGGCAACTACGCGTACATCGACAATCTGTTGGAGGCCAAAAAGGTACTTGTTTCGGAAATGGGGGGCACCCTTTTTACTATCGCCAAGGATGTGAAAATTCAGGTGGAGTTCAATCCCACTCTTGTCGACTCCTACCGCTTGATCGGTTATGAAAACAGAATACTCCGGGCGGAAGATTTCAGCGATGACACCAAAGACGCGGGAGAACTGGGAGCCGGCCACACGGTCACGGTGCTTTACGAACTGGTGTCGGTTGCCGACGGATCATCATCGGATACGGATCTCCGCTATCAGGATGTAGAGATCAAAGATGGCGCCGCTGCCAGTAATGAATTGATGTTTATAAAATTCCGCTACAAAGCACCCGACGGCAAGGAGAGTAAATTGCTTACAGAGCCGATCGCGTACGACATGATTACCTTTGAGAGCACCTCAAATAACTTTCGCTTTGCGGCCTGTGTGGCGGAGTTCGGTCTGATTCTGCGTAATTCGGAATTTAAAGGCACGGCAAGTTATAGCCAGGTACTTGAGCTGGCCAAACGGTCTCAAGGTAATGATAAAGAGGGCTATAGAAGAGAGTTTATCGAACTGGTAAAGCTGGCGGAAGCCTTGAGCAAGCACAATTAACAAGAGCAAACCTTATAATATAAAATGTTTTAGGTAATAAACAGATTTTTAGAAGAAAAGTTGGCGTCACTGGTGAGGTTCACGCCTAATTTGCGTAAACCCGCTTCATCCCCCGGAGTGGGAATGTGAGTCAGGTGAACCTCACAGCCTTTAAACTCCTTAAGTTTTTCCATGGCTACTCCCGCAACAGGATTGGTGGTGGCACTCATACTTAAAGCGATCAGAGTTTCTTCCACATCCATGCTGGCGTTTTTGGAGCAGAACACCTCCTTTTTAAGCTTTTCCACCGATTTAATAATATTGGGCGGAAGCAGATGGATATTGTCCGGTACCTTGGCCAGATGTTTAATGGCATTGAGCACAAGACTGGAAGCAGCGTGTAAAAGAGGTGAGTTTTTACCGGTTAAGAGCGTGCCGTCTTTTAACTGGATTGCCGCGCCGCAAAACAGACCTTCGTGCCCCTTGTGCTTCTGGACCGCGTCATCCGCAGCCAGGTGTGCCTGCTGTACAACCAATCTGTGTTCCGGAGTAATGTTCAGCTCTTTCATCAGCAAAATATTCTTTTCCACAGTATTATATCCTGAAAATCCCATGGCGTATTCACAGGAATAGCGGAAATAGCGGCGGATAATCTCCTGTTTTGCCGCCTCCTGTACCACTTCATCGTCGGTAATGCCGTAACCCGCCCTGTTCACGCCCATATCTGTGGGTGATTTATAAAGCGAATCTTCACCGCTGATTTTTTTTAAAATACGTTTGAGTACGGGAAAAACCTCCAGATCGCGGTTATAGTTTACTGCCGTGTTGTTATAGGCCTCCAGGTGAAAGTGATCGATCATGTTTTTATCATTCAAATCGGCCGTGGCCGATTCATAGGCCACATTCACGGGGTGGGCAAGCGGCAGATTCCAGATGGGAAAGGTTTCAAACTTGGCGTATCCCGAATGCATCCCGTGTTTATGATCATGATAAAGCTGCGACAGACAGGTGGCCAGTTTTCCGCTTCCCGGTCCGGGTCCGGTAACAATAACCAGCGGACTCCTGGTTTCAATATAATCATTTACTCCGTAGCCCGCGTCGCTGACTATGACATCAACATCCGTGGGGTAGCCTTTTGTGTAATAGTGTTTATAGACTTTGATTCCGGCCCTTTCCAGCTTGTTTTTAAAGATATTGGTGGCAGGTTTGTCCTCATATCTGGTGATTACCACCCCCAACACGTCAAGACCCCATTCTCTGAGGTCGTCGATTAGTTTTAAGGCGTCGGCATCATAGGTGATGCCGAAATCGGCGCGCACCTTTTTTCGTTCAATATCACCCGAATAGATGCAGAGCAGGATATCGATCTTATCTTTCAGTTGGCTGAGTAAACGCATTTTCACGTTGGGGTCGAATCCGGGCAGCACTCGTGAAGCATGGTAGTCAAAAAGCAGCTTGCCGCCGAACTCCAGATACAGTTTATTATTGAATTTTTTAACCCGCTCCAGGATAGCTTCAGACTGTTCTTTAAGGTATTTTTCATTATCAAATCCTGTTTTTTGCATATGTTTCCCCTCATGATCTTAATCGGCTTTTAATAGTATATGATCTCTATCACGGACTTTTTAACACATTAGCATTTTGCGCGAGCAAGCACAATGCACCGAGCACAATTATTTCCGTCGACAGGTGTAATAGATGTATTTATGATGAAACCACACCTTTTTAAGGGGCGTTTTATGGGAGAATATATAAAAAATAAAACGAACCTCTTGTCTAATGCTTTTTATAGCATAGGCTTCGGACTGTAAACCGAGAAATAATCTATCGTAAGTATCTTTGCAAAAAAAATAAGAAAGCCTGAATAATGTCCTTGACTTTTCAATTTGTAATATATTATTTTTTATATATTATTTCAGGAGGATAAATATGGAAAAGTATTATGTATGCCAAGTTTGCGGGCATATCGAGTTCGGTTCGGCACCGGCTCATTGCCCCGTATGTTTTGCGCCCAAAGAAAAATTTAAAGAAGATGACGCCGCAATCATGCCTGCGGAAAAAGAAGGCAAAGAAAAGCATGTTCCTCAAATCATCGTGACCAAAGAGTGCGGACTCATCCCCGATGCCTGCCGCGACGTGCACATAAAGGTCGGATCTGTACCCCACCCCATGCAGGAGGATCACTGGATTCAATGGATAGATGTATATGTTAACAAGGTGTTTACCGCGCGTTATCAACTCACAGCGGAAAACCTGCAGGCGGCTGTCGGAGTGCATCTTAAAAATAGCGTTACAGGCACCCTGACCGTTATCGAGCACTGCAACAAACACGGAAACTGGCTGGCGCAAGCAGGGCTTTGAATCAATACTTAAGATCTGGGTAAATAGCGAAAGTATAAGAATAAATCGATGCCAACCATAATACAGTTTAGGATGTAAAGCAGAATCACCCAATCAAACGTAAAAATAAGCTTGTGGGTTATTCCGCTCAGATAGCCTAAAAAGATAATTGCCATAAAAACAGGGCTCTTACCTCTTACCACCTTGGTTCGCAATGCCTTGATTATGGATACGGGCCAGCCAAGGCCGAAACAGAGTAACATAATAGCTTCAAAAACACTCATAATAAGTATACCTCATTTTTCCGGTCATATTTTTTTTATTCTTTATTTGCCTGTTAAATGTTATAATGGAAAAAGGGATAAAATCCAATGCGCATACTTCTGGTTGAGGATGAAAAAAGAATAGCTGACTTTATAAAAAGAGGTCTTAAGGAAGATAAATATGTCGTGGATACGGCTTGCGACGGTGAAAAGGGGCTTTATTTAGCAGAGATTAATCCATATGACTTAATAATACTCGATATCATGCTGCCGCTTAAAGACGGCATCACCGTGTGTAAAGAGCTGCGCAACAAACAGATCGATGTACCGGTTCTCATGCTGACGGCCAAAGATTCGGTAGGAGACAAAGTGCGGGGTTTAAACTGCGGCGCGGATGATTATCTTACCAAACCTTTCGCGTTCGAGGAATTCCTCGCCAGAGTACGGGCGCTTATACGCAGAAAAACGGGTAACAAATCTACCGTACTCAAAGTAGCTGATTTACAGCTGGATCAGCTTACACATCAGGTAACGCGCGCGGGCAAGCAGCTAATGCTCACTCATAAAGAATATATACTGCTTGAGTACCTTATGCTTAACACAAACACGGTAGTCACAAGGACAATGCTGGCGGAACATGTATGGCATGAAAATTTTGACAGTTTTACCAATGTCATTGATGTCTATATAAACTATGTGCGCAATAAAATCGATAAGGACTTTAAAAAACAGCTTATCCATACTGTGAGAGGCGCGGGTTATATTTTAAAAGAGTAGACAGGTGAAATTCAATACAATCAGATTCAAAATCAGCCTTTTGTACACAACGATTTTAGGGATTGTAGTTATTATCTACACAGCCGTGCTCTATATTACATTGTCCTACAATCTTTATGATGATTTCGACAGACAATTAATGGATAAAGTTAAAAAAATCGAAACTACAATAGATTCCTATCTTAACATTCTGGGACATGACGAACAGTCTTTGTTCTTTTCCGTCAAAAAAGCCCTTAATCTGGACGCGCAACACCCTCGGCAGCATAAAGTAAAAGACCTGGAAGATTTTTGGCTTAAAATCTATCACAGCTTACAGTTAGGGAAAGACTATATTATTGTGACGGATAGAGCGGGAAGGTCTATTGCGCGCTCCGCCAATCTTTCCGAACAGCTGGATACTGATTTTTCAAAAACCGTCAAGCAGGCAGGCATGGAAAAAACCGTAACCGCAAATATCAAGCTAAACGATCTTGATTTCCGTGTTTTGAGCGTATCTCTCAATATTAATAATAATAAATCCTACAACATTCACATAGCAAGCTCACTGAAATCCGTTCATGATTTCATGATCACGCGCTTATACTATAGAATAATCCCCATTCCATTCGTCTTACTGTGCGGTTATTTCATCGGACTGATATTTGTGGCCAGAATGCTTAAGCCCGTCGCCGAGGTCACGGCGCTTGCGGAACGAATTACGTATAAAGATTTAAGCCAAAGGGTGAATACAAAACATACTGATGATGAAATGCAGGCACTGGCAAATGCCTTCAATGACATGATAGCCCGCCTGGAGAAATCATTTACATATATTGCCGAGTTCAGCTCCCACGTTTCTCATGAGTTGAAAACACCGCTTGCCATTATCAGAGGAGAAATGGAACTATGCTTAAAGAAAAAAAGAAAAAGCCAGGAATATCAAAGAGTACTCGATGTAAGTCTGGAAGAAATCGCCAGGATGCTCAAGCTGATCGATGATCTGCTTTTACTTACCAGACTCGATTATCGTCCTGACTTCTTATCATTTAAGAAAATTGATGTAAGAGGTTTTTTAAGAGAGATCCATGAACAAAGTAAAATTCTGGCCGTAAAGAAAAATATTACCGTCACAATGCGTCTCCCCAAAGGCAGGATGGCCGCCTACGCGGACACAATCCATTTAAGACGTTTATTCTTTAACTTGCTTGATAACGCCGTAAAATTTACTTCCGCGGGCGGAAAAATAGCTATATCCGTGAAACGCGAACAAAAGAAGCTTCTCATCTCCATTACGGATACGGGAACGGGAATCAAACCTGGCGATTTAGAAAAAATATTCGATAAATTTTTTTGCGGTCAGGCCCGGATGCAGAGTGATGCGTACGGCAGCGGCCTTGGCTTAAGCATCGTGCAGTCCATTGCCAAAATTCACAAAGCCGATATAGATGTTAAAAGCCGGATCGGAGAGGGAACAACATTTACCGTGATCTTACCGCTTATCTGAAAATCATTATTCTCATTAGAATATTTTAATCTTTCTTTAATCCTCTTTTAATCTTCAATATGCTATTTTTAAATTGACGGGTTTATATACCAACGCGTTCAAGGAGGAACCTATGAGCAAGATCCTTATTGTGGACGACGAAAAGAGAATCAGATCGCTCTACGGCAATTTATTGAGAAATGAAAATTTTGACGTCGTAGAAGCTGCGGATATATGCGAAGCGGATGAGATATTAAGAAATGAGGAGATAATGCTCGTACTGCTTGATATCAGGCTGCCCAAAATCGACGGCAGCACATACTACAAAATGATGCGGGTTTTTCACGAGAAAACAAAAGTAATTGTGGCAAGCGTATACCCCATCGAAGAGCAAAGGCATCTTATTCCGGATGCCGACGACTATTTTGACAAAGCACAGGGAACGGATGTCCTGCTCGAGTTAATTAAAAAGTTCTGTAACCGAGAAATCATTTATCAAGACGCCGACATCATTGTCAAACTGGATAAAAACAAAGCGCTTGTTACAATTGCCTTTAAAAAAAGAAAAGCATGGGATGCCGGGAATAATGAACATATTATCCTGTCTTTCGGAGAATGGAAAAATTTAATAAAAGTAATTGAACAAGCAAAAACATGTTTTTTTCATAGCGAGCCGCAGGATATTAACAAGGGTAATGTCAGAATACACTGGTTATCAGAACACTTTCTGGAGTTTTCGATAGGGAAAAAAATTAACAATTCCTTTAGTCCCAAAGCATTTATCGAATTTTCGACCATGATCGAGAAAGCTCATAAAAAATTCAGCACAAAGCCATACTAGAAATCAAGCTTGCCCAAAAAAATGTTAATATATATAATCATTAACGCTCTTAAACACTTTCTTAAAAAAAGGAGTTCTGACAGTGTTAAGATATACTTGGCTTGTGCTGTTATTATTATGTCTTTTTGCCGGCTGTCCGCTTTACGCAGATATGGCTATAGGTATTATCGTGGGTGAACCCACAGGTATCAGCTTTAAATATGATAATTTCCCCGTGCTTGGCGTGGCCTGGTCGTTTGAAAACTATTTCCATGTGCACGCTGATTTCTGGCTTTTGAATCCTGTTTTATCGGACCCCGTGACCTGGTTTTTAGGAGTGGGCGCTAAAGCAAAATTCTATTTCGACGAAACAAGACAGCGGGAGGAAAACTCCGAGTTCGCGCTGGGGGTGAGAGTACCCGTAGGCGTTCAGTATTTCTTTGAGACCCGTTACGAACTGTTTTTGGAAGTAGCGCCGGGCATTGAGCTGTTCCCCGCTACCGAATTTGACATAGATTTCGGTATCGGCTTTCGCTATCACTTTTGACCGTTCACTTCTTCATTCCAACTTATTCAAGGCCGCAGTAAGAAATTTCACGCGTTCGTCAACCGCAGCGGCCAATTTTTGAGCTCCCGCCGCGGCATAGATTTTCCGCAACTCCTTGTAATCAGCTATAGCCAGTTTCAGGTACTCTTTGGTTTTTTGTGCGTTCTTTAAAGCGTCATAGATAGCCGCTACAAACTGATGCGTCTCGGAGCGCAAAGCATAGAGCGGTTTACCTGTTTTTTTAATCTCCTCCAGGCAGAGGGTGAAATACTGTAACGCTTTTTGCGCGTTATTGGACACGACATAAAATCTGCCCATATTGCTGTAGGCTCTGGCCAACTCTTCTTTAGGCCGCGGATCCGCTTTATTCAGGTTTTCTATAGCTATAGAGAAATATTTTTCCGCGTTTACAGTATCATTTTTTACCAGATAATAGATACCTTTGTTAAGATAACATGTTCCCAAACTGCCGTAATCCTTTTTAGGCGCTTTATTATACTCGGTAATGGCGGTGTCCAGATCCTTGTCGGCTTTTTCCAGCTCCCCTCTGTTAAGGTACATGGAACCGCGCTCCTTATACAAAAAAGCCACTCCGTAAGGATCCGCCGGGCTGGCGTTATTAAAAGAATGCTTTGCATTGTTAAAATACTTGTCTGCTTCATTAACATTACCCAGGCGGCTGTAAAGGGAACCCAACGCGCTGTAGGCCCAGCCGAATCCGTTATAGTCATGCACCGTAGCAGTTCTGTATTTACTTAACGCTTTATCCAAATATTCTTTGGCCTGTGCATAATTTCCATTGTAAAGCTGAGTTAATCCCAGCTTTAACGCGTCATCGGCGGGTTTAAGACTGATATCCCTGTTACCGGTAACACAGCCCGAGCCAAACAAAAGCAGGCCCAGGCAAAATAAAAGACCGCGCGCAAATCTCGCCTTAAGGCCGCTGCTTATAAGACATCCTTTAGTAATCATATCCGTCATCCTCGTCCGCAAAGTAGAGAAAATAGCCGATATGAACTTTCACACCGATAAAAGGAAAAACCTCATCGGCTAAAAATAATACCCCGCCTCGTATGGCCCCGGCCAGGGTGAAATTTATATCCATCAGGTAAAGCAGGCCTACTTCGGCCAGAACGGCGCCACCCATCTCCATGTATCCGTCTTCCACATCCAGCATGACCAATGCTCCGCCCAATCCCACGTCAAAGGCAAAATTGTGCTCGATCCGCACGCGTTCTTTGCCAAAAAAGGGGAACACAAAGCCGTCACCGGTGGTACCATCGTCTAAGGGAACAAATAGATACTCAATGCCCATGCCCATGGTGGTGGCTCCGTCATCACCGCTGAAACACCCTTCCGCGATTGTCATCTCAAAGCCCACACCCAGGCCGAACATAAAATCTTCCGCCAGATAGCCGTTCGCGCCCGCGGAAATAATCATCTGCCCGTGGCTTTGCGCGCAGAAAACACATACCATTATCATGATAACTGTATTTATTTTTTTCATCCTGCTTCCTCCTTTTAAAGTATATGTTTTTATTCTATTATATATATATTTTCTGTCAATAAGCTGTCAATCATCATACCACCACCATAGGTGGCGGCTTTTTCGGAAGTAAAAAATAATATTAATTTGAAGAAATATATAAATTTAAATATATTATAGAGCTACTTGTAAAAATGTTATTTTTGCACGTAACTCCTAAAATGGAAATTGCTAAATTAATATGGTATAAAGAATTAGTATTTTACTAACTTAATATATTTTGAGTTTTGCAATTTCCTCTATAAATTAGATACTGAGGGAGCTGATAATGGAAAAAAGAAAACTGGGCGATTCGGATCTTGAAATAACCCGTATCGGTCTGGGAGCCTGGGCCATTGGCGGCAGCTGGAGATGGGGCTGGGGGCATCAGGACGATACAGATTCACTGAAAACCATCCACAAAGCCCTGGATCGGGGTATCAACTGGATCGACACGGCCGCGATCTACGGTCTGGGACATTCCGAAAAGGTTGTGGGCAAAGCATACGCCGAACGCACGGATAAACCGTATATTTTTACCAAGTGCTCCCGCTTATGGTGTAAAGATGACAATCTCACCGGTAATCTGAAATCCGCTTCCCTGCGCAGGGAAGTGGAAGACAGCCTGAAAAGACTCAAGGTCGACGTTATCGACCTGTATCAGATCCACTGGCCGGATCCGGATGAGGATATTGAAGAGGGGTGGGAAACCCTGGCCGCGTTAAAACAGGAAGGCAAGGTCCGCTACATCGGTGTTTCCAACTTTTCCGTAGAGCAGATGCGGCGCATACGTAAGATCGCGCCCATTACCTCACTGCAGCCGCCCTATTCCCTGCTCTTTCGCGGTGTGGAGCAGGAGATTCTTCCTTACTGTTTGGAGCATAATATCGGAGTAATCGTCTACTCACCCATGGCGTCGGGACTGCTTACCGGTAAAATGACACGAGAACGGATTAAAAACCTGTCCGATGACGACTGGAGAAAAAGCGCCGCCAATTTCCGAGAACCGCAGCTCTCAAAAAATTTAGAGCTTGTCGACTGCCTTGCCAAAATCGGGAAAAAACATGACAAAACACCCGGAGAAATCGCCATTGCCTGGACATTGAGAAACAAGGCCATAACGGCGGCTATTGTGGGTATGCGCAGACCAGATCAGGTCGACGGAGTGATTCACGCGGCTGATGTGCGACTTGATGCGTATGATCTTGAACAGCTGCAGGTTTATTTATAAAACACTCAACCTTGTCTTTAAAAAGCATAATTGTCTATTATAAACGAGTGAATTATCCGTAAATAATAAAGGGGAATTTCACTATGAAATATTTATTATCAATAATTTTACTTACTACTGTGCTCTTAATCTCCTGCCCCACGTTACAACCCACGGGCTGGCGGACTGTCATCCATAAAAGCCCTTTGGAAAAGATCGTTACCTATTACCACGCGGCCTTTGATTCCTCAGGTTTCGGTGTTGTCACGGGTTTCGCGGGCCAGATCTACTATACAACCGACGCGACTGCCACATGGAACCTGGCGTCCAGCCGCTCGTTCGGCCTTTTCGCGCTGGAAATTAATGCCGCCAATGTATGGGCCTGCGGCGACAAGGGCAATGTGCTTATGAGTAAAAATCAGGCCAAATCATTCGATATGCTGAAAAAATTCGGGCGCTCCGATCCCCATCACTGCCGGTTCTTAAGCTTTATTTCGGACAAGGTCGGCTGGATAGCCTCGCCGGAAAAATTGGCTTTAACCCGGGACGGCGGGAGAAACTGGTCCGCCCTTACCCTGCCTCAAGACTGCGCCCATATTGTGGCGATCGACCTCTTTTCGGAACAGGAAGGCATTGTTCTCGATGAAAAGGGCATCCTGTATCTTACTCCGGATCAGGGACTGACCTGGCGCAGGCTGTCGGCGGCATTAAGGGCCTACGGGATGGATCTTGAGGTTTATAAGTCGCCCGCGGTTGCCATGCGTTTTAAAGACGCAAAGCAGGGCATGATTGTGGCCAAGTTCACGCAGCCGTTTTCCTGCGCGGTTCTTTTTACCAAAAACGGCGGCATCAGCTGGACCAAAAAAATTATCAGTACGGACAGAGACTATCAAAAGGGCTCTGTATTTCTTTCAAGAGACATGCGGACGATCACACTGCTGGACTCGGAAAATCAAACGGTGAGTGTGTTTGAAAATCAACATACCACCATTGAAGCCGGTGATATGTGAGGGAGCGCCCTGTAATAAAAACGTATTCAATGCGGATGACGGCTGATGTACATAAAAACGCAAAGCACGCCCGCGGCACAGTTTCCGATCGGACTTACAGATCATCCTGAAATACAGGCGCTTTAATGGCAACTAAAAGCGAATGCCACCCCCAGGCTTTCCAGATCCCTTTGCTGTTGCGGGTTAATGTTATGGGGCGCGGGGAGTCCGCCCCGGAGCATCTGACAAAAATTTTAAACACACCCTGTTCCAGATCCCCCGAAAACTGATTGCATGAGTAGTTGAACTCCAGTTTTCCTTGCGGCAGCCTGTATTCCTGCCCGGGAGTTGTTCCGCTTACATAAGAGCGCGGAATATAAGACTCGCTTGAATCTTTACCGATGCGCTTTTGCAGAAACTTTTTATCTTTAAAACTCAGCGCATAGCCTTTGTATGTCCCGCCCTTTACCAATAAATCGTTGGCCAGGGCAATAACAAGGCATTTTTCTCCCAGTTCGCTGTCCTGCGTGTACATTATGCACGCTATAATCATAACCGTGGCTCCGCCCTGCGGTGTGACGGCCAGCCTGTCGCGCAGCGCAATAAACTCTTCCAGTGAAGCCGGGATCTTGTCCACGGTTACCGCAGAAAGATCGTTGTCCTGCGAACTTACGGGCGGAGGAAAAGCCAGCAGCATAAGAGCGAGGCATGAAATTACAGTTTTTAGATTGCGGACGTCTTTCATAACAATAATTTTCATGAAATTAATCAGGTGGTACTTAATATAATACATTTTTTACGCATTAACAATTAAGCGGCGAAAAAAGACTGATGGATACTTATGCAGGGCCGCGCCTGGTCTGCGCCCGCTCTCTGTTTAGCAGCTAGCCGGGCAGCTTAAACACACGCACATAATCCACGATCAACTCGGTGGGAAAAATATCATCATCCACATTTCCGCCGAAGCCCCCTCCTACAGCCACATTGATGATCAGGTGGAAGGGTATGGTAAACGGCCAGACCCATTTGTCGTCCGCTTCTTTGGCATAGCGGAAAAAGGGCTTGTCATCCACATACCAGACAATCTCCTGCTCCGACCACTCTACCGCGTATAAATGAAAGGCATCGTAACAGTCTTCATAGAGCACAGTGCCTGTGCGCAGATTTTTCTTTCTGGAATTATAGGCAAAGGTATGCACGGTTCCGTGGATTACTCCCGGCATCTGTCCCACATTTTCCATGATATCAAGCTCCCCGCACTGCGGCCAGGTGGCGTTCTTGAAATTGTGCGGCAGCATCCAGAAAGCCGACCAGATGCCCTGACCTTTGGGCAGACGCGCGTAGATTTCGAAACGGCCGTACAGCCAGGAATGAAGTTCTTCTGTTTTTATTCTGGCGGATGTATAATAGCGGTGCTCATAGCTTTCTTCACGTGAGGTGATAATGAGCTTACCGTCCTTTACTTCCGCGTTTTCCAGCCTATCCGTGTAATACTGCTGTTCCACATTGCCCCAGCCGTGTCCGCCCACATCAAAAACCCATTTATCGGAAGAGGGTTTTCCCTGATAATCAAACTCATCCGACCAAACCAGTTTATAAGCCGGATCGGCTATTTTCGAATAAAGATCCGGATCTATATTGTCACAAGCACATAGAAGTAGTGCGTATAAGACCAAAGCGGTGATTAAAACTCTTTTCACAATAAGCTCCTAAGCATATTTATACCAATAAGTTATATTATATTGTACCTATATGATATAGTCAAGCAATTGCTGTATTTCAATTAAGTGATAGCTAAATTTACAATATTTTTCTTCATTTTTCTTCAATAACAACCTAACGCTTTAACTTTTCATTTACTATCTTAAGAACCTCTTTGAAACTTAAGTTTGCTCTTCGATTACATAATAACACCCTGCAACCACGCTTACATTTTCTAATCTTCTCCCTCTGCCTTTTAGCTTTACTTCCATTCCATATTTTCTCTAGAGACTCAAGCAATACATTCCCGATCGGTTTGAAAGCAGAACATAACCTCACATCTCCATTCATCGCGATAGAGAAGTTTTTTAAACCAACATAGCATCGATACTTTAAACCATACTTCTTCGGGCCAGACTGATAATAATCGAGATAATCTCTCAACTGGCTAAAACTACTCCCTATAATCCTGCCAGCTTTTTTTAACTCAATCAAACGGTTAATTGTGGTCACAGCTTTATCTTTTTCAGGCCAAAGGATACTCTTCTGATACCAATTCGGATCATGTTTAGCCACACCAAAATTTTCATTTAAGGCCTGAAAATAAATCGCTTCTATGCCTATCTTTTCTCCCCAGTCAATTAAATCATCAATTCGTTCCAATTTTGTTTTCATCAATATTTTTGTCATACCAATCTCTAAATTACTTTTTAATTTATTTTTCGTTTTTTTTATCATCTTAATTACTGCTTCAGCTTTCTTAAACGCCCCCTTTTTTCCCCTACTCCAGTCGTGCTCTTTGCCTAAACTATCAATAGAAATATGAATTGCGTCAATTCCAGCTTTCACCACCTTATCTAAGCTCGCCTGATTAACGATAAATCCATTTGTATTAACATATGTTTTAAGTCCCAACCTGTTTGCCTCGTTAACGATTTGACTCAAATCGGGATTTATAAATGGTTCGCCTCCGGAAAAAGTAATCGAAATGTCGCCTAACCAATTATAAACTTTTTTTAAAGCCAGATTATACTGCTTCAAACTCATTCTATTCTTAGCAGGCTTTAACTTCCATATATCACAATGTTTGCATCTAAAAAAACATGTCTCTGCTACTCCAATTGAAACATAGGTCGGTTTAACTGGTACTCTATCCAAATTCCAAAAGGCAGGATATAACCTATCTCTTAAACCTTTTTTAATCATTCTTTTAATTGTATTAATCTGACTGCTTATCATAGTTTATCTCGGATTGATTTTGTACCTACGTTATTAAAACAGGTATTTAATTTTTCCTCCTTGATTTTATCACATGATTCTTTCTCCAAAGCGTTTTTATAATATGGGATGGCTTTCTCATACTCCTTGGTATAGAAATAATAATCAGCTATTACTTCATTGCGATTGACCAACTTAGGATGCGGATATATGCTGTGTATTTTTAATCTGTGAGCTTCAGATATAAACTTTTCAAACCTTTTAAGTCTTCGTAAAAAGGTGTTTTCACCGTCTGTCGAATCCCAATAGGTGCCGCCTTTTGTTAGATCAATCCCATATTTTTCAGGTGATTCATATGCGGAAGTTCCCGGACCTATAAAACACAAAGCCGGACTGGGATTAACGGCTTTTATATATTTAGCGTGACGTCTGATAAATTCAATATTTTCTTCAGCTTCATCATCTGTCTCACCCGGAAGTCCAAACATAAAATTCAGGCAGCAGCTAACACCTGCCTTATAAGAGCTCCTCACAATGCTGTCAATATCCGCTGCCTTGGCAAAAATCTTTCCTACTTTTTCCAAAACTGACTTTGATGTTGATTCTATTCCAAAAGAAAGAGATGTACAGCCCGCTTTTCTAAGCTTTAAAAATAAATCGTAGGTCATTTCTTTTCTGACTATGGCCGATCCGCCCCAGAAAATCTGCCGCTTACCTTCAATAATACAATCACACATCCGTTCAAGTTCCCTGATATTGCCATTAACAAGATTATCGTGGAATTCAAAGTATGCGATATGAGGATACCTTTCCAGTTGATATCTCATCTCATTATACATTGAGGCCCCACTCCTGGAACGATACCTGTTCCAAAACGTTCTCTCGTTGCAGAAGACGCACTTATTAACACAACCCCGACTCGATTCAATAGGACATTGAAACGGCTCTTTGTATTGAAAAAAATCAAAATCAGAAAAATCAGGAAAGGGTAATGAGTCCATGTCTTTAATCGGGTCTCTGACAGGCGCAGTAATTACTTTGTTATTTCTGCGAAATATGGTCCCGGGAGATTCGACTTCTTTTCCTTCTATTATTCTTTTAACAATTTCAAGGAGTGTAAGCTCTCCTTCACCCTGAACAACAATATCCACAACATTATTGTTCAAGATGATTTCCTTGGCTCTCAAACTGTCCGCGGTGCTGGGCCCGCCAAACACAATGATAACATTCTTATTACGTTTTTTAATTTCGCTTGCAAGATAACAACTCATCAAGTAGGAATTCCCATAGATTGTAAACCCTGCAATCTTAATCCCACTTCTTACAATGGCATCAATGTATTGTACAAGGATCTCTTTATTTTCCTCAATAAAACTTTCGACTATGGAAGGATCATTCCAAAACCAACTTACACTATCGTTCCAGCCTTCCGGATGTCTATCCTTATTGCTATTATACATCACTACATTGATATCTACTGGCATAACTTTAATATTATTCTTGCGGAGAAATGAAGATAAACACGCCAGGCCAAAGGGTGGTGAATTAACACTCCATCCCGGTGCCTGAATTATGGCAATCTGGCAGTCCATATATCTTTTTGAAGAAAAGTGTTTTAAATAATTCCACTTTTGTTTTCTATACACAAGACGATTAACAATTGGTCTGAAAAAAAATATTAACCTTCTCAAAAAAGGAAACGCGGCAATGGTTCCAAGACCAGTAATTATAATCCTTCTTACAATTGAATCCAAAAACTTCATAAGTTACTCTTTCTAAAGGAATCTTTGCCATAGCAGGATTATCGGGACTCCCCCAGGTATTTGCCCTTTCACCTTAAATGATTGACAGAATTATTTATCGGGTATCCATTTTCCTTCATTGTGACAAGTTGCTAAGAGATCCTGCCGACAGCTTCCGTATCCTTGCCCAGTTCGCTATAAAACTTACCCTGATGAACTTAATGATAGCTAAACTCATAATTCCGTTCAAGGGATTTTTTGGAAAAAAGTAGTAAAATAAACTGTACAAGCATTAGCAGACTGAAAGTAAAAAATCTTCCTCATTCGGAAGTAAGCAATCCGCCTTCATTAGACGAAAACAATAATCCTACCATTATATATACAATTATAGCTGCAATTAACACAGCGGTAAAGCCGAACGAAACCGACAGCAGTCTCCCCAGCACTACTCCGGTTACGGAAAGCGCCCCGTTCATACCCCAGGCCCAGGGCAGCAGCCTTGGCTTGCCGGCTGACAAAGCACTCAGCCCATTGGGAAAAGGCATGCCCAGAAAAAAGGCCGCCGGAGCGATCAGCAGAACCGCCGCTATAATTTTCAGCAAAAAGGGTATGCCCGACAGCGCGGAGAGCAGCGGGGTGAGACAAAAAATATAGAACACGACACTCACCACGATTCCTGCTACAGCCAGACGCACAATCTTTTTCCTGCTGCGGGCCAAAAACCTGCTGCAGATGCTGCCGATCCCGGAAATAATAAGCATGGCCGTAATCACGATGGAAACCGAAATCATGGGATTGCTTAGGAACAATGCCAGGCGCTGGATGAGAAATATTTCTATCAGCATGTAACCCAATCCCAGACAGGCGTAATAGGCTATCACACCCGCCGTTCCGCGCTGCTTGCTGAACAGCTCACGCCATCTTCCCAACACAGGCAGCAGAATGATAAGCGCGCCGAAGATCACGGACAGGATCAGTACGGCCCATAAAAGCAGGTAGCCCCATTCCTCGGAAACCGCAGGCAGCTGATCGATAAACAGCCCCAGACTTTCCGGTTTTAAAAACACACTGTAGTAGGGTTTATCGTCACTCATGGGTCTCACATCAAAGATATACTTTGCATAAAGCTCTTCCTGCCTGCCCGCGAGCATGGCACGCAGAGCGGCGTGGTAAAACTGCGCCGGCTCAACGTATTCCGGTTTGTTCCGCGTTATTTCCGGTTCATCCGTAAACCAGGAGTAATAATAATTCGCCAAGCGCTGCAGATCATCGCCACCTACAGGCATTCCCGGGTAGTAGATCAGGCTCATCGAAAGCTTTTCTACGAATGCTTTCAGCCTGCTTATTTCATCATTGGTAAAGGGAGTTTTTTTGACCAAAATAGTGGCCGTTGAATTCAGATAATTAAACACAAACAGCTGCTTCCCGGGATTATCAATCCCCTGCTCCTTTAATGACGCCACTACGGTTGACAGAATTTTCAACACATTGCGCGGAGGCTTCAATCTGTCCCACACGGTAATGGACAGCATACCGCCCGGTTTAAGGCTGAACATGTACTCCTGAATCGCCTGCTTTGTGTAGGTGAAATTTTCCTGCACCGCGTAGCCGCCGGACTGCGACAGCCCCACGGAATCTATCAGACTGATTTCCACTATATCGAACCGTTCCCTGTTGCGCAGGCAATAGGCCCTGGGCTCGCCCGTTATCACCTTTACCGCCGGATCCCGCAGTCTGAATCCCGTAAAACCGCTCACAAACGGATCATCCTTATACAGACGGATGATTTCGGAATTCGGTTCCACGACCGTGACAGCCGCAGCGTTATTGTGTTTGGCCACCTCGATGTTGATACCTCCGCCCAGATTTACCAGCAGCACCTCTGGATTTTGCTTAACCGTATACGGCGCGCTTACGGGCAGATAGTCCAAAAACACCGATTCTTCGGGCAGGGCCTTGCCCATTATCACAATGGGGCCGTTGCCGTCGATGTAAAGCCCGCAAAAGGGCTGTTGGGGCACTCTTTCTATTTCCTGGGACGCGTTCATGCTCATGCCCGGAGCCGAGTGAAAATAAGAGCTTTTAAACACACGCAGCTCTCCGGCCGGGCTGTATACCGTACTGGTTTCTACAGAATCCTTATAATTGCGCGCGTAGAAAATAGATTTTTTATCCGAAACCCGAATAGTGCCCGCCAGCAGAAAAACACACAGAGAAAAAAACAGCAACACCGGCAGCGCGATCAGGTATGATTTTTTTATGTGCACTCTGTTTTTTTCACGGTCCAGGCGCAGCACACAGAGCAGGGCGGCCAGGAAAATCAGGAGTAAAATGGGAAGCAGCAGCACTGCCGTGGGCAAGAAAAACATAAAACCGATGACAGCGAGGCCTCCCAGGCCCGACCCGCACATATTCCAGAAATAAAGCCTGCGCATCTGACTGCTCAACACCATAAACGAGATGCCGATAAACAGAGCGCCCAGAAAAAAGGGTATGCTGTAAATAAGGTAAAACGCTCCGATCCATATCAGCTGCCAGCCGTCAACTCCCACGAAGAGGGGATTGAACGGCACCGCCTGAGCGGCCGCGAAACAAAGCACCATGGCGGGCATGGTTGCCAGAGCGGTGAGCGACAACCATTTATTGGGTGAGGCCTTAATGGTCTTGTGCACGAACGTGAGCAGGGTTCCCGCGATCCCGAAACCAAGCAGAGCCGTGCTGATGATCATGGAACCGAAATTCGACCAGCTGCCCACGGCAAAAACCCGCATCACAAAAAGCTCATAGGCAATAAGACCGATGGAAAATAAAAACAGGGCAATCAGTTTCAGGTTAATCCGGCGCATACAACTCCTCTTCCCAAATAAGGGGATAGTATCTTGTATACTCATGTTTGTCAAAACCCTGCTGAAATAGTGCTTGATTTGACAAAGATAACTGAATACATTAAGGTTGTATTTCGATTAAATTTACGCGAGGTGGGTTATGCCCAGTTGTAAAGTATGCGGAATCGATATCCCCGAACCCGGTTTGTGCGCCGAATGCAAAGAGGAAAGAGCGGCTGCCCGTAAGAAACCCGGAAAAACTCCCAGGCTCAAACCAAACACGCGCTTCCTGCTCGTCATCGCGGCATGTACGGCCTTGGTGATCGCGGGAATTATAATTATTATCGCATTGCTCCCCTCCTCCTCCCTGCCCACAAGCGGGCAGCCGCCCGGTCAAACGCCCGGTATGGAACAGGGGCTTGACGATTCGCCTGCCGCGGGCGCAGAGACTGGCACTGAAGATACCGGCCCCGCGAGCACCGATATCTCCGCGGCTTCCTCCGCGGGCAGCCAGGAGCAAGCCGCGACAGACCAGGGTACGGACAACAACGCGCCCGTGGCCTACGATATCACGCAGATACAGGATCAGGCTCCCATCGACAATAAAGAAAATTATGTCAAATGGATGCTCGCGCACACCAAGGAGAATGAGGCTTCTTTATCATTACGCTGGGAACGCGCGCAGATCATCATCAGAGCAGGGTACGGTGAGTTCGCGGATAAGAACGCGCTGCGCGCCTATCTGCTGACTCCCCGCGAACGCTTCACCCGCGGCCAGGACCTTTTTCTTACCTACGGCGACAGGCCGCTGCAGATCGGCTACGGCCAGACCATCACCGCGCCCAACGTCATGGCCATGATGACAACCTCGTTAAAGGTTGAGCCGCAGCACAAGGTGCTGGAGATCGGCACGGGCTCCGGCTATCAGGCCGCCGTGCTGGCGCGGCTTACCAATCATGTGTACACAATCGAGATTATCGAAGGGCTGTATAAGGAAACCGACAAGCTGTTCAAAAATCTGGAAAGCGATTATCCGGTGTATAAAAACATTCACAGGAAACTGGATGACGGCTACTACGGCTGGCAGGAGTACGCGCCCTTCGACAGGATAATCGTCACGTGTTCCATCGACCATCTGCCCGCGCCCCTCATCAAGCAGCTTAAGGTGGGCGGACTCATCGTGGTACCGCTCGGCCCCCCCTACCGCCAATTCCTGATGTCCATAGAAAAAGTTAAGTCCGAAGACGGCAAGATAAAGCTGGTACCAAAGGATGTGTACGACGGTCTGGGTGTCATCTTCGTGCCCTTTACCGACAGCGAGGGCAAGAGTTACAGCGGGGAATAGCTTGGTGTTGGTTTGGTTACGAACCCTGAGGCGGATCGCGTGATCCGGTGTTGAAATATTTTAACTTCGGATTTTCACGGATGGGTGCAGATTCTTTAAATTTTCTAGTATAATTTGAGAGTGTAAAAAAGTTTGTGTAAATAGCCATATCGTGAAATACTAAGTAAGGAGCGAAATATGGCTAAAGAAAAAGATCAAA
>JAFGGG010000023.1 GCA_016930675.1 Spirochaetales bacterium
CTGTGAGTTAATCGGTTTATATGTGGTATTACAGCAAAAAGCATGGTGTTGCTTCATTTGGGTACAGGCTTCGTACCACTAAATAAAGTTTTAGATACTACTCAAGAAATAGAACAAAAAACAAACAGAATTACTTCATCTGTCAGCGATCTTAAGTTTATGGTGGACGCTAAAAAATTAGAGCTGGAAAAACTCTTTGATAAATATCAGTAGGAGATAGCTGATTAAAGCAGCGGCCTGTGTCGGTGTCGAAGCGGCCGCGCCCGGATTTTAAACGGAGGCCTGTTCCGGTGTTGAAGCGGCCGCGCCCGGATTTTAAACGGCGGCCCGTTTCGGGCCGTTGCAGGCACACCCGGATTCAAAGCAGCTTCATGGTAACGGTTACCGTGATTCCCCAGGAGCTTACCTCCTGTACTACCGGTATTCCGCCGATTTCATCCGTAGAGCTCACTCCGAATACGGTAATGGGTATTTCCAGTGCAAGGGCAAGAGATTCATCCAGCGCGTAGCCAATACCCGGGCTGACCTTTACCACATACGTGGAAGTGCCTTCTTCAACAGTACCGTCGACTACTCTGTCCAAAGAATAGTCAAACTCAATGCCCAGTGTAATTTGGAAATTTTCAAAAGGCACATAGCCCGGCTGGACACTGATTTTAAAATTATCATTGGTCGTGTCATTGGCGTCTGCAAAGGTGAGCATATAAACCGTTTCCGCGGATATAAAGAAATTCGCGATATCCACATAATAGAACAGGGCGAAATTATAAAAGATCTCCGGGTCAGGCCCTATAATATCTTCCGATCCCACAGGCAGGTACATATCCACGTAAGCGCCCAGACCAAAATCAAGGGTGTAACGTACACTGATCGCGGGTTGATCGATGCCGATATACACATCGGAATCCGCTGTTTCCAGTTTGAATCCTTCTTTTACGCCGAGCTCAAGACCCCCGATAATGCGGTAATATATGGTGACCGGGATATTGAACGTACTCGGTGTGGAAGGCGAACCTGAAATCTCGCCGTTCGAGCTGTAATAACCCGTACGGAACTCGCTTTCCAGACCGGTTCCTATGATAAGCTTGTGTTCTTCCTGGCAGAAGACCGGAAATACGATCAGGCAAAAAATAACTACAAGTACGGATTTTTTCATATGCAATTCCTCCGGATGAAAAGTTGTGTCTACGTATTAGTATATGAATCTCTGGCTAAAAAACAAAAGAAATTTAGTCCATGAATCCACATAAAAAAAGTGTTAGGCGGGAATAATGTCCGCCTAACACTTGAGTATAAACTAATTAAAAGTTAGAGAAGGTTGAATTTGGCTCTGAAGCTTACACCCCACATCCCGAAAGCCCTTTTCCCAAAGAGTGTAAACGGTACTTCGAGTGACAACTCAAGCATATCCATGACTTGATACGCCGCGCCGGGCGCGAGCCAGAATATATAACCGTCCGAGTCATCTTGCGTGGATCCGCCGATTACCCTGTCAAAGTTATAATCGACTTGTGCTGCGAGGGTAACCTTTAACGCATCCATGATCTGGTAACCGGGTTTGAGTTGAATTGAAAGTGAGTCCTGTTTATTTTCAAACTCATCTTCGAAGGTCAGAGTGTAAACCACCTCTCCGTATAATAACAGGAAGTCAAACGCGCCGTCGTAGAACACGCCGATATCAAAATAGACCATTGGGTCCGTACCCACAATATCTTCGGATCCGAAAGGCATGTATGCATCCACGAAAGCCCCTGCACCGAACTCCGACGTATATTTCACCTCGATGGCCGGCTGATTTAAACCGGAGGCATCCAAGAAATCTTCATTGTAGTAGTCGTATTCCGCCTTTACTCCAACCTGCAGCCCCGTAAAAACCTCATACAATACAGTGATGGGAATAATAATGGCCATAGGACTATACCCGGAAGGGACTTCGGTAAATTCTCCGTCTTGATTATAACTCCCCGTGGGTATCAAGACATCCACGCCTGTTTCGATTTCCAGCGCTCCGTCCTGCGCGAAAACCGATACTGTCAGTGCCAGCATAAAAACAATAGTCAATAATTTTTTCATCCTTTTTCCTCCTTTTTATTAAAGATAGAATAAAGTATAATGAATCCCTATAAAATAGCAAATAAAGTTACATTTTTTTAATGATATGCCCGCAGTCAGGCAGGAGGGCCACACCATACATGATATGGCGGGCAGATAACGCATGACCTCTTTTCCTTTTTATTAAACAGGTGTATCTTAAAATAGGATAATAGATAATGAAAGCCGCCGTATTAAACAAGCTATGCGATCTCTCGGTTATAAAAGAGCCTCTTGTCTACCAAGAACTCCCCGTACCCAAGCCGGGACCGGGACAGATTCTCATCAAAGTGAAGGCCTGCGGGGTATGTCATACCGAGTTGGATGAAATAGAAGGAAGGGCCGCGCCTTCGCGTTTTCCCATGGTACTGGGGCACGAAGTGGTGGGTGTTGTGGCGGAACTCGGCAGGGGCGCATCACGCCACGTATTGGGGCAGAGAGTGGGCGTGGGCTGGATATACTCGGCTTGCGGCAGCTGTGAATACTGCCGCAGCGGACGGGAAAACCTGTGCCCGCGCTTTAAAGCCACGGGCCGTGACGCGGACGGAGGGTACGCGGAGTATATGGCGGTTCCTGAAAATTCCGCCTATATCATCCCGGAACATCTCTCCGACACGGGGGCCGCTCCTCTGCTTTGCGCAGGCGGAGTAGGGTACCGCTCCCTGAGGCTGGCTCAGGTAAAGGACGGCGGCAATCTCGGATTGACGGGATTCGGAGCTTCGGGCCATTTGGTGCTGAAGCTTGTAAAGCACATCCACCCAGGGCTTAAGGTTTTTGTATTCGCCCGCAGCCACGAGCAGCGTGCTTTTGCTCTTGAGCTGGGCGCGGCATGGGCGGGCGCCACGGAAGACAGATCTCCGGAGCTCTGCGACGCGATTATCGACACCACTCCGGTGTGGAAACCGGTTGCCTGCGCACTCCTCAATCTAAAAGCGGGCGGTCGGCTGGTGATTAATGCCATCCGCAAACAGGATTCAGATAAGAATTATTTGTCCAAATTAAATTACGGAACACATCTGTGGCTGGAAAAAGAAATAAAATCGGTAGCCAATGTTACAAGAAAGGACATTGAGGATTTCTTAAAGGTGGCGGCCAAGATAAAATTAGAGCCCAAAGTAACCGTATACGGTCTTGAACAGGCGAACCGGGCGCTTTGGGAATTGAAGCGGGGCAGAGCTCAGGGGGCCAAAGTGCTGGTGATGTAAAAAAATCGGGTCAAAGCGGTTTAAATTCTTGCAAAATTATGTATACTGACCATACTTACATTAACACATCAAAGGAGGATTTCATGAAAATAATAATTGGAATGGCTATTATCACCTGTCTGTTCTTCAGCTTTGGCTGCAAGGGATTGGATAGTATTAGTATTATCAAATCCGGTTCCAAAGACGGATTGGATGAAAAAACCGTTATCGCCGGTTTGAAAGAGGCTTTGGAAATCGGCACTAAAAACACGGTTACACTTGTTTCCAAAAAAGACGGCTACTTTAAAAATCTGGCCATTAAAATACTTGTGCCTGAAGATTTAAAAAAGGTAGCTAAAACGGTTCGCGACATCGGATTGGGTTCGCAGGTGGATAAATTTATTCAAACCATGAATCGCGCGGCCGAAAAAGCGGCTCCCAAGGCTGTGGACATCTTTATCGACGTGATTACCAAAATGACGATTAAAGACGCACTTAGAATATTGCACGGAAGCGACGATGAAGCTACAAGGTATTTTGAAAAAAATACCAGAACCAAACTCTATAATATATTCAAACCTATAGTAAAGAAAGTTATGGACGATGTCGGTGTTACGGCTGTGTTTAAAATTATTTTGGATGCTTACAATAATCTTCCCTACACCAAAAGAGTGAGTTTTGATCTCGACGACTATGTTACCAATGAAGCGCTTGACGGTTTGTTTTTAATGATAGCCAAAGAAGAAAAGAAAATCCGCAAGGATCCCGCGGCCAGAGTTACTGAGCTTTTAAGGAAGGTTTTCGGCAGTCTGTAATAATACAGAGTAAGGCTTTAAATTACATCAACCAAGGCTCTTATAATACCTTTAAAAGCGTCACTGTGTTCGATTAACAGGTGCCAGTTGCTTTTATGCGGTACCTTTATATGGATTGATGTCACATCATTATATGCGGCCGTGGGCTCGTACGCTTTTCCGAGACGATATTTATAATAAGATGCCGTATCCAGCAGAAACACATTAGCCTTTTGGTTAAGGGTTACTTTAACTTCATTGTTAGGATCTGCTTTAAATTTATAGTGTAAGTAATTCATGATCCTGCAAAAAACAGAGGTTTTTTACTTTTTCTGGCCGGCCCGGTATTCTTCAACGATCTTTTTTAGATTTTCATTACTGCCGCCGGTATTTTTATCAATATAATTGATCATCACGTCGATAATGCCCTGGCTTTCAGTTTTACCCTCCAAGGTACAGAAACCGCGGAACATATTAAGGATAGCCACAGGCATGCCTTTTACTAAAAAATCTATTTTTTCCATTTAATTCTCCCTTGTTGTTATATGTTAGAAGCATGATAGGCAAAGATATTAGACACGTCAAGCCTTTTTTTATTAAAATGAAAAGGCTTTTTTAGGTAGATTTATCCGGTAATCAGGGACAATGCGTTATCAATGGTATGTTCTATGGGCAGGAGGTCTTCAATTCCGGTTAGTTGAATTACTTTCTGTACGGTACTGCGCAGGTTGACAAGATAAAACGGCTGTTTTTTGTCGTTCATTTGCATATAAAAATATATTAAAACACCTATGCCGCTTGAATCAATGAAAAAAAGATCCTTTAAATCAAAAATAAGAGGAGTACGGCCTTTTTTCCATAATGATTTGACCGTAGTTTTCAATTTACTCGAGTTATACATATCGAGCTCGCCCCTGATCTCGAGAATTATTGCGTGCTGATTGTGCTTATGTATCAATACTTCCATAATCACGCACCGAATAATAGCTTATAACGTGGATTTATTAAAAGGAATTTTCTCTATACTTATAATATAATACAAATATATCTGAAATAGTAAATAAATATTTATCAGGAATATAAAAAAACAGCGGTTAGCGCGCTTGGGTAAGTTCGTTGACCTTTTTCACCGCTTCTACTCCGTCTTTGGCATAATGGGCGTTTAATGAGCGCGCGTATTCTTCGGTAACCACGGCGCCGCCCAATAGGAAAGAGCAGGATATATGTTTTGCTCGGGCCGATTCAATTACGGCTTTCATCTTTACCATGGTTGTGGTCATGAGGGCCGAAAGACCGATGATATCGGGTTTTTCCTTTTGAGCCTTTTCCACAATTGTTTTTGCGTTCACATCTTTACCCAGGTCGATCACCTTGAAACCGTGATTTGAGAGCATGAGCGCCACTATATTTTTGCCTATATCGTGAATATCCCCCTCAACGGTTGCCAGGAGAATTTTACCTTTTTGCTTGTCCGACTTTTTTTTAAGCAGCGGCTGCAGATGCGCAAATCCCAGTTTCATTGTTTCGGCACTGGCTATCAGCTGGGGCAAAAAGTATTTTTTTGCTTCAAACAGGTCTCCCACTTGCGTGATGGCCGGAATCATATGGGTGTGTATCAGTTCTTCTGCGCTTATGGACTGTTCCAGGGCACGGTCGAGGAGTTCGGTAATCTCTTCCCGGTTTCCCAGCAGTAAGGCTTGGGTAACAGCCTGTTCAGGGGTTAAGGGTCGGGTTTCAGCAACCGGTTTGGTCTCTTGGCTTTCCGCAAAATGATTGATAAAGCGCGCAGCGTCCTTGTCTTTGCCCTGCAGCAGGTCCGCGGCAAGTTTGCTTTGCATGATTGAGATCTCGGCCGGATTGGCAATAGCGAAGGTCAGTCCGAAACCGGCGGCCTGAGCCAAAAACGTGCTGTTTATAAGCGCGCGCCCGGGCATACCGAAGGAGATATTGGAAAGACCGATTACGGTGGAACAGCCGAGGGAGGTTTTGCACCAATGAATGGTTTTAAGTGTTTCTTCTGCAGCCCGGGCTTGAGAAGAGATAGCCATAACCAGTCCGTCGATTACAAGATCCTGTTTTGTCAATCCCGCATCAATTGCTTTGTCGACAATACGCTTGATGAGCCGGATTCGTTCCCCGGCGGTATGAGGGATAGTATTGTCCGCCACCGGCAGCACTATTGTCATGGCTCCGTAATAACGAATAAGCGGCAGCAGCTCTGCTAATTTTTTCTTTTCACCGGATAATGAGTTTATTAAGGCGCGGCCCGGATAAAGGCGCAGACAGCTTTCGATGGCCCCGGCACTGCTTGAATCTATTACTAACGGCAGATCTGTTTGCACTGAAAGCAGCTTAACCAGTTCCAATAGAAGTGATTTCTCGTCGACTCCCGGCATGCCTGCATTTACATCCAGGAGCCGGGCTCCGTTTTGAGCCTGCTCTCGGGCCATTTTTTTGACAAGTTTAAACGATCCTTCCGAAAGTTCCTGCTGCAGTTTCCTTTTACCGGTGGGATTAATTCGTTCTCCGATTATGTAAAGCGGATCGTCCGCCGTAATAAGCAGCGAACCGCGGGAAGAACTCAAAGCCGAAAGTGACTGTTTTACAGGAGCTCCTCCATGAGAATTTTCAACCACTTGCTTGATGCGTTTAATATGCTCCGGTGTCGTACCGCAGCAGCCGCCTACCAGATTGGCTCCTGCCAGCACCAGCTCTGCTGTATACGAGGCAAACTCTTCGGGACCCATACGGAAAACCGTTTTGCCGTTTTCCAAAACAGGCATTCCGGCGTTGGGTTTTGCCGCGAGCGGAACATAGGCGTGGGGCTTCATTTTTTTGATGAGAGGAATCATTTCAGCGGGACCGGTGGAGCAGTTGCATCCCACCGCGTGAGCACCGAGACTCTGTAAGGTAATAAGAGCGGCCACGGGATCCGTACCGTTTAAGGTTACGCCGCTTTTATCATACGTCATTGTGACAACGGTGAACTTGTCGCACAGCTCCTTGACCGCTAAGAGCGCCGCCCGCGCTTCCTGAATGTCAATCATGGTCTCAATAACAAAAAGATCCACTCCGCCTTCGAGCAGTCCCTGCGCCTGATCCTTAAAACAGCTTACCGCCTCTGCGAATGGCAGATCCCCGAAAGGTTCCACAAACCGGCCGGTAGGACCGATATTGCCGGCGACAAAGATTTCCTTACCCACTGCCTGTCTGGCAATTTCAGCGAGACGTTGATTGATTCCCCTGACATCGGTTTCACCGTATTCACTAAGCTTATAGCGGTTCGTGCCCAGTGTGGCTGTATAAACAATATTCGCTCCGCTGTCCTGGTAGTGTTTGTGTACGGCTTTCAGGATTTCGGGATTTTTGATACACCATGTTTCGGGACATGCACCGGGAGGCATGCCTCCTTTTTGCAGCTGTGTACCGGTAGCCCCGTCTAAAACAAGCGTTTTGTCTTTTGCCAACTTAAGAATTTCTTGATTTCTGTTCATGCCTGGTCTCCACCCTCGGTACTGATTGCGGTAATACCCGTAAAAGCGGTTACCGTTTTTTCCGGGATCAGAATATAACTGTTGGTAAGCGTCACACCCAATGTGTCAAGCTGTAATAAATTATAGAAGTAGATTTGGTTTTCCAGCTTAAAATCACCGTAACCGGCCGAATAGCGCCGTGTCATAAGGTTTTTGCCTTCATGCAGCAGCTCTCTGCTGTAGAGTTCCATAATCCAGTCAAGGGCAAGATCCGCCAGTTCACTGGCTACCGCGTCATAGACAACGGCGAGAGTCTGATTATTATGATCCGTTAGTGCTTTGATCTCATGCATTATTTCCGGACCGCAGGTTGCGGCCATAAGCAAAGCTTCTTCGCAAAAGCTGAAAAAACTGGCCAGTTTGCTGCTTTTTAACTGAAGGGAGCTGTCCAGTTCAATTGCATGGCTATCCTGTTTGGTAATGGGAAGCCTGAGAGCGCGGCCTTTAAGTACAATGATATCCCGCGCCTCGGCAATCGAGTTTTCCAGGTTGGACCGGGCAGCCTGATCGAGGAGTGTGGTGTCGGTTTTATACCCCAAGCGTTTGTAAATTTTTCTTGTGGGCACGGTTACCCTGATATTAGGGAAATCACGTAATACATGCATGCAAGCACACTATAGCATATATAAAAAGCTTGGCAAATAATATTTTAACAGTATAAGCTTCCCGGACGCAATTACTCAGTAAGCCATATCATAGCACAGGATCATGCTCTCAATCAGGTTAAAGTGAGCCGTGTAAAAGTAACTGTCCGGATTCTTTTCTTGGTTTTTAAGATCCGCATAATAGAGCCTGAGCGTATAGGCACCCAGCGGGATATCCTGGTCTATTGCTATTTCAAAGCACAGCTCGCGAGGCTGCTTGCCGGAGGTTTCAGTTACGGTTAATTCGTCTTTCTGTAATACGGTACCCTTGGCGTCTACGATCCGGAATGAATAGGCCGGGTAACTTTGATCATCTTCCTGGATTGTGCCCGTGATTGCTCTGTTTACCAGCGGATCCACGATCAGCTCCTGGTTTTGATTCAGCTCATTGGAAAAGGTGATACGGGGAGTGGGCGCGGTCGCTTTATAACACAGCACAATATCGTCTTGATTGGATTGACAGCTGCAGGAAAACGCGGTCAGGCTGAGGATTAAAGCTCCGATTTTAAGTTTTTGTCTGATAAAAATGTATTTGCCGCGGGAAATATAAACCAAAAAGCATACAACAGCAAAAGCCGCTCCTAAAACAGCCAATATGACCGGTATAATCATATATTTTTTAAACATATCAATTCTTCCTTTCGTGCGGTGAGGTTTGATTGGCGTCCGAAGACGCCATATAGGAAACCAGGGGATCCACTTCTTGAACGGTGGAACCCAGCTGCTCGCAGGCCGCGCGGCAGCCTCCCCTGCAGGCGGTAAATTTATCACAGTTCACACAATATTCAGGTACGGAGTTCTTCCAGAGGTTGACATAATGTGAATCACAGATATGCTCCAGTTTTTGTTTAAAAATGTTTCCCGCCACCACCGGAGAATGATTACAGAGACGCATATTCCCCTGGATATCGACAGTAAGGGGCAGGTTCATAAGCTGGGCTGAGCAGGAACCCATCTTGATGTGGGGGTAAGCAGCCGGATCGATAATACAATGCGGCGTGCACACATTAGAGGTTATAATAAGGTTGTGTTTTTCAGCCAGCGCATCGGCTGTCGCGAAGGTGTAATTGAGCGCATCGAAACCGGGCAGCAGATTGTGTTTTTCAGTAATTCCCCGGCCTCCGATGTTAAAGCGATTGAGCATAATCCTTGTGACACCCAGGCTTTTAATAAACAGAATAGTGTCAGTAATGTCTTTATAATTCTTTTTGGTAACAACAATTACAACAACAGCCCTGCCGCCCAGAGCGCGTATCGCCCGAATGGACCGTACGGCGTTTTCCCATGATCCTTCGGTTCTCGTGAGATAATCGTGCGTTTCAGGCTTATGTGAATGCAATGGCAGCTCGAACACATTGACACCCATGCCGAGCAGCTCCTTGTAATCGGCCGGACTGCCGCCGTTGCCATTGGTAATCACGGTAACATCCTTTTTTTTTAATCTGCAAAAGAGAACAAGTTCCTGAAACCTCTGACTTAACAAAGGCTCGCCTCCGCTCATGGCAATATGGGTTACATGGGCGATTTTAAACAGACGTTTAAGGGTTCTTATGGCTTTAGCATATGAATTGCTGTAATAAGGACTCGAGTGGGGACGCTTCCAGATATTATAACAGTAGCGGCAGTTTAAATTGCAGATACTGGTAGCTTCAAATACAATATATTTCAGGTTGATCTTCATGGTTTCTTTTCTCATTATAGTTCATATAACGAAAAAATGTGAGAAAAGTAACAACATTATTGAAGATCGAATTTATAAAGCTCGCCGCGGGCGTTGTTGCGAATATATAATCTGCCTTTGCAGAATACGGGAGGAGTCCAGTAAAGTCCCCTGGGCAGCACTCCCGCTGCGATCTCACGGTATTCATCCGGGGTTGCTTCTGCAACTTTAAGGTTTCCCTGGTCGTCCAGCAGGATGAGTTTTTCCCCCACCATAATAAGGGAACCCAGGCCCGCGCTCTCGAACCACATGTCCTCACCGGTTTGTGCGTCTATACAGCGGAAAAAGCCGAATCCTCCTGCCGCGCCGGAGGCAGCTCCGTCGTTTCCGTAAATATAACCCCGGTTATAGACAAAGCTGGAAAAATGGCTGCTGAACAAGTCGCTTTTCCACAAAAATTGCGGGGGAGCGGTCTGAATATCGGCCAGAGCACAGCCTCTACGGTAATTGGTGGAAATAAACACTTTGTTATCAAAAATTATGGGATCGGCCGCGTTTACGTCATATGAAGTCTGCCAGGGGAGCGACCAGGCCACTTTCCCTGTTTCGAACTCGACACCGTAAACCGCTCTTTGGCCGAAAAGCGCGATATAGCGGATACCGCCCTGCTCGTAGAGTACGGGCGTGGAATAACCGGTGGCCGACGCTTTACTCTGCCAGATAACCTCACCTGTCTGTTTGTCAAGCGCCACACCCGATTCACAGGCGTTAAGCAGCAGCACATCTCCTTGGATCACAGGAGATCCGGCAAAACCCCATGTGGGAGCCTGCGCGCCCAGGTCATTTAAATGCTTCTGCCATATAATGTTACCGTTTTGGGCGTTAAAGCAGAACACATGACCTTCCTGGCTTAAGCTATACAGCGAGTCGCCGTCTATAAAGGGAGTTGCCTTGGGGCCTGAGTATTCACCGGGTTTACAGTCGTACGAATAACTCCATACAACACTGCCGTCTCGGTCGTTTAAGCAGAATACCGTGTCCTGGCCCTTATCATAACCCAGGGTGTATAGAAGATCCCCTTTTGTCACGACGGATGAATATCCTTTGCCCGGGGTAAAAGTCCATAGTGGTTTAAGCTCCTGATTTATTACGGACGGATTCCAGTCTGTTTCAGGATAGGTTCCGTCGGCATTGGGTCCCCGCCAGCGCGTCCAATCAGGTCCGGCGGCCGCGGATTTGGGCTGCTCCGTTTTGGAGCAGGAGCTATAAAAACAACCGATAATAATGACAATGCATAGTATGAAAAACAGTCTGTGACGCATAATTTCTCCTCTCGCGGTGTTGTGTTAAAAAATTAGCATATAATATACTATAATAGAATGCCATTAATGTAAAGTCAATATTTTGAATAAAGTACTTCACATTACATAAAAAATAAGCTAAGCTGAGGAAATTGTAAAACTCAAAATATATTAGGTTAGTAAAATACTAATTCTTAATAATATATCAATTTAGCAATTTCCATTTTAGGAGCTTCTTGCAAAAATTTTATTTTTGCAAGAAGCTCAGCTTTGTGTTCATTTTTATTTTTAAGTCGAGGATAAGGATGTAGTGATGACTGAAAAGAAGGTTCCGTTTACTCTGGAGCAGATAAAGGAAATAATTAAGAAGTATCCCACTCCGTTCCATATTTATGATGAAAAGGCTATCCGGCGCAATGTAAGAAATTTTCTAAAGGCATTCGGCTGGGCGCGGTTTAAAGAGTATTTCGCGGTAAAAGCAACTCCCAATCCCCATATTTTAAAGATATTGAAAGAGGAAGGCTGCGGTACCGACTGCAGTTCGCTCCCCGAGCTTATTCTATCGGAAAAGGCAGGGATTACGGGTGAGAATATTATGTTCAGCTCGAATGAAACCCCGGCAAAGGAATACATAAAGGCCAAAGAACTGGGCGCCATTATAAACCTTGATGACATCAGCCATATCCCGTTTTTAGAGAAGCACTGCGGCATACCGGAGTTGATTTCCTTTCGCTATAATCCCGGACCTTTGCGTAAAGGGAATCCCATAATAGGTGATCCGGTGGAATCAAAATACGGCTATACCCGCCCTCAGATCTTTGAAGGATTTAAGCTGGTAAGGGACAAGGGAGCCAAAAGATTCGGGATTCATTCTTTTGTCATCTCAAACGAACTCAATAGAGCGAGTTATGTGGAAACAGCGCGCATGCTTTTCCAGCTGGCCGTGGATTTAAAGAAAGAGATCGATATTCGTCTGGAGTTTATCAATTTAAGCGGAGGTATCGGCATACCCTATCATCCTGATCAAACGGCGGTTGATCTCTTTGTGCTAGGGGAAGAAGTAAAGCAGGAATATGAAAAGCTGATTGTGGCAAACGATCTTCATCCCTTAAAAATATTCTCCGAGTGCGGGAGAATGATTACGGGACCTTACGGTTACCTGGTTGCCACCGCCCTGCATAAAAAGGACATATACAAGCAGTATATAGGATTGGACGCCAACATGGCGCATCTCATGCGGCCCGCTATCTACGGAGCGTATCATCATATCACGGTTATGGGCAGGGAAAACGCTCCTCACGACCATGTGTATGATGTGGTGGGTTCACTGTGTGAAAATAACGACAAGTTCGCCATCGATCGCAAGCTGCCGGCCATAGCTGTGGGAGATATCCTGGTTATTCATGATGCCGGGGCGCATGGTTTCGCTATGGGATTCAATTATAACGGCAAACTGCGCTCGGCAGAGCTGCTGCTTAAGGAAGACGGATCGGTCGAACTCATTCGCCGGGCCGAGACCATAGAAGACTATTTCGCCACACTGGATTTTTCAAAATTATAAAAGAGCGTTTCTCTCTTTATAAAATATTGTTTTTCCGATATATTGAATAACAATCATCATGCAATAAGCAGAATGTTGAATATGAAATTATTGAATATACTAATAATTGTGTTTTTTATGTTTTTACCTCAAACTGGCCTTTACGCGCAAAATCAGTCTTTTGAACAGTTTAGCAATCAGTTTGAAGTAAAGGTTTTCGAGCATCTTCACCTGTTTCTTCCTATCAGCTATGTCTATGATTTCCATGCATTGGATCCGTATCCGTATAAAGGAAAAAAACTTGACAATGACGTGCTGAAAGTTATAGGAAAAAAAGCCAATGATCATGAAACATATTATGCTGTTTTTAAAACATATATTTCTCATGACATCATCGGCTTTATTGTCAGAGAGGGCGGTGAGAGTCAATTTTTCGACAGTTCATTGGAAATGTACATATATGACAAGAAGAATTATAAAATCGTACAGCACATTTCACTAGCCGGATACACTCACGGTGAATCGGGCGGAAGATTCTGGGCAGGTTGGATAGAGGATATAAACGGTGACGGATGTCTGGATATTGTGGTGCGCGAACGTTTCGGCGGCTGGGATGAGCTGGAGCAGGGAGGAGACGATTCTATTAATGTTCATGTCTGGCAGGGTAAGAAATATATTGAATATACGCCTCAAAATATCGGTAAATTTCTCGCTGCCTATCCCATATTCTATAATCCTTTCGGGAGCAGAGATATTGCACTTGAAGATATAAATAAAGACTTAAAACAGGCGGAAAATGTATATGCCATTATTCTAAGCAGCGATAAAAGCTTCGAAGCAGCCCGTTTTGAAGAGTCGAGGTTCGAAAAGGAATATACGTTTCATAAAAGAATATTTTATTATTTTAATCTGCTGAGCTGCAGTATATATAAGAAAAATAATAAGTACTACACTACTATCGGCGGGGACTTTTCCATAAATCAGGCTGAGCTTGTATTACTGGATATAAAAAAGATATTTCCCACGGCCTGGGTAGTAGACCGGCGGGAATGGTGTCAAGAAAAACGCTATAACGAGGAAGGTTACTGGGAATGTGTAAAATAGCCAAACTAAAAAAGCAGAAGAGCTGTTTTATCACGGCTGCTGTTGTCTGCCTGGTGAGTCTGCTGCTGTTTTGTTCATGCAGTTACTCATATAAAATTATGATCAGCCCCACGGACGCCTCGCTTTTTGTAGGCAGCGAGCGGGTGATCGCGGGTAAACAGTATGCCACGGCGCAAAACATGTTAAAAATCACAGCCGGAAGAGAGGGTTATGAAGAGTATAACCGTACCTATACCTTAAAAGACCTGTTCGCTACGCAAGAGATCACGGTTGAACTGAATAAAAAGCAGTTCCAGGTTGAGATTAAGCTTGTAAACGGAAACGCCCGTTACAGCATTGATGACAGCTTGGAAGGAACAACACCGTTTAAGGGTACACTCGCCTACGGCACGCATACACTTGTGCTTAAAAAAGGTGATTTGCCTGAGCAAGCCACTATAATCGATGTTATAAAAAATGAGGTATTTGTTTTCAGGTACCAGAATGAAAAGCTGCCGGTCCGTCAGATCGGTATTTTCCCCTGCGGGTCCGCTCCCAAACAGCTCAATTTTTCTCCGGACAACCGTTATCTGTTCATTTCCCTTCTGGGGGGGGAAGGTTTTCAGATTTTTGATATGCGTGATAAAAAGATAATAGCGAATATTAAGGTGGGAAAGCGTCCCGACTTGACCGGCTTTCCCGAAGGATTATTTATCGAACACACAAACTGCTTTCTGATTTCACAGATGACGACCGACAGTTTGTTCGAGTATCAGGTTTTTGAGGACGGTTCCGTGTCTTTTAAGCGGAGTCTGGAGACCGGAGGCATATTCTGCAAGTTTATGGCGTATAACAGGAATTTGGATTTGCTGGCGGTTTCCAACTGGTGCAGTAATGATGTGTCTCTTATAAAGTATGACACGGGCAAGGTGGAGAGACTGCTGAAAGGATTATCCACGCCGCGCGGCGTTGCGTTCGACTCGGCCGGAACGTCTTTGTATATAGCCTCTTTTGAAGGCGGGAACATATTTAAATACAGTACCGCTACCTGGCGGGAAGTGAAGAGGTTTTACAGAAAGAACGCTGCCATGCGCCATATCGTATTAAGCAACGACGAAAAACGGATTTTTGTAAGCGACATGTATAATTGTGCCGTTTATGAGCTTGACACCGGGAGTTTCCAGCTTCTTCATGCCTACGATGTGTATTATAATCCCAATACCATAGATGTAAGCTCGGACAGCGGATACCTGTTTGTTTCCTGCAGAGGGCCCAATAATCCCAAGAGTTACGAGCTGCGCAGCCCCGTGGACGGAAAGGTGATGATTTTTAACACTCGGACAAAAGAGTTGGCGGCCACAATCCAGGGAGGCAACCAGCCTACGGGACTTGACGTGAGCGGTGACGACCGTTATCTTGTATTTTCAAATTTTCTGGACGCGAATTTCGAAATATGGGATGTTACGGGATTATTAGGGAAGGACTGAGATCTGTTATACTTATTTAGTTTCCAGCCGTTTCTTAATGGTTTTTAAAAGATTATTCATAAGAGTATAATACTGCTTAATTTTTTTATAAATTTGTTCAGCCAATTCTTCATGGTATGTATGCGAAGTCATATTTCTATCATCAGTCATTTCAAGCGCTTGGATTATCTCATATAATGTATTGAGCGCCTTTTCTGAGTTATCTACTATCAGTTTTAATTTTTCCAAATGACTTTTTCCTTTAAGGCGTTTTGTTTAAAAGTATTTGAAACTTTAGATAAATCAACGATATCGACTGTATAAGGTATATTCATATTCTCAAGTGAATCTCTGAGTAAAATGATTTTTCGATTATCAATTTTACTGTAGGGAATAATACCGATATCGATATCGGAGAATTTATTGAAATCACCTCTGGCCCTGGAACCAAAAAGGATTATTGTTACGTTTTCGTCTTTTAGATAATCAAGTACAAGGTATTTTACTTTTTCCAAAATAGCGGATGTTAATTTCGTTATCATTGATAAATAATATATATGAAATCCTGTATTTTTTCCAGCGGTAATATTAAAAAGAACAATGAAAAAGTGATCATTTCTTAGGGGCCGGCTTTTTCAATAGGCTATTTATAAAATTCACATAAGCTTTGAAGGATTTTTTATACTGGGCCGGAGTTATATCCATGGTCGTCTCCTGCAGGTCCAGAAAGACGCACACGCCCAAACCGCAGTTTTTTTTATCTTGGGACTGCCGTGTCCAGACCACGCTTCCTAAAAGAGCAATCTCCTTACCGTCAGGCAGAATGAGGAAGATCTTGACTTGTGTTAGTTCGGGAATCAGCTTTGTGCAATGAATAAAAAAACCCTGGTACGAGATATTATTCGTGTATCCCGCGAGGTTTGCTTTTTCCGCGGCAAGCTTTACTTTCAGCTTGCAGTCGACGCGTAAAAATTGGCGGCGCAGTTTTTGAGGCGCTATACTTAAATTGAGCATGTCGAAAATACTGTCGGGAGACGTGATGATTATTCCCATACCCTTGTTTTCAGGCTGCCAGGTGTCGTTAACCCAGATAACTTCTCCCTCCAAATGGAACGGAGTCCTGGCGTAGGGGCGCATAATAATTTTTACTTTTGTGTTCTCAGCTAAAAAATTGGGTGTAATAAGATAAAAACCCCTGTCGGACACATTGCTGGTATAGCCTGTTATTGCCTTGTAATTTCTCTTGTCCAGGGTTATTAACGTGGTTCTTACCACGTAATTGAGCCGGAAATACCTGCGCTGGGCCAGGCTGATGATGTCATTTACCTTTAAAAGCTCCGGAGAAAAATTATACTCCGGTGCGGGACTGCTTTTTACTTGTTTTGTTTTTGCCATATCCTGCCGTCCTGGTACGATCAATTTAGTTTAATTATAGTATTTTATCCGGCTTATGCAAGAAGGAAAACAACGCAATTTATTATAGGTATTTGAGATTGATTATTAAGTTGCTGTTTACAGATAAATACAGTTCAGTTAACGGCCATACGCCAAACGTGATGCCGGCAGAGGCCTTGTCGCCTCGAACCGGCCCACTTCACTGATTGTCTTATTCATTCGCAAGCGATCTAAATGTCATTGATTCCGGCATGTCAGGATGATCCTTGCGCACGGCGTAAAAAACAGAGCCGTCGCTGTCAAAGGTCCTGTTTATGGTGACGGCCGACTCGTTAAAGGAAAACTTGCTTTCCCAGTAGTAGCTGCCGATATAGACGACTTCACCGGCGTTAACCGAGAAATTTTTACTGTAATCATCCGGATAAGCGGCACTCAGGAGCATTGTTCCCGGACGCTGCGGCGGCTGGTAAAGCACTCCGGGGACTACCGCTTGCTCGTCATTGCCCTTAACGCTTTCCACTCCCGACATGTACACAAAGTCCTGCATGCTGTAGACGCCGGGCTTTACCTCGATAATCCTGAGCTCACCGCCGCGGGTAAACGGCAAATAAAATTTTCTGCCGGATTCCTGTTTCAGAACGGCGTATACGTTGCGCAAGCCGAACGCGATAGGATCTATCTTGTTTATAAACATAATCGCAATGTATCCATTATCCGCTGTTAGGGGGCGGCCCGGTTTTGAAACCTGCACTGTGATGCAGGCTGTAAATAAGATGAGGGATAACGCAATAAGCGCACCCCACAGTAATTTTCGCATAAACACCTCCACGCTGAAATTACAGAAAAACTCAGGCTTTGTCAAGACGGGGAATCTAGTTAATCACGGACATAAAAAAACCCCCCGATATAAACCGGGGGGGTTTTAACCTAATTGTGTCACAAACAGCAGAATGCTGTTTGCAAGCTGTCACTAGAACCAGTACTCCAGTCTGATAGGAACACAGATTACCATATCTGATGCATCTGCTTTTATTATACCAAGACCAGCGAAGTTTCCGGTTGTAAGTTCAAGACCGATACCAACAAGACCATTGCTGAATCCCATAGTAACGCCAACCATACCGCTGACTGTTCCGTCTTCATAACCACCAGGAGTTACACCATATCCAGTGCCAACATCATTTTTGTAGCGAATGTCGGCGTTGATTCCGATTCCGCCTTCCATGCTATAGTCAACACCACCGGCTATTGTAAAACCGAGAGTATAGTCTTCACCGACCATATCTTCGTCATACATTCTTACGTCGCCGTATACATGGATTGTAAGAGCGTCCATGGCGTAGCTGGCATAGAGTGCGATTAGTGCGGTTAAACCGCCGGCCTGATCGCTGTCAGTGGGAATACCGCCGCCGATATCAATCACAAGACCTTCGACCATAGTCAGCTTGAAAGCTGCGTTGATGATTCCCCAGTCTTCGTCGACAGCGGGAGGCAGACCCAAATACTGAACACGAATCTGACCGATGCCTTCGATAGTATAACCACCACCGAACTGTCCTAACGGTAAATTGTCTTCGATAAGTGCGGATGTGCCAAGAATATTGTACCATGATGCGTAAATATAAGCACCTTCTACGGGAGCCAGAGCGATCACAGCGTTTGAACCGTGATACGTGGTAACCTGATCACGAACTCGCACGAAAATGGCATCTTCACCGTCGATAACATCGTATCTTACCCAGTTCCAGGCGCCGAATACTGCGTTACCGCGAAGGGTATCGTCCAGCACTCTACCTACTGAGATTGTGAGCATGTCGAAAAGCTTGACCCAGATTTTCTGTTGATCGCCGGCACCAATTCCATCATTGTCGCCGTTGAAATCAAGTTGGAAACCAACATTGTCTGAAGATCCGCTAATCGTAACTCCGATACGCGGAGCGCCACCCCAAGAAGCCTGTGTGTTCATAACCATATCTTCACCACCGGCGACCGGGACGATAATACCGCGGCCCCAAGCTCCGACTGAAGCCTGAGCGAAAGTAAAGCTTGTGAAAACAACTAATGCTGCTATAACAAATACAGCTTTTTTCATTTACTTCCTCCTTATTTTTTTTAAAAGAGTATAGTACTCTTAATTTCGCATAGAGAAAAACCAACGGTTTTTCTTGCTATACGGTACCGTACAATAACTAATTTTAAAAAAAATGTCAAGCCCTTTAAACACACCGATGAAAAAATATTATTTTCACGAAATTCCTCAGTAATGTGATGAATTTACGGAAAGGCTTCATTGCCGTGCCATAAAGTACCGTGATTCAGGAAGGAGCGGTCAGCTCTTCCAAACGGCGGATATTGGCCAGGGCCTGGGCGGGATTTTCCCCGCACAACTCTTTGTCGGCCTTAAAATCAAGACAAACGCGCGGCCGCTCCGGTCTGCCGAATAAGGCGCAGAGATTTTCCCGCGTAAGGTGGATGCAGCGCGTGCCGGCAGGTTTACCCGCGGGCATACCCGGAAGAGGGCTGGAAATGGAAATTGCTATACAACAGGCTCCGCAGCCAGGACGACATTTCATAAGGTTATATATATTGGAAAACCGGGAATTATTCAATTGTATAAGACCGACTTGTTTGATACGCTTTAAAATATGAAGACAATCGGTGTGTTTATTCCGCATTCACGGGTTTCGGCCTGGCGGTTCGCTTTTCGGCATAAAGAGCTGTTGGCGCGGCTGCTCCCGGACACCCAGATCACGGTGTGCGAAAGCAAAGATGATTTTGAGAAAATACTGCCGTCAATCCGGATTGCCCTGGTCTGGTACTTTAAACAGGAGTGGTACGCCAAAGCCGGACAGCTTGAGTGGCTGGTCACGCCCGCGGCGGGCAGGGATTTTTTAAGAACAAAGCCGCCCAAGCGTGTTGCCGTGCATAACTGTCATTTTCACGGACAGATCATGGCCGAGACCGTGGCAGGCATGATACTGGCTCACTGCAGAGGAATTGTCAAAGCGTATGAGCTGCAGACAAAAGCGGAGTGGCCGCAGGCCGAGCTGGAATCCGGGCTGACTACGCTGCGCGGAAAAACCGTGACCGTGCTGGGATTCGGATCAATAGGGCAGTGGATTGCCAGATTGCTCAAGCCGTTCGGGGTTCGCATTATCGGTGTGAAAAGGAATGCGATTACATTGCCGCAGTTCCTGGATAGCGGTGACAAAATTATCACCTTGAGAGATATGGATAGCGAACTTGCCCAAACCGATCATCTGGTGCTGGCCCTGCCCGGGGATACGGGTACGGACAAAATCGTTGCCGCCCGCAGGCTGGGTCTGCTGCCGCGGCACGCGGCTGTTTATAATGTGGGCAGAGGCAACGCGATCGATGAAGACGCGCTGTATTCCGCGCTTAAAAAAGGCGGCTTGGCCGCCGCCTTTCTGGATGTGTTCCGGCAGGAGCCGCTCGCGCCCGAGTCTCCGTTACGAACCTGCCCGAACTGCTATCTTATGCCCCATGTATCCGCCCTGGCACCGAATTATCTTGATCTGTTCGTGGAAGAGGTGGCGCGGGAATATAGAAAGAAATATTGTTGATTAAATAATTCTTTTATAAACCACAGATTACACTGATTATAAAATTGATTACACAGATTTTTTTGTTTATTGTATTTTGTTATACTACAAAGTCTATTGAAAAAATTAAGAGGAGGCAGCCAATGAAAATAGGCATTCTATCCGATACGCACGACAGGTTGGAGAATATCAGCAAGGCGATTGCTGTTTTTCAGGAACAACAGGTGGAGGCGCTGATTCACGCGGGTGATTTCTGTTCACCGTTTGTATTCAGGATATTTGAAAAAATAAAGCCGTGGTGTTCAAAGATGTACGCTGTGTTCGGCAACAACGACGGTGACAAGCTTCTGCTCACCCAGAAAGCGGGCAGTTTATGTATTTTTAAAGAGATTGTGCACGAGGTAGCCCTTGGGGGAAGAAAGATCGCGGTTATGCATTATCAGGAGCTGGCCGAGCGTTTTTATAGGGAAGGCTCTTTCGATCTTGTGGTTTTCGGGCATACCCATAAACATCTGCTGGAGGGGGATGAAAAACTGCTTTTTAATCCAGGTTCCTGCTCGGGGTATCTGGCAGATCGCGCGACCGTGGCCGTAGCTGATTTAACCTCCATGCGGATCGAGCTTATTTCGCTTTAACTTCTTAGCTTCCTGAAAAACCGCCGCCTGGGCCGGAGGTGCGCTGATGCGCGTACTGAGGTTTACACTCGGTACAACCGGTTATGTGCAGGTGAAGCTTGTCCTTCTTTTCCCACATTCTACCCACGGCAAAACCTGTGGCGGGAAGCGATTGCCTGCACACGGGACAGCGCCGCGGCAGGGACTGCCTGGAGGGATCACAGTACGGACAGCCGTGAATATGGATGATCTTTTCATCGCCCGCCGGATACGAGATTGAATGCAGTTTTTCGCCTTTACCCAATTGAGATCCGCAAAGCGGACAGGGAGGGCGGTTTTTTACGGGTATTTTTGCGCCTGCGGCCGCTTGGTGCGGAGGAATGTCCTGGTTTTTACGCCGGGTGGCCGTCAGAGCCAGTACGCCTATGGTTATAACAACGAGTAGGATTATGATAAGTATTGGAATAGCTTGTGCTCCCTAGTACTTTTTATTACCCCGCGCGCCCCTTGTCGGTTTACCTCGTGTACCGTGGGTAATTCTGCCTTCGATTTTAAGCAGCTGCTTGATATTTTGTTCTTTGTTCTTTGTTTTTTTAAATTGGTCGTCTTTTTTCCTGTGACTCATCGGTAAACCCCCTGCAAACACATTATATGTCTATCTATAGCTTAATTTTTTTTTTTTAGGTTGGCAAGTGCTATTTTTAGCGGTATGGTAGATTACATGGCGACTCTCTATGTTGTGGCTACACCGATCGGAAATCTTGAAGATATTACGCTGCGCGCGCTGCGGATTCTGAAAGAATCAGACTGTATTGCCTGCGAAGACACTCGCCATTCCCTCAAACTGCTCAACCATTACGGCATAAAAAAACAGCTTATCAGTTATCATTCTTATAATGAAGAAAAGGCCGGGCAAAAAATACTCTCGCTGTTAAAGCAGGGGAAAAATGTGGTTCTGTTGACCGACAGCGGGACTCCCTGTATTTCCGACCCGGGAACCGCCATAGTGCACGCGGCCAGGGAACAAGACCTGAATGTGATCCCCGTCCCCGGTGCTTCGGCGCTGACCGCGCTGTTGAGTGTGACGGGCCTGCCGGTAAAGGGCGTGAGTTTTGAGGGTTTTCTTTCTCCCAAAGGCGGGCGCAGAAGATCCCGGCTTAAGGAGCTCCTGGCGCGAACAACAGGGAGCGTGCTGTTCGAATCACCCTTTCGAGTAGGCAAACTGTTGGCGGATATCGTAGAGTTCGACGGCAAGAGAACGCTGGTAGTGGCAAAGGAATTGACCAAGGTACACGAACAAATTATTTACGATACCGCGGAAAATCACTTGACCAAATTCGGGCAAATGACGAAAATAAAGGGTGAGTTTGTTATTTATATTTCAGGAAAAGAAAAGACTTAAGTTAAAAGCCTTCAGTGACGATAAAGTATATGAGACGAAAGGAAGGGTTTTCATATGACAATTGAAGGAATTGGACCTATCGACCCCATTACTAAATATAATAAAACCGGAAAACCCGAAAAAGTAGACAAGGGTAAGAAGGCTGACTCGATTAATGTGTCCGAAGAGGCAAGGTCAAAGGCTGAAATTTATCAGGCCGCGGAGACCGCGAAAAATGCTCAGGAAATCAGATGGGACAGGGTTGAAGAAGTAAAACAGAAACTGGAGGATCCCAATTATATTTCGGACAAGGTGATTGAGGCTGTTGCTGAAAAAATAATGGATCAGTTTAATACATAGGTTTTAAAAGATTAAAGAAACATGGTATAATAAGGCGGAGGGTTAGAAAGCTTTTCCGCCTTTTTTTATTTCGGTTTTCGAAAAAGCCACAACCTATGGTGGTGGTATGTTGATTAAGGAGTATTCATGTCGGATCTGTTATTTTCAATTCCCCATGAAACAATTTTCGGTGTTGATATCATTAACCGTCTGGGTAATGTGATCGCTCGCTATGGGGAGCGGGTGCTGGTAGTCACCGAAGCGATTCTTTATGAACGGCAGACTATCGAGCGGGTAATCGAGCTGCTCGAAAAGAAGAATATTTCTTATATTATCTATGATGAAGTAGTGCCTAACGCCACCAGTTCCACGGTAGAAGAAGCCCTGCTGTTGGCACGGGGATCTCATGCCGAGGTGATAATCGGTATGGGAGGAATAAGGGCGCTTTCCATCGCCAAATGCGTGGCCATGGCGGCCAAATGTAAAAACGATTTCGACGATTTTTTATCCGGCGCCAAACCGGAAAATGAACCGCTGGCCTATATCGAAATTCCCACTACCTGCCGCAATCCTTTTATGCATACCGACGAATATCTGGTTGTGGACGCGCGCGACAGAAGCGGCAAGCTGGGCAAAACCCAGCCCAATATTACCAAATCCATTCTGATCGATCCCAAGTTGAGTCTTTCCCTGCCCTCAAAATACACAGCCACCACCATGATAGATACCTTTCTAAGCGCGTTTGAAGGCATTATCTCAACCAGGAACAACTTTTTTTCGGATACGCTTTTTTACAAAGCCATTGAAATGCTGATTCAGAATATCGATCTGGCCTTAAAGAATCCCGAGGATATCAAGCTGCGTATTCAGTCGTCGGCGGCCGGAATGATTACGGCGCTGGGTTTGAGTATGAGCAAGCAGGGAATCGGTTCGGCTTTGGCCTACGCGCTCAATTCCAAACTCATGGTACCCAAATCCTGGCTTGCCACCATTCTTTTTCCCAGCATAATCGAATTTTCCGTAAACACAAGCTCGGAAAAAATCGTACCCATTGCCAAAATGCTGGGAGAAGACATCGAGGGAGCGTCCTCGATTGATGCCTCAAAGAAAGCGGTGGAGGCCCTGCGCCGGCTGATCGGAACCCTGCAGCTGCCCACCCGTTTGCGTGACTTTGACCTGAATCTCGATGACATGGTGGATATAGCCAAGGCCGCGCGCTCCTTTGATATGATGAACTATCTCTCCCGTATGGCTTCGGACGAAGAGTTGTTTGAAATAATCAAACAGGCGTATTGATTTTAACTGCCATGTTTCCGTTAAGAAAATTAACAGAACTACCGCCCGCATCAAGATTACGAAAAATCACGCTTATCCTCCAAAATATGGAGATCGGACTAGCGCGGGGTCAAAAGCCCGATCCGGCCTATCTTAAGGCTGTATACGGGCTGGCCCGCGAAAAACTTTCGGAGCAGGCCGCTAAAGCACGGCCGGTTTTAAAACAGGCCGCGGCCTCAAAGCAGGCGCTTTCAAAACAGGCGGACAATGCCCGGCAAGCGGCCCAATCTACGCAGTCCAGGCAGTCCGCGCAATCTCAGGGGCCGCTTACCAGGAAAACGGCTGAAACTGCGCAGTCCGAGCATGGCGCGCAATCTCAGGGGCCGCTTACCAGGAAAACGGCCTCAAAGCAGGCGGCCGACGTCCGGCAAACGGCCGGCTTAAGCGAGAAACTCTGCTTGGAGGAACTGGAGCCCTCTGAACTCCTCCGCGTTCTGAATGATCTGCGCCACGAAATTCTGTCGGCTTTGGGTGCCGAGCCCGCGGAATGGGATTTTTTAGACTTTGATAGGGGGCTTTTAGACCGCGCTTCGCGTATTGTACTGCCCTTACGGGTTTATATGGAAGATATCCGCTCTCCTTTTAACGTGGGTTCCATTTTCAGGACCGCCGAGGCCTTTGCGGTGAAGCATGTCTACCTTTCGTCCCATACACCGCTTCCTACGCATAAAAAAGCGGCCAAAACAGCCCGCGGCTGTGAAAAGATAGTGGACTGGAGTGTGGAACCGCTTTCCGTGTTGGAAAAAAATGTCGGTGTGTTCGCGCTGGAACTGGGCGGCACGCCTGTTCATGAGTTTACATTTCCCAAGCGGGGTACGGTGCTGATAGGCTCGGAAGAGCTGGGGCTGAGCCCCGAGGCCCTTGCTCTGGCGGACGCGGGATTGGGCAGGGTCTCCATTCCCATGGCCGGGGCCAAGCGCTCGCTCAATGTAGCCACGGCCTTCGGTATCCTGATGCAAAGCTGGTATACGGCGATAACGGCCAAAGTATAGGAGAAAATTATTTACCGAAAGCCCTGAGTTAACCGCGCCCGAAAGCAACCCTGCTCCTAAAACAGACAGTCAAAAATTATCCAATAATATAGTGCGTCCGGGAAACAATTTCACCAGTTTTTTGTCCGAAGTGACGCATTTGGTGTTCAGTGTTTCCGCCAGCGCAATATAACACGCATCGTACGCGCTTATGTCATTTTGGATTGAAATTCTGAGAAGCCTTTGTGGATCAATACTTTGCTCTCTGCCTTTTAGGAAGCTTCGGGTGTTTTGCCAGATGATATTACATTGGCTTCCAGTTATAATGTTATTTTTAGTAAGTGTAGCGAGAACATTTAAAAACTCAAAATACCATAGGGCCGGAACCTTCCAGTCAGCATCAAACTGTTCGACTTTAATAGCCATCTTTGTTTTATCGCCTGTTATAAAGCGATAGGCGATCACATTGGTATCGATGACTATCACTTTCTCCCCTCTTGAATGGCATGAGTCAGGATATCCTGGGTCAGGGGCTTATTGCCTGGTACAGGATCTGCGATTCCAGAGGGTGCGCATAATAAATTCTGCTCGAGGATGGTTATGGCCTCCTGCATCATGGAGCGTCTGTGATTTTTTGCCTGTTGTTTTAGTTTTTTATGCAGTTCTTCAGGAAAATCTTTTATTAATAATGAGGACATATAACACTCCTTTACCATATTGCTATTATAAATATAGTATAATGGTATAAAAAAAGCAATAAATTAACTCATTTCTCGCAAAACCTCACCTCCCGCCAGGGAATAAACGAAAAATAGTAATGCTCATCGTATTTCCAGATACGTACGGTCCGGCCCAGGGACATGCGTTTGAGCATGGCCTTGATAGTGGGCATGAGTTCCGGCAGGGCCTGTTTCTTCTCCGCGAGTAAAATCGAGCGCGGCAGCAGGGCGGAGAGCTCCCTGTCGGGCATAAAGGCCTGCAGCAGGCCCTGTTTTTTTGTGTGCACGGTAACCGTGACCTTGAGTTTCTGCTCAAGGATTTTTGGTTTCACGCTGACGATCCTTCCCCTCATGGAATGTTAACTCCTTTCTATATATATGAATACATAGTTTTGTTATTTTTAATTTTAATTACGGGCGGCCAAGGAGTTTTGCTTTGAAGCGCATAGAGGACATTTCTATATTGCCGGGGAATTTATGTTTACATGTAGATTCAGTATAGTATAATAGAGGGCGGGATGTTTTGTTAGGTAAAAAGAAATGAACAGAATATTTAAAAACTCGGGTTATGACACCGAAGCAACAAGGTGAGTAACTGAAAATGTTAAATAAAAATTATATATATTATGTTGTTCTTTTATTTATATATACCTTCATATTAGTATCTTGTCAAAAAGCTTATATGTATAACCTTGAAGACATAAAATTGTGTAAGGGCGGTTTTGAAATACTTATAGGCTAAAGTAATCGTTTCGGATCAAAGATTTATCTGCCAAATACAATATTTATTGATTCTAAAAATGTTTCTTCTTCTTTTAGTTATTCCTCAAAAAATCTTAATGTTAAAATAAATGATAAAGTAAAAAATATTTTAGTAAAAACAAAGCCTTTAGAAGATGAGGCATTTGTTAATGAGAAATTATATATAAATATAGAATATGTTTTGGTTATTTATATAAGTGGATACCAAATTCAAGCTATTTTTACTATCAAAAAAAATAACTTAAAAAACAAAGATGAAGTGATTTTTAAAAATGACATGTCAGAATATGAAGTGAAAATTATAGATTCTGTTTTCATCGGATTATATTAATATATAGTACTTGCCCCGGTACTAATTAATAATATATGACGAAATTGCCACGGGCGGGTAATTCAGCATAAACCGGTTAAATGTTCGACACTTTCTCATATCCTCAATCAGGCGAAGATAGATATTGATAGTTTTTTGAAGTTGATGTGAGAAACATAAATAAGAGGCGTGATGTTTTTTACGTTACGTTTAGAAAGCTCCGGTTTTCCGGATGATTGAGAAACTCTATTAAAGGCGAAAATGTAATCCCTTTTGCAGTATACATAGCATCAAGGGGAGCAATAACCCAGGCGCGCTTGATGTTTAAATCGTTCAAACTTGTCCAAAAACGCTGCTCTAATCTTGGAGCACTCGAGGCTTTAAATTCTATGGCTAATTTATTTTCCCCGTTCTCCAGGATCAAATCAATCTCCGCACCACCGGAGGTTCTATAGAAGGAAAAGCGTACTTGGCGTTTTAAGTGACCGATAATATTTTCCATGCAAAGAGATTCCCATGAATAACCATAGACAGGGTGGCCGATCAGAGAATTCCAATCTGCTAATTGTAATACTGCATGCAGCAATCCTGTATCTCGAATATATATTTTTGGCGATTTTATCAGACGCTTTTTCAGATTTCCATAAAATGGTTGAAGAAGTCGAACTACAAAGGCCCCTTCCAGCAGATCAATATATTTCCGGACCGTTTTGTTATCAATACCTAATGAGGTCGCAAAAGTATTCACATTTAATAGCTGTCCGTGTGAATGACAAATCATTTGCAGAAGACGGCTCATTACTAATGGAGAAATACGCGGACTAAAGAATGGAATATCCCGTTCCAGAAAATCTTGGATAAAATCCATTCTCCATTCAAGACTTAGACGGTCTGATACGGATAATATACTTCTAGGATAGCCGCCCCTGTTATGGTAGGTGCTTAAATTTACCTTATCTTGAATTTCAGGCCATAGAAATGGAGTTAATTCAAGATAACTAATCCTTCCGGTAAGGGTTTCCGAGCTTTGTCTGATTAATGCTTTCGAGGCAGAACCAAGGATGAGGAATTGGCCCGGACGTTTGTTTTGATCACTCAAATAGCGAATAACCGGAAACAATTCCGGTCTGCGTTGAATTTCATCAATACAAATAAGACTATTCATATTTTCTCTAAAAAACGTTTCGGGATCATCAAGTTTTCGCAGGTCTGCGGGACGTTCTAAATCCAATTTGATTATATCGGGTTTATTTCTTATATATATATCTGCAAGAGTTGATTTCCCGCACTGTCTAGGCCCCAAGATAGCTACAACCGGTATGTGAGTTAATTTTAATTCAAGGGCGGTGAGAAGTTTTCTTGGAATTATACCATGCATATTTGGATTTTACTTCCAATATTACATGGTGTCAATTGTAATTTTTAAATATTTTTATAATTATTTCGAAATAAAAAAGTTGGTAAAATATTGTATCGTAACATTAGCGTATTGGCCATATATGATAGAGAAGGCACGAATGGTAATTCCGCGTATACGTAATGCCCGCGGTTGTGGCGGGCATGCCGGCCGCGTTACGTTCCTGCCGCGACAATAAGTACTGGGTCACTTCGTCTATGCGCCGGACATTACCCGTCATGGCATCGGCATGAAATAAACGCTGCTCTATCAACGTAAAAGGAATCAACCCAGCTATGGCGACGTAAGTTGCCCACAACCTGGGAGCTCGGGGTGAAGCAAGTACTCGGATCCTGTGAGTCTGTGTACAATGTAAAGGGTGATATTTCAAAGAAGTTTTAAGAATTCATTGACAGACAAACCGGCATATCTAATTAAGGCACGTAATGTGCCGACAGATAATTCTTTATGTTGAGGAATGGAAAGGTTTACTCTTATTTTTGGTTTTGTCATTACAAGATGGCTTCCAACCTGACCGACCTCTTGCCATCCGGCCTTTTTAAAGGCTTTAACAACTTGTTTGCCTGAAATATTTGCAAGTATGCTCATGGACTATACAGAGACAACTATTTGTTGTCTTGCTTTTGAAGAAGTTTTTTTAGATAGAGCTTTTTGATCTTCAGCCCAAAGCCATGCTTGGATAGCTTCTTTTATATTTTCTAAAGCTTCCTTTTCATCTTTTCCTTGAGAAATACAACCGGGTAAGGCCGGACATTCAACAACATACCAGCCGTCTTCCGCTTTATCTATGGTAATGTGGAAGATCATTAAAACCTCCTGATAAAAGTATAACAGATATAAGTGAAATAGTGAAGATTTAATTATATAAATCAATTAAATGAGTTGAGTCAAAATATGGATTAAAAAACATTTTGACAACAGGGGGTTAGTAAGGGTAGAATAATTTTTAAGTAAAAAGATCGTTCTTTGAAAAATTAGTGTTGAGGATTGAGTGGGGTATTAATAGTGGTGTCTGAAATTTGTTAAGAGAGCACCTTTACCTCCAAAGAGCTGGACGACACCAACCTCTACTACTTCGGCGCCAGGTACTATGATCCGGCTATGGGCATTTTTATCAGCGCCGATCCTGCCATGGACGGGCTGAATTGGTACACTTATTGTGCGAATAATCCTATGAATTATGTAGATCCGTGGGGGTTGATGCATGTAGACAACTATGGTGCTGATGGAGGTGGATCAATTGGAGATAATAGTAATAATAGCGGTGGAACACCTGGAGGAAACGAGGGAACAACTGATAACGGTAATAATACAGACGGTGGTCCAGGTCCAGCTGAAGGATTGACTCAAGGATTAGTAGGAGCAGTACAAGCTGCATTAAGTATGGTAGCCCCAGGATTAGCTGCTTTAGGAGGTGGTAATGATGATAGTGGTGGAGGTCCACCTCCAGGTACACCTATAACTGGGCCAGGTGCTGATGCTTCGAGAGATCAGTTGAATAGGATGGGTTTGTTTAATGAAAATAACAATAATCAGAATGATAATATGAATAGTGATAATGGTCTTCCTTTTGCTCCAAAAGATTTAAATGATGATATGATATCAGGCATATTCAATCAGAATTATACACATACTGAATCAACTTTTACTTATCACGAAGGCGTTGATTTAGGAATAGAAAAAGGTACACCATTAATTTCAGAAGTTGACGCTGATATGGTTTTTGTTAAAAATCCTTCAGACAATAACGGTAAAGGATATGGAAAATTTTTTATTGCTCAAGTGCAAAATCCGCTACAAAACTGCCACCCATTCCGGAAATAAGTTGCCACCATTCCGGGTGAAACCTGCCACCCATTCCGGAAATA
>JAFGGG010000024.1 GCA_016930675.1 Spirochaetales bacterium
CTATGTATATTATTAGGGATTAAGAACGGGCCTTGGGTGGCAGCTTATTTCCGGAATGGGTGGCAACTTTCAGCGGAATACGCACATTGTGAGAGAGTAGATAATAATTTCTTGGACGGATTGTGTATGTATTTATATTTAATATGAAAGGACAGAATATGAAAAGACTGCTAAAACAATATGTTATCTTCTGTTTTTTATTGCTTTTAACAATAAGCAGCTCGACAAACGTGTCATCTGGTATTTCAGAGTGGGAGCTGGTCGGGAAATCAGGCTTTAATTCCGGCAGGGCGGCAGGCTTTTCATTATATGTAAGCCATGATATTGAAAAGGTCGTTCTTGTGGGCTATATCAGTCAAAGCAAGGGCAACGGGGCTGTGGTGAGAAGATATGATGAAGAGAACAATCGCTGGCCCAAAGTGGGCGGAGATGAGATTTGCGAGGGCGCGATCAAGGATATCGGTGTGGCATTTAACGCCTCGCTTGAGAGCAGAGATTATTATGTTGCCTATAAAGATCTGGAAAACGGGGGCAGGGCCACGGTCATGAAGTGCAATAAAGAAAAAAACGTCTGGGAAGTGGTTGGTAAAAAGGGGTTCACCGCCGGAGAAGTGATCGATCTCAAGTTCATTCTTGACAACCTCTATCCGCATGTGGCGTTTATTGATAAAGACAATGGCCGAAAACCCGTGGTCATGACATATATGAACGATGAATGGATCAAACTGCAAATAGATGAAAACGATGTGATCTCTGAAAAGCAGGCCAGTGAACCGGCATTTTGCATAGACCGCGGTGTAAACTATGTGGCTTTTGCGGACAGAACCTGCGGCGACAAGCTTACCGTGATGATGTTCGATATGCCGTGGATCGTGGTAGGCCAAAAGGGAATTTCCGACGGCAGGATTAATTATCCGGCTATTTTTGTGGAGAGAAATCGCAAGGCCAAGGTTACCAGGGCCTATGCCGCTTATCAGGATTATGCCCGTGATAAAAAATTAACGGTAATGATAAACGACAATCAGGCTGAGGAGTGGACTGCTCTTGGAGAAAAAGGATTTTCACAAGGTAAAATTCAGCATATCTCACTTTTTGTGTACAAACATATACCTTTTGTGGCTTTCGCGGACTGTGCCAATGAGTATAAAGCCACTGTGATGTATTATCATAATGACGCTTGGCGATTTTTAGGCAGGGCCGGATTTTCAGAAAGCGGTGTGACCGATATAAAATTACAGATTGTTGATGACACAGCCTATGTGGGGTATATCAGGACTGATAAAGACAAGAAGATTGAAGTGCAGAAAATCAATGTACTTGATTATATCAATACTAATTAGCGGAGTTTTTTATGAAGCGCGCTGTGTTAACCTTTTTTCTGATTATGGCACTGAACTGTTTTTACCCGCGCGTACATATCTTCGCCGATGGGGATATGGTGCCTTCAGTCGATCATGATGCCGAGGCCGCCATTGGTGGTACTGAAAATCTTGAGATACAGGACAGCGGAGACAGCCTTGTAAATACTCAAATCACACCGAACCTGAGTCAAGCTGAACTTGAGTCCCTATTCGCGGACAAGCAAACATTTTTAACTGCGTTGAAAAAACAAAAACTCACTCTTGCGTATCTGGATCAGGAAAATAATACATTGCTTCACCTGTCAATTGTATATGGTAACAGTGATATTTTTACGTACGTGGTTGAATCGGGATTGGATATTAATCAGCAGAACAAATGGGGCACCACGCCCCTGCATCTGGCTGTCCATTATAGAGAAAACAACATGGCAAAGGAATTAATCTCGCTTGGCGCGGATACCGAAACCAAAGACAGTAAAGGTCACACTCCTCTGATCCTGGCCTATAAAAAGCAGAACTGGGACATGTTCGGTGCTTTGCTGGGAGCCGGAGCGGATGTGCAGAACGGTTATTATTCAGAGCACAGGGTTTATAATTCAAGCAGGAAAACTCATTTCTTTTATACGATTGTTCAAAATGAGAAAGCGTGGCAGGTATACAAAGAAAAGGGCGCCTTTGATTTTCAGTTTACCCAATATAAGGATATTCATGATTCTCAGCTTGATGCCGAACCGACTCCTCTCCATCTTTTACTTGAATGGAACGAGGAGGAAAAAGTCGCGCAGGTGCTGCATGAGCGGCAGGAACTGGTGAATATAGTGAACGGTTACGGTGTTCCCCTGATTCATATGGCGGCGGAGCAGGGGGATGAAGAACTGGTGCGACTGCTTATCGCATATAAAGCGAATCGTCATCTGGTTGATGATGCCGGCTACGCACTGCTGCACAGGGCGGCAGAGGGCAACCTGCTTTTTCTGATCGAGGAAGAGCTTGAGCGGGGGGTACCCGTGGATATTACTTCAAAAGGAGGGGTTACTCCCCTGCATTGTGCTGTTAAAAACCGCCATTACAAAGTCGTTAGGCTTTTACTGGAAAGGGGGGCGGATATTGAAGCTGAAGCAAACCTGGGCTGCTCACCGCTTTATCTGGCTGTACAGTCCGGATATCCTGAGGTTGTAAATTTATTATTGGAAAAAGGCGCCGATGTGAATCACGGTAATGACTGGGGGGCAACCCCCGTGCATTTTTCCGCTCTTTACCAGCAGGCTAGCGTTTTAACCATGCTGCTTGAGCATAATCCTGAAATAAATAAAAAGAATGACCGCGGCGAGACAGCGCTATTTTACGCGGCAAGAACCATCTGGGAAAGATCTTCGGGCAACCGGGGTCTTATAATGTTATTAGAGGCAGGATATTCTATTGATGTAAGAGATATTGGCGGTAAAACTCCATTGTACGCGGCGGTTGAATCCGGTAACGCACTTTCGGTTACTGTTTTGATTGAAAAAGGATCCCCTGTGAATACGGAAGACAGTAATGGGTATACACCATTATATTGGGCATTGTCACGCAAAAATTACAAAATGGCGGAGCTGCTTTTGGAAAAAGGATTTGATATTGATTATCAGAATATTTCCGGACAAACAACACTGCATAAGGCTGTGTATCATAAAAATACAGATGCAATTAAATTTTTGTTGGAACACGGAGCTTCCCGCCACATAAAAGACGTTCAGGGGAAGCTCCCTGTGGATTACGCGCAAAGGGAAAATATAAGGGAGATGTTATATGAATAGGAGAGCAACACGAAGGACGAAGATTGTTGTTCTTATATGTATGTTTATCATCGGGCTTTTTTTTGTAATTAATTGTGATGATAAAGGATCTGAGGGAAATACCCGGTCTGATGAAGTTCAGAAAGCTGGGGGCAACAACAATGCCGAAACCACTCAAAAAGCCGTCAATGAACCGCGCTGGGTAAGCGCGGACGCGGGCCTTAAGCTGCGCAGCGGCCCGGGCACGGATTATGACACACTCGACGTTATTCCGTATGCGGAAAAAGTGCAGCTGCTTGAAGAAGAGCAGGAAGCTGTCGCAATCGGCGGTGTGCAAGGAAAATGGGGCAAGGTGCGCTGGAACAAGAACGAGGGTTGGGTGTTCGGGGGATTTTTAACAGAGGAGGAGATTAAAGCTTTACCAGCTAATTTTACAAAGCAATTTATATGGGGATCAAAAAATGGACCCTACTATAGCATTTGGTATCCTGATGAAGGGTGGAGACGTGATAAGGGTGAAAAATGTTATATAAAGTCTTTCTGTCTTTGTAATGATACGGCTTGTATACAAATACTTGGACCACCGTTTGGATTTGAAGAAGATCCGCCTGAGATGCGTACAACTGATGCCTTTATAGGAAAGGCACGTATTCCAGCTAACAAGACAGAGCTGATTAGGGATGGACACACATTTTTTATTGGATTGGCTGCTAAAGACAATACACTAGAAAAATTGGGGATACGTATCTGGTTGAATAAAACTACTTCTTCGGAATTAGATTATAATCTAAAAGTCTTCGAACAGATTGCTGCTAACTTGGAAATAATAACAGAAGAGAAAGCCAAAAACTACCTAGAGAGTCTGGAAATCGAAGAGGAATAATATATTGTGCTGTTCCGGCTGACTACTGCGCCTTCAGCTTCTTAACCATATTCGAAAGCTCTATTCCGCTTACTGTTTTATGGGGAAAGAAGTTTTTGCCGTCGGGCAGGCTCATGATCTCCCGCTCTACTAAGATAAGGGCCGCGTCGAAATAGTAATCCGCCGTTTTGATATCGGGGATCGGGCTTTTGCGGCCGGTACCCAGATATTTATCGCTGTACTTTGTTAAAAGTGACTGGTCGTTTTTTATAAAAACCAGAATCTGCAGCAGGAGATAGGCCATGTCCTTGCGTGAACAGATATCTTTTTCCGACAGCTTTTTATTATACACGTACCCCGCGTCTTTTAGTTTCTTTAACAGATCAGTTGGACGTATGTCTTTTTTGGCTGCCAGGTTATCAAAAAAATTCGTTTCCGTGTGCAAAAAGCCGATGACATGGCTTACTGTCAATGTATTCTCTTTCAGGATATCCTGGGCGCCTATCTTATCAGTCGGATTCTTCATATAGTGGTAGGCAAGATCTCTGTTTTGTTGATAGTGCTGCTTAAAAGCCGCAGGCAGGCCTTTTAGGGCCTGATCGTAAAGCGCGGCCGCGCTTCTGTAATCAGCCTGGGCAAAGTAAATTTCAGCCAGCTCGATTTTAATAAGCAGATTGGTGTCGGCCTCTCGCTCACCCTGGTTTAAAATCATTATTTGGGCGTCGGGATTTGTTTCCAGCAGTGCCTGTAGAATATAATAATACTCTTCTCCTTTATTACTGTACTCGATCTCTTCGAGATATTTTTTTACGTTTTTCTTATCATTTTTATAATAATATACCATGCCGAATAGTCCGGAAACTTTGGCTCTGTACTGCTTGTTATACTTGCCGCGCTTCTCAATCTGTTTTAAATCATTTTCCGCTTCCATCAAAAGGCCTTTATTTTTACTGTTCTGGTAGTCCAAAAGTTTCACCTGGATTATTTCTATATTGGCATCGTCATCATCACCGATTGTGCGCACATGTTTATCCGTTGCACAGTTAAAAAGTACGATAATTAAAATTAAAAATAAAAAAAATTGTCTCTTCATAATCAAACTCCCTTGGTAAAATTTATTTCATAAAAAGCCGCTCCAACAGGCGGCGGCTTTTTATCATTATTTATCCAGTGTATATACGTAGAGATTCTTATCAAAACTTCCTACTATAAGTTCATATTTACCGTCATAATTAATATCTGAGAAATCGGGGCGGAAACTTCCCGGTATGGGAAACCCGGGTAGATTGTTAAGCTTGTTGTCCAAACCGATAATCGTATTCCTGGCTCCGTAGATGAATATTTCATCCTTGCCGTCCCTGTCAAAATCGAATACCGCTAGCTTAAAGTTTTTATCTCCACCTTCGTCAAGTTTTTTAGCCTTTACCACCGTGCCTTGCAGATCGATAATACTGATTATACCCTCTTCGCTTAAAACCGCCAGACCAGGATTAACACCACTGCCAAGCGCTATGGGTACGGGATCGGCATAATACACCCCGTCGAATTCGAAAGGATAACCATTTAGGCTTTGACCCGCGGTATTCCACACATTAAGCTGTCCTGCCTGAGTAAGAAAGGCTGCCAAAACTTTGTTGTTTTGATCTTTAAAAAGAACAGGTGAGCAATAGGATATCCCGCCGCCGTCCTGGGGCCAGCCGCTTTTCACGTTTCCCTGGATATCCGTCAGCCAGACTGCGTTTTCAAAGCTTTTCGGGTAAAATGCCAATAATCCGTCCAAATACGCAGGCGGACTTAACACGTCGTGTTCGAGTTTTACAGGCAGCTTTTGTATGTCACCCTGCTGCGTGAACAGGTATAACGCCTTCTCGCCTTGGGAATAGAAAACCAGTTTGCCGTCCGCCTGAATCGGATTGAATGAGCCTTTAAAAGAGGTGACTATGGGAAAAGGTGTGACGGGATCGGCTTCCGCCGTAAACTTATAAACAGTTCCGGATTTGGAAAACACAAATATATCGTTACTGCCGGAAATCTCGTCTGTTACAACCAGAGGAACGGATATGCCCTCTACCTGAGCCTTGATTCCGGATTCCGAAAACAGCTCTTCGATTACCAGGTTGTTCTTTTCATCCACATAGATGAGGTCGACCGTTCCGGATCCCTTTATGTTCTTACAGATAATATCCGAAACAGGAGCGTGCTCCAGCTGTTTGGGAAATTCCGGAAAGGGCCTGGTTTTGTGTCCCGCGATGCCTGCGGCGGCTATGTTTATTCTTATTTCCTTATCCGTAAAGCGGACCGAAAAAACACCTTTTTCATACAGCCCGAGCAGCTTGGTTATGAGAGTATTGTAACCGAGGAATTTGGGCATGGAGGTGGCAAAATTATAGTACATAAAAACATTGGCGTTTTGCGGAACGTTTTTAGTCACGTTTTTATATTTCTCGTCATTCAGCAGGTGCTTGCCCTGACGGTGATTGTTTTGTAATTTGGCCAGGTGCTCCGGATTCATAGAGAAAAAAATGTAGTCGTCAATAACAAGGTAATACGGGGTTTCGATTCCCTTTACAAAAGCGTCCGCGATCATTTTAATAAATCCGGGCAGGGCAATCTGGCTGACCCTCACCTCATCCAAAACCAGGGTGGTGTCGGTGTCCAGGACCAGCGATTCGTCGATTTTCTTAAAGGCGTATTCGAATTTGGCCTTGTCTTTGATCTTCAGGTAAATAATGGGATCCAGTGATTCGCCGACCGTAATCGCGCCGGTCTCGGATCCTGTCCAGTCGAAAAACAGCTCCTGCACCGATGCTCCCAGTAAAAACTGACAGGCTTCGTCCACTTGTTTAAAGGTGTCTTCTATCTGGGCTCCTTTCATGTAAATAGCTGTTTCGTACATGTGCTTGAAGGTTTTAAATTTTACTGTGGAGAAGATGTTTGTGTTAGAGGGCAGGTACCTGATTATACCCAATACCGACGGGCTGTAACTCAACAGATCTTTCAATGTTTCATCCGGCACATCGATATTGGTATACGCGTTTAAATACAGTTCCTCATTGGAAACAAAGAAAGAGAGGATGCTGTAGCTGTTTAAATTGATACGTCTTAGGAGGAAATTCAATTCGGGGATGCCTTTGATGGTGTTTTGAATGAGATCGTTAGTGCTTATATACAGTTCTATGAATCCCTTCTGGCTGACCTTTTTACTCAAAGCGCTTAATTCTTCGTTGTTTTTAACGTTTTTTTGGCTTTGCTTGATTTCATAGAGTTTTAAGATATGCTCTTCTTTTGTGGATAGAAATATAAGGTTGTTGTTCAAGGCGAAATAAAATACTTGGTTGGCCGCCGGTTTGTATTCGTAGATTGTAATTGAACCTTTTTCGATTTTCTTGATCTGGAGGTCACCGATATTATAAAAGAATTCCAAGAGCGGGAAAGCCCGTGTGCCCAGGGAGAGCAGCCCGGGATCAAAAATGATTACCGGGGAGAAGTCTTTGGTAATAAGAAAATGAGCGCTGCGGTCCAGGAGCTGCCTGAAGAGTTCGGTCTTAAAGAACTCGTTTGATTTGAACTCCAAAAAGGCGCTGTAAATAAAGCGCAGCTCCGGGGAAGAAAAGATAACATCGGCGGCTTTAAGATCCAGCACATTATCATAGATCTGCCTGATTGAATCAACCTTAAGATATAAGGCAAAGTCATCCGGTACGTATTCTTCCGCGTTTTCCAGCGTAACCAGGTAGTAAACAAAAAGTCCCCCTGCTATTACGGCGAATATAATGATAACGATCAATACAAATTTGATAAGAAATGATACAAGTTTTTTCGGAAATGCCATTAGTTTTGCCTTTTGCTATTTTATTATAGTGTATCAAGATACAACTACAATAAAAGTTATAAGCCTGTATTGAGAAATTGTCAAGGACGACAGTTTAAATTTGCGAACCGTATAATTGACTTGATAACGGCTTTATACCATAATGCAAGCACGATTCAGAAAGCAAGGTTTTAAGGAGGTGGTGGTGAATCTGCAGCAGCTGCGGCAAAAAAAGGCCTTTATCTGTGATATGGACGGAGTAATCTACCATGGCAACAGAATTCTACCCGGCGCAAAGAGATTCGTGGCGTTTTTAAAGAAAGAAAATAAAGAGTTTCTGTTTTTAACCAACAGCAGCCAGAAGTCCCCCCGTGAGCTGCAGCATAAGCTTTCTCGGATGGGAATAAAGGTTAAGGAGAGTCATTTTTACACGAGCGCGTTGGCTACCGCGATGTTCTTAAAGAGTCAAAAACCGAACGGCACCGCCTATGTAATCGGAGATGCCGGACTGATCAACGCTCTTTATGACGCGGGATTCAGTATGAATGACGTGAATCCCGATTATGTGGTAGTCGGAGAGTCGCAAACCTATAATATGGAAACCGTTGTCAAAGCAGCCAATCTGGTGTTAAAGGGAGCGTCTTTAATCGGTACCAATCCGGATGTGACCGGCCCCATAGAAGCCGGGATCACTCCGGCCACGGGAGCGCTGATCTCTCCCATTGAGCTTGCTACCGAACGAAAAGCATATTTTGTGGGAAAACCCAATCCGCTTATGATGCGCCACGCTTTGAAGCTGCTGCACAGTAATACGGAGGACACTGTGATTGTCGGGGATAGAATGGATACGGATATTATCGCCGGAATTGAAAGTGAGATCGATACTGTCCTTGTATTAACCGGTGTAACCTCTTTGGATGATGTCAAAGCATCTCCGTATAAGCCAAGTATGATTTTAAAGGGAGTGGGGGAGATTGCTGAATAGATCTGCAATACATGTGTTTTTTTATGCATTTTATGTATACTTTTTTCTTGTGCAGAAGAATCAAGCCATGTGCAAGGGGAAGCAGACGTCATGAACTCAGAGCAGCTGCCGATTATCTTTTCACCCCAAAGCGCTGAGATAGTTTCACATTCAATTGAAAACCTGCTTATAAATGTGCTTAAAGTGGAATTGTAATATTATTTTTCTGTTGTGCTATGATTGCCCACAACAACACTTACCGGTTCCAGAGTGAGTTCTCCTATGAGCCACTCGGCCAGGGGAACCATTGGATTATCCTGATTGTCAATTGCGTAAAGCAGCTGAATTGATCTAAAAAGCTTTTCTTCCGCCACTTTTTTTGAGCTTGGCCGGCCCTTTTCCTGGTATTGAAAAAATAAATCCATACCCTGAATAAACAAACGGCGGGCCATCGAGTATTGGCGGATGGTTTTAATGGTCTTGATGTCGCGAAAAATATTTGTGTTGAGATCCACGAAGATTTTTATAAAATCCTGATCGTAGCGCGCTGCCCAATAGAGAACACTCCTCATAATCAGCATATTCCGCTCCTGTAAAGAGGCTTTGGTACGGATTTTGAAGGAATAGAGATCATGAGCATTGTATCGATAGAGACAGATGTACAGACAGGCGCGCGGGGAAAGTGTGCCGGAAAAGCCGGTGTCGTAGATTACTTTGTACGGATCGAAATCCGCCTTGTTGACGGGAGTATCCGTGCTAAATCTGGTGAGCGCGTCCTGATACACATCCTGCACTTTGATAAAACTCGCATGATCCTTGCCCGTAAGATCGGGATGGGTGTTCTTGCACAAGATTTTATAGATGCGCTTTAACTCACGTTCGGAGAACTTGCCTGTGGTGAGAAGTTTTTCGATAAGCTCTGTTGCGGAGGCATATGATTTACTTTGATCGGATTCTTCTTTCATGAGGTTTTTTCCAGTCTCTTTGCATATGCGCCGACGATGAGATATTCAACCTGCTCGTCGTTTAATATTTTGAACAGTTCTTTGTAATCTTGATTTAATGACATGTTTCCCCTTCATTAAATTAACTTCATTCACCATTTCCCAAGCTGCAGAAAATCTAACTTCATGTCCCACTCTCTGCCAAAATATATGATCAGATTCTCCGTGATCCTCATCTTGTTTAATGAGTCTTGCCATTATTATTCGTTGTTTCATTATTATCTAGTGTATCAATATGTAGCGTTTTTTGCAACAGCACTGCGGTTTTCTCTGAACTTACTGTTTTAATTTCAGTTTTGGAAAATAGGATCTCAATTTTCTCTTGAAATCGGGATAATAATGCATTATATTAAAAACCGACCGGTTGGTATGTTAATATGACAATAAAAGAATCAAAGAGCACAAAGAAGAAACAGATTTTAGATGCGGCCAAGCGCTGTTTTGTGCGCAAAGGCTATCATGGCACAACTATGGATGACATTACCCAGGAATCAAATTTCACCAAAGGCGGTATCTACTGGTATTTCAAATCCAAGTGGGATATTTTTATGGCTATGGTAAAAGAGCACAAAAAAGAGATGAGGCGCCTGTGGAAAAAAATGCAGGAGTTTGAAGCGGAACAGGATATTCTGATTCAGGGCGGTCTCCTGTTCTTAAAGGAATTTATTAACAATGAATGGATTCGCGGTGTGTTCAATGAGATCGAAGCCGAGGCCGTACGCAATAAAGAGGTGCGGGATGAGTATTTTTCAATCTACAGAGAAGATATCGAGCGCGCCCTCGATCTTTTCAAGAGAGCCTATAAAAGCGGGGCCATTCGCAGGTTGGATTTTGAAAGTATAACAATGGTTATAATGCTGGTGATCAAGGGGTTGTGTGTTCAGTACAGCTTAAATCAGGGCAATCTGGATTACGAGCGTATCTGGAAGGCCTTTGCCGATACGCTTCTGCATGGCGCACTTAAGAAATAATATATAAAGTGTGGAGGAGATGAAATGCGGTTTTTAAGTAAAATGAGTATCTATATTTTTATATTTTTAGCCGGTACGGGGCTTGTTTACGCGCAAACTATTTTGGACGATTATGTTGCCCAGGGGCTGGCCAATAATCTGGCCTTAAAACAAAAACAGTTTAACCTGTTGTCCGGTATTGCGTCCGTGAATGAAGCCTGGGGTAATTTCTTTCCCACAGTCACGGTTGAGGCGCGCGCTACCTGGAACGGCGGCGGCAGAGAGATCATCATACCGGTAGGGGATCTGCTTTCACCTGTGTATCAAACCATAAACGGCCTGCACGGTACGGCGCTCCAGCCGCCAGATGTTGAGTACGCCATGCCCCTGTATGTTGAGGACGAGCAGGAAATAAAAATACGCGTTGTCCAGCCTATATTTATTCCTTCGATCTATTTTAACCTGCAGATCCAATCACAGCTCGCGGGAGTGCGCGAGCTGGAAGTGGACATCTACACCCGCTTTCTGAAGACCGAAATCAAAAGAGCGTATTTTAATTATTTGAAAGCCATGAAAGTGGTGGTTGTGTTTGAAAAAATGCATGAAGTACTCAATGAAAATCTGCGAGTAAGTGAGAAGCTCTTTCAGGCCGGCATGATTACCCAGGACGCGGTATTCCGCGCCAAAGCCGAGATCGCCAGTATTATACAACAGCAACTGGAAGCCAAAAAACAGACGGAGCAGGCTGCTTCCTATTTTAACTTTCTGTTAAACCGGCCGCACGATACCGCGATCGAGGTGCTGGAATTTCCCGAATTCGAGTCCGCACCCAGTGTCAGTTATCAGGAGGCCGAGGCCTGCGCCTTGAGTCTGAGGGCGGAAATGATTCTCGTGCAGAAGAGAATCATTACGGAAGAAAACATCGGGGCCGTAGCAATCAGTAATTACATACCCAAAGTAACTGCGGCTTTCGAATACGGATTATTGGCCAACCAGTTTGATATCAATTTTGATAATAATTTTTGGTCCTTCTCAATCGTGGCTCAATGGGAGATTTTCGACGGCTTACGCAACTTTTCCCAAAACGACCGCTCTCTTCAACAGCAAAATCTCATCCGCACAGAATTGGCCGAACTCAGAGAGAAGATTAAATTGGAGGTACGTCAGGCCTATAATGATGTAATGGTGGCGGAACAGACAATTTACTCCTCACGACAGGAGCTGGAAAGCATGGCCAAATATTTTGAGATCATCACCAGGAAGTATAATGAGGGCATTGTCACTCAAATGGAGTATATGGACGCTCAGTCCAGGCTTACCCGTGCGGAAATCAATAAATTGGTAGCGGAATATGATTATCTCATAAAGTATGCGCGCTTTGAAGCGGTAACGCATATCGATGAAAAGCATAAGGTACTGTTTAACGAATAACTGGAAGTAAGGAATTTTAAAATGATAAAAGAGATCACATCCTTCATTGTTTTAATGGGCCTGTGCGGACTGCTGCCAGGCTGCGGCCAGGCAAAGCAGCCTGAGGCCGATAACGGACAGCAAAAAAGAATTTCAGTGCATGTTATGCCTGTAGTAACACATGAGGTTTCTTTTCCAATCCACGCGGCCGGTATGCTGGCCCTCAAAGAAACCGCGAAACTGTCATTTAAAACCGGGGGTATAATCAATGCTATCTATGTTGATGAAGGAGCCACGGTAGCTTCAGGTCAGCTTTTGGCAAAACTCAATCTGGCGGAGATTAATGCCCAGGTACATAAAGCGCAAAGCGCTTTTCAAAAGGCGGTCCGTGATGCGGAGCGGGTGCGAAAACTGTATAAGGATGACGTAGCTCCCCTGCAGCAGCTTGAAGATGCGGAGACGGCTTTGGAAATTGCCCGATCGGATTTGAACATTGCCGAGTTCAACCGCCGGCATTCCGCGATTTACGCGCCGGCGCGGGGCAGGATTCTCAAACGCTTTGCGGAAGCGGGCGAGCTGATCGCTCCTTTTGTTCCGGTATTTGTGTTTGCTTCCACTGAAAAAAACTGGATTATAAGGTTCGGTGTAACGGATAAAGATATAGTAGATATAAGTCTCGGTGATCCGGCTGAAATAACATTTGATGTTTATCCCGATACGGTATTTAAAGCCCGGGTATCTGAAATCGCTCAGACCGCCGATCCTTATACGGGAACATTTGAGGTAGAACTCAGTATCCAGAATCAGGCCGAGCGAAAACTGATTTCAGGGTTTATCGGCAGTGTGGAAGTGTTTCCGCTGAAAAAAGAGGAAGTGGCCTTTATTCCCCTCAATGCCGTGGTTGAAGTGAGAGATAAACAAAGCTTTGTCTTTACCGTTGATGATGACTGGGCGCGGGCGCGCAAGGTTCCCGTGACAATAGTCAAAATATTAGATGAACATGTGGCGGTTCAGCTGGGTGAACAAAAAATTGAATACATAGTAACCGTAGGCGCATATTATCTTGAGCACAACTCCCCGATAAACGTGGTAAAAGAGGAAGAAAACAGTATCGATTACGCTTTTGTAAATAGCGAATAAACAGTGTTAGAGGAAGATTGAGGTGCAGTTACCTAAATTCGCAGTACAAAATCATCATTTTACTCTGATCATCCTTTTCCTTATGTTTGTCTTCGGTATCAACTCTTTTGTAACAATGCCCCGCACGGAAGATCCGCAGGTTGTTTTCCCCGGAGCCAGTGTTATTGTGCGCTATCCAGGGGCTAATGCCAAAGATATTGAGCAGCTTATCGTGGACCCCATTGAGACCGAACTCAACAGCCTGGAAGATGTGAAATCTATTGAGTCCTACAGCACGAATGATTTCTGTAATGTGATGGTTGAGTTTTATTTCGGCGTGGATACGGATGAAAAGTACCGTGACATCATGGAAAAAGTGAACGGTATCCGTAAAGACCTGCCGCAGGATATTACCACGATCGAGTTTGTGAAGTATGAGGTAGGGGCTGTAAACATAATGCAGCTGGCGCTGGTTTCCGATTCGGCGAGTTATAAAACCTTAAAAAACCAGGCGGATGAACTTAAGGATATTTTGGAAAGAGTGGAAGGAGTGCGTCAGGTAAAACTATATGCCTGTCCGGTGCAGGAAGTGGAAATCCAGGTGGACACGGATCGTATGTCAAAGATGAATGTTTCCATGCAGCGGATTATCGATGTGGTACAGGCTTCAAATGTCACCATACCCGGCGGCACAATTGATACCAAAGCCAGAAAATTTAATATCCATACCAGCGGCTCGTATCAGAGTCTACAGGATATTGAGAACACCATAATCGCTTCGGACGACGGCAAACTCGTCTATCTAAAAGACGTGGCTCACGTTTTTTTCGGGTATGAGGCCAAGGATTATCACGCCCGTTTTAACGGACAGAAAGCGGTTTTTTTGGCCCTTAATCAAAAAAAAGATACCAATATTCTGGATGTGGTGGCTGAGATTAAAAAGCAGGCGGCCGATTTTAATCAAACCCTGCCTGCCTCGCTAAGTCTGCACTATGTGTTTGATCAGTCGAAAAGTGTGATTCACAGGTTTGATACCTTCTTCTTTAATCTTTTACAGGGAATGATCATTGTCGGTGTGGTTGTTTTATTGGGGGTGGGACTGCGCGCTGCGTTTATTGTTATGAGCGCGGTACCGCTATCGGTGTTTATCGGAATCGGACTGCTGGACGTAAGCGGTTATTATCTGGAACAGATTTCGATTGCAGGGCTGGTGCTTGTGTTGGGAATACTGGTGGATAATGCCATAGTGGTAACGGAAAACGTATCCCGGCATCTGGAGCTGGGGCACCCCTCCGAAGAGGCGGCCATAAAGGGGACCGCTCAGGTGGGCTGGCCCATAGTAAGCGCCACGGTTACCACATTATGCGCCTTTATTCCGCTTTTGATGCTGCGCGACGCCAGCGGCGAGTTTATCCGCACCTTACCGCTGACCGTTATCTACACGCTTTCCGCCTCACTTTTAATCGCTCTTACCTTTACCCCTTATATAAGCAGTAAACTGCTAAAGCGGGTGGATATCGAGAAACTCAATTTTATCCAGCGCCGTCTCAAGACTTTTATCGGCACCCACTACAAACAGTTCTTAAGCTACTGCTTAAAAAAACCGCTTTACGTAATCGGGGCCGCCGTGGTTGTTTTCGCCCTCAGTATCGGATTGTTCACGTTCCTCGGGGTGAGTTTTTTCCCCAAAGCTGAAAAACCTCAGTTTTTAATTAATATCAATACTCCGACCGGATCAAGCATCAGCGAAACCGAACGCGCCGTAAGGTTTGTCGAAGAGATTCTGTCTCGGCGGGAGGAAATTCTACATTACGCTTCCAATATCGGCGGGGGAAATCCGCGGATCTATTATAATGTGTTTTCCGAAAGGGAGAGAAGTAATGTGGCTCAAATTTATATCGAGCTTAAACACAGGGACTTTAAAAAACAGCAGAAACTGATTACCGATCTGCGGGAGCTTGTTAAAAGCTACAGCGGAGCGCATATTGACGTTAAAGAACTGCAGCAGGGAGTGCCTATCTTTGCCGCGGTTTCCATGGTGCTTATTGCCAGGAGTATCGCCGATCTGGAGCTTGTGGCGAATGATGTGGAAGACATGTTTAATCAGACTGCGGGGATTATAAATGTAAACAATCCTTTGTCTACGTCGAGAACCGATTTAAAAGTGCAGATTAATAGAGAAAAAGCCGGTATTTTGGGCCTGCCGCTGATTGATATCGACCGGGCGGTCAGAGCCAGTGTGTCGGGGCTTAAAATATCGGAATACCGTGACCGGGAGGGGAGTCAGTATGATATCCTGCTTAAACTCGGAATGAGCAAAGACAGGCACACGCGCATCAGCGATCTGGAGAAAGTGCAGCTCACCTCTCTCGCCGGCAGACAGATACCTTTGATGCAGGTTGCCGCGCTCGAATTGAAGTCCGATCCGATCGAGATCAGGCATTATAATTTGGAGAGAAGCGTGGAGATAACCGCCGACGTGCTGGACGGTCATACGGTCGATGAGGTAGTCGCTGGAATCCTTGAACATTTTGCCGAATACTCGTGGCCGGGGGGGAGCAGATACATAGTATCGGGCGAGCTTGAAAGCAGGGAGCGTTCGTTCGGCGGCATGGGGGTGGCCACGATTATCGCGATCATCGCCGTGTTCGGAGTGCTTGTATTGCAGTTCCGATCCTTTACTCAACCGCTTATTATTTTTTCATCGCTTCCCTTTGCTTTTATCGGGTCTATAGTGGCGCTCTTTATAACACAAAATACCTTTTCTTTTACCGCTTTTGTGGGAATGGCCAGCCTCGTGGGGATTGTGGTAAATGACGCCATAATCCTGGTGGATTTTGTCAATCAGCTTATAAAACAGGGAAAAAAATTGAATGACGCCCTGATAGAGGCGGGGCAGACACGATTTATTTCCATTCTGCTTACCTCGGCCACCACCATCGGCGGTCTTTTGCCCCTCACGCTGCAGGGCGGTAATCTCTGGGCCCCTCTGGGCTGGACCATAATCGGAGGATTGTTTACTTCCACTCTGCTTACGCTGATCGTAATACCGGTGCTTTACAAGATAATAGCGGGAGTGCAGAGACGGGTCACGGATAAAATAAAATATCTCTCACGGAGCACACAGAGACAGTAATTTTATTTCTTTTACTTTATTGATCAAGTACCGAGGGCAGGGCTTTTTTTACCTGGCTCCAGTCACTGTTGAACTTATTTTCTTCCGGGTGAGTGTTTGAGAACTCAAGCGCGCTTTCAAGCGCTTTTTTTCTGCGGCTGTCCAGAGATGGGTGAGTGCTTATATATTTCAAAAGGCCCCGGTCGGGTCCTGTTATTTTTTCGAACTTTTCGAACATGTGCGCCAGATGCAGGGGATTTATACCTGCGTCTGTGAGCAGTTCAAAGGCAAAGCTGTCCGCGCTCTGTTCCTGTTCCCGTGAGTAGCTGGAATTAATAAGATCGCGGATAATTTCATTGGCCAGTTCGGGCGATCTGCCGCCGCTTACCACATTAATGAGAAAAGATACGGTAAAACTTCTCACCAGCAGATTCATGGAGTCGCGGTGTACCACATGACCCAGCTCATGGGCAATGATACCGGCCAACTCCTCCGCGCTGTCCGTGTATTTTATAAGTCCGGAGTAAATAATGACGAGCCCGCCGGGAAAAGCCATGGCGTTTACCGTCGGCGATTCTATAACCAGAATATCCACTTCAAAGGGATTGTTCTCGATAAGCGGCAAAAAGCGATCCTTTATTTCCGTAATCGCGCCGATAACACGGGGATGGGTAAGGTAGCGGTTTTCCGCGTCTATCTGAGCCTTTATCAGCTCTTTGAGGTTGTTTTCTAATGAGATTGAAATTGAATCAAGCCCGGAACCGTCAGCATCCTGACCGCTGTCGGAATTTCCTCCCGGTAAAAGGTAGACAACTCCCAATGCGATCAAAATACTTGTCGCGACAATAATCGCAAAAACAGTTAATTCTTTAAGCGGTGTGCGCTGCATTGTTTCTCACTTTAACCTCTGGTTTGAAATAAATCCTTATATTGTATTTCAGATTTTTAAAATCCGTCGGGCGGTTTGTTCTCCGCTTTGATATTTTTTTGCCTTTGCATTTTAAGCTGCGCTCTTTTTCCGTAGTAGGCGTTAAAAGCAATGCGGCCGAACACCAAAAAGTAGTAGAATTTTCCGTTCTTAGCTTTAAAACATCCGATAAGCGAAACCACCGTGTATACAATATTCCAGAAAATCACGAAAATAAGATAGATGTAAAAATTCGCGTCTATATTCAAATGAAAAGAGGTTCCTTGCTTAAAAATATTACTTGAAACCAGAATAACCAAAAACCAGATGATCAGAACCGCGTTTAAAATCGAGATGAGGGTTTCCGTGAGCAGAGACTGATAAGAGTGGAACGCCACAAAGCGCGACTTCTTTCTGTTGATCATATGGTAAATAAACGCCGCGATCAGACTTAAAAAAGGGAATGGCAGTCCTATGCCCCAAGCGGCAAACATCATGAGGTAGGCGCCCATGGCATCCTCTTTTTCTCTTTTGGATAATTCATCCGGCTGGGGAAGAATGACACGTCCGTCCGCCGATAGTTTAATATCTTCCATAAAATATTCTCCTTATAGTAAGAACGTATTACGTTAAATATATAGTTTTGGTTTAAAAAGTTCAAAAGAAAAAGCGTAAAAAACAGCAATTCTCATTTTAACAAATGAGAATTGACTTTTTAGGTTATTGTCGCTGGCGAATCTCATTTTGTTCGATTATATTGACAGTTTATCATGATATTTAAAGCTTCATTAAACCGGTATTGTACAAAATGAGATTCGCTTTAAAAAAATCCCCTTTCTTGATGAGATTTATCATACATGAAAGGGGATTATACGTACTGATTAATGTACTTAAGCCTCTTCTTTTCCGGAAAAGGGCGGATACTCATCTGTCATGAGACCCATGTAAAGGTTTAATCTTGTCATCCATCTTATTGTACCTGCTAAGAAGGAGTGCATATTCTCGGGGAACTCTCCCGTGAAGAGCACGATGAACCATGCAACAAGACCTACGAATCCATGGGCAATCAATCTGAAATATAGACAGAAGCCATGAGGAATTAATACATAAAAGAATCCGAAAAACAGACGCGCCAATACCAATCCTCTGCTCAGGCTTGCGGGATATTCAACTTCAAGATTTACTTTATCGCTTGTTCCGCCAGGTCCGATTGCCGGATAGCCGTCAACAAGGTTGTACATAGTTGCATACAGGCGGCATGACCAGTTCATGACTTTCACCTGGAATTCAAACCAGCTTTGTGGGTATTTACCTGTAAACAGTACTACCCAGAAGGCAAGAAATCCCAAAATACCTGCCCATATTCCGACAAACATCATGACCACACCATGGGGAATCATGATATAAAGCCAGCCGAATAATGTTCTAAGCAACAGTTCGCCTCTGGAATAGGAATCTTGCCTGGTAATAGTTAACTTCATATATCCTATCCTCCTTAATTATTATCTATAGAGTATATACACACTCTATTGTTTATTATATAGGACGAAACGTCCCGCATTGCAAGCACATTTTTTATTAATCTTGGAAATATGAAAGAAAAGCACTACTTTTTTGTGAAGTTAAGTCGGATTTTGCGTGCTTACATTAAAATGCGAATACCTGTTTTTAAAATATATCCTTGATATCATCGAGTTTATCTTCGATGGTATCCGTGATCCCTTCTTCATACTTTTTGATCTTTTTTTCCACTTCCTTCATTTTGGCGTTAACTGTTTTTTCGTAGTTCTTTATCTCAAGCAGGTTTTTAGCAGAGTCCTTGTCCGCATCGATGAAATCCTGATAATACTCTTCATACTGTTTTAGATCGGACTCAAGCAGCTTGTCCAGCTCCTGCTCCAGGAGCTGCATGGCGTTACCGGTCAGTTCTGCGATTATCGAGCTTATAACGGACTGGATAAGCTTGTCCAGATTATTGTCCGTAATCTCCAGAGTAAGCGCACCCTGCGCGTCGATACTGTAGCGCGCTCCGATGGTGATAAAATCCAGACCGTCGATGGCATTTTTCAGTCCTCTGGTGATCAGGCTGTCTTCAGTGTAGTTGATCGCAAGCTCTGTCAGGGTGAGCTGCAGCGATCCGGAACTGTAATTGCGGCTGTCCAGTGAAAAAGCGATATCAAGCCGATACGTACAGTCCATGTCGGAGATGGCGAGGAACTCCAGGCCTTGCTCAAGTTTGAAGGGAAAGCCCTTTAGCATCAGGTTGAGCGCCAAAACTTCAGAGCGGTTTGTTCGTAAGTCAAGCTTGCCGTTAAGCGCCACGCTTTCCTCTTTTAGCGCCTGCTTCAGCTCGAATGTCATGGGTTTGTTTATCAGGTCGGGCTGGCTGGCGGCATGCTGCAGCTCACCGCTGATGGTGCCGAAGCTTTCGTCATCCACTACGGAGAAACTCATGGTTTTCAGCCAGAATTTGGGTTTTACAAAGCTGGGATACTGAATGTCCTGTCCCCTGAAACGCGCAGGTTTGTTCTCTTTGACCTGCTGTTCCGAAGTAGGACGCAGCATGTCCATGTACGAGCGCGCCTGATAAAGGTAAGCGTAGAGTTCGCCTACATACTGCTCCAGGATGCCCTGCGCTATAACCGAGACTATACCTCCCTTTTCTCCTTGGGGGATATTCAGCATGCCAGTCAGGTTTTCATAGTCCGCGTCAATGGCCTTGAACAACCTGTCCCTGTCTTTGGTTATGGTGTCAAAGTCCTGCTGAAAATCTTTTGAGGACTTCTCAATATCCTTTTTCAACTTTTCCACGTCGGAGAGTACGGGCTTTATCGTGTTGTAAGCACTCTGCGCCTGGGCCGGTGTTTTAATCTTGTTTATGTCGATGGCGGATATTTTATCTATGGAAGCGGACAGCTCATCGATCTTTTTTGAACTCTTTTGGATCGAGTCCTGCCACTTCTCGCTTAACTCCGGATACCTGCCTGTAAAATCAGCAAGCAGTTTGAAACTTGCCAGGTTTTGCTTCTGTTCTTCCAGCAGGTTTGTTATATCCTGTTCCGTGATATCGAAATCAAACAGTCCCTGTTCCCGCTTTTCTTCTCCGGCAGCCTCCTGTTCTGCTGCTGCGGTCTGCGGGGCCCCGGATAGGGCGCCCGATGTCTGTCTCGGAGTGTCCCACTTTATATTATGGCACATGATATTGTCTAAAATGACCTTGCCTTTTAAAAGCTCGAAAAGATCGATATCAAAAGCCGTCTCCCCCAGCTCGAACAGGTTGCGCATGGGTTTGTCACTGTTGGCCACTTCCAAGTGGTTAAAGGAAAGCCTGCCGGCAAAAATCTGAAAACTCAAGCCCTGAATGTCCACTTTGGCATTGAACACGGCCTGCAAGCCGGCTTCCGCGGCCTGCTCGATGAGCATGTCTTTAAACAGCGCGCTGAAAAGGATAATGGCGCCCGCCGCGAGCGCGAGCAGAATCAGTCTGCCTTTGAGCACAAAGCCGGTGTTCTTTTTTACGCTTTTGGCTATTTTTTTAATTTGCTTTTTTTCTTTTTTATCCAGATCGGGATTTATGATTATGGTGCCGGTCGTGGTTTTGCGGGCCGCTTTTTGCAAAGCCTCTTTATATTCTTTTAAATAGATTCTTTTGACTATCTTCTTGTTGAATTTTTCTTCTGTGTATTCTTTTCTGAATATTTTAGGCAGTTTTTTTGCCATGTACGGTTTTACCTACCTTAAATTCGCGTAAAAATTATAGGCCTTGCCGAAGGTATTTTTTATGGCCATGACCAACGGATTTTTAAGAAAGCCTTTTACCAGTTTGCTGTGCGCTATTTTTTCCCTGATCTTGTCCCGGTAGATGTTGATACCCCGGCGTGCCAAAAGGTACACGGGCACGAACAGGACAATTCCCGCGATCAGGCCGCCCATCACCACCGTGTTATAGAATTTAAAGAAATACAGTATGGGAACATTATAGAGCGCGGTAAACAGATCATGCAGCAGGGGCAATGTAAGAACAGCGTATCCCAATAAATGCAGAAGCGGATCAAGAAACAAAGCGATCAGGTCAAAGAGCGCCAAAAACGTGAGTTCCACGGCCTGGTTGATTTTTAAAAAAAAGGTGATCACAAAAAGGGTGACCCACAACAGGTTGGCCTTGGGAATAAGCGCCAGGAGCAGGGCCAGGGCTACGGCGGCCGCGATCTGACGCGGTCTGATGTTGGAGTTAAGCGCGGCCACGATTTTGGCAATCCAGGTTATGAACATACTTTTTCCTTTTTATTTTGGCACTATGAACTCCAGAAAAAGCCGCCGTTTAAAGTGGTGGTATGTAAATTATATATGATCATAACGCGCTGTCAAGAGTTTTTACGGATCAGGGAGAGTATTCTGTAAAGTCGTCCAGTTCCCATTTGGTGTCGGGAATATAGGCCAACCTGCAGCAGCCGTGGTTCTCGCTCAAGCCCAATATGTACATTTCACCTATCTTAAAGGTGTACATCCTCTCTATTTTTTGGCTTATGTCGCCTTTTTCCAGCTCGGTACATTTGTTGCCGGCAAGATACTGAAATTTAATGCCGAACTCGGCCTGTTCAAACGAGCCCTGCACTGTTTTGTATAAAGAGAAAACCACTCCGCCGCTGCCCATGAGACCGAAGTAAATGAGGTTCTTCACTTTGGCGTAGAGTACTATTTCAGAACCCTTTAGTTGCTTGGGGATTGTCAGACGGCCGGCTGAACCGTCCGTCTGAAAGCAGCCGGAAAGATACAGGCAAAGTGCAATAAGGAAGAGAAGAATATTCGATTTTATAAATTTTACCATCACTGTCGTCATTGTGCTATAAAAAATGACGGGAATCAAGTAAATAACTATAGAATCAATTTGACAATTAATGTGGTATGATATATTATCATACTTAGAGGGATTATAATGGCAGCATCGAAAATAGCAATTACCATTGATCAAAAAACTCTTACTCGTTTGGACAGGTTGGTGAAAGAACACGTATATCCAAATCGAAGTAAAGCTATACAGGCGGCTTTGCATGAAAAACTCATAAGGCTTGAGACAAATAGATTAGCGATTGAATGTGATAAGCTTGATTCTATGGAAGAAAAGATATTAGCTGAAGAAGGTTTTTCAATGGAGAATGAAACACGGCCGGAATATTAAGAGGAGAAATCAGATGGGCAAATCTAAATCCGACTAAAGGCCGAGAACAGTCAGGAATACGTCCGGTATTGATATTGAGTAAAGAAATATTCAATAGAAAGTCAGGTACTGTAATCGCGGTTGCACTTACCAGCCAACCTCAAAAAGCAGGTTTTCCCTTAACGCTACAATTGGAAAAAAATGATCTGTCTAAAAAATCTTGGATAAAAATAAGTCAAATCAGAACATTAGCAGTTGAAAGAATAATGGAGAAAATTACATTGATTGATGAACGCATTATTGATCAAGTAATAGAAGGCCTGAATGAAATAATAGGTAATTAAAATCAATAACGATATGAGAATAAATCTGATGTTAAACAAAGAACAAGTATTTTCTTTGATAAAACCCCTGCTGTGGGACTATAAAATAAGTACGGATGAGGTCTATGCACTGTTAACAGGTGAAAAAGTAAATGCCGGACCGTTTACTTTCAATCATCTCTTTATTCGTCTGCTCGAAAGATTACCGTGGTATGATTTGGTAAGCATATTCGGGATGCATAATATTAAATTACTATTGGTTCCTGAAATTATTAACATGATCCGTGACAAGGAGTTGCGAAAGCGTTATGAGTTCATTGGCAAAGTTTTACGAGGAGAAACTGTATCCTTTACAGGATGGAGTCTTAAGTCTCGTGAAAGAGTTAAACATACCCTTTTATCTCACAGGTGGTACAGCCTTAAGTAGACATTATTTTCAGCACCGTTATTCGGATGATATTGATCTGTTTGTAAATGATGATGCAGCTTATGGCGATTATATAGCCCTATTTTATAATGAATTAGTAGAAGTTGAAAAAACAAATAAATTTACCATTGATTATAAAAAATTGCGGCGGGGGGAGTATCATTCGCAATTTTTTTTATATAAGAGCGGAGGGGGGGAGGAGATTGATTTAAAGGTCGATCTCGTCAATGATCTTGCTGTTCATCACGGTGATCTTATTTTTGATTCACTATTGGGAGCGGTCGACAGTCTGGAAAATATTTTAACGAATAAGGTGTCCGCAGTCTTCCGCTATGAACCGAAAGATTTTTATGATCTATTGATTATTGCTCGAAATATGCGGTTTGACTGGAAGGATATTATAGAAAAATCAAAAACAAAGGAAGCAGGTGTGGATCCTGTTACTATATACGACATTCTTAAATCATTTCCGTTAGCTGCACTGGATGCAATCAAAACAGATCATGAAATTGATAAACAACAGTTTACGTTGGATTTGAATATGATGGCTCAGGATATTTTTGAGGGAAAAGAGAATAGTTTAATTAAAAATAAGTAGCTGCAAGTGAAAACTCTGTACCTAAATCCATAGTCTTATTTCTTCTTTAATGACCTTCTTTTTCCAGCGGTAGATATATATTGAACGTGGTGCCTTTGCCCGGTTCGCTTTGCACCTCGATTTTCCCCTGGTATTTTTCCACCACCTTCTTGACGAAAAACAATCCGAAGCCCGAGCCCTCGTCTTTGGTGGTGTACATCAGGTCGAAGATGTAATCCAGGTCTTGCTGCGGTATGCCCGCGCCGTTGTCTTTAATGGAGAGTTTTGCATAAGCTTTACCTTTGATTATCTCCTTAGCCGCATGAATAAGCAGTTCTCCTTTGCCGTCTTTTATTGCATCCAACGCATTGAGCAGCAGGTTTACCACCACGGATTTGATGTCATTAGCATTGCAGCGGATGTATAAAGTGTGTGACAGCTTTTTGCTGAGATTAACCTGCGCGGGGATGAGAGAACCGATGGAGTCAACAGCCTCATTTATAATAGAGGAAAGATCGAAGCTGTACAGCGGTTCCCCTTCTTGCTTTACGTAGAGGAGAATCTTGTTGATAAACGCATTGATTTCCCTGGCATTATCCTGCATCATGTCGACAACCTCGACGCATTCGGGTCTGTCGCAGTGCCTGGTGCGCCTTTGCAGCAGATCCACCTTTGACACCAGCGCGAAGAACTTGTTCTTCATCTCGTGGATGATTCCCACCGATGTGTTTTTCAGGAAATAGATAGCTTGAAGATCCTTGATTTTTTTTGTGATCTCTTTGTCGGGGGAAAACAGGTCGTATTTGATGATGCCGTAGGAGATGAATACCGCGCCGATTATAAAAAAAGTATCGGATGTAATTGGAAGATATATTTTAATTATTTTGAGTATATGATCTAAAATTATTGCTGTTATACAAACAGAAATAATCATCCAAAATAATAGTAGTAATCTTTTTTTTAATACAGAATTATTTATTTCTTTCCAATGATTAAATAAAAGAAATAATGACATTATAAAATATGAATAACCCCATGTAAGAGTAATAATTGTATATATTGACATATTAGAATATGCTATTTCATATCCAAAATATGTTTTTATCAAAACTACTTCAATGAAACCAAAGAATTCAGTAAATGCAAAGAATAGAGCAGGAATATAAATAATAATTAATATAAGTTTTCTAATATTTAACTTGCTGTTTGTATAGATTAAGCTAAAGTGAAGAAGAATAGTAGGAGTTAATGCCCAGAAAGCATCTATTTTTTGCCAAATCCATAAATAATTTTCATTGGTATATTTGAATCCAAATTCAGCAATACATCGTACGCTTATAGAAATACATAAGAGAAATAATAAGATGTGATTCTTATCCCTTGTCCCTCTTGATAATATAAAACTCCCAAGGCATGCAATAAAAAAAGCCTCAGCCAGCGAAAAAAATGCCCAGAAGTTCAGGGTCTGCATAGAAAGTCCTCGATCTTTTTGTTGTCGTCGTAATCCTTATAGAGAAAAAGACCGGGCTTGATTTTTGTGTGAGAAAAAAGAGCCAGCGCGTCGGTGTGGTGCCTTGCCGTTACGATGATACAGCGGCGGGCCAGGTTTTTATCGGTTTCCATAATCCTTTCAAAAATTTCCAGGCCGGTATGGCCGTTGTTTAACTGGTAATCGATAATCGCGGCGCGAAAAGTATTCCTGTTTTCCTGAGATTTTTCCAGCGCCAGAACAGCATCCTCATAATTATCAATCAAAACCGGTTCAAAACCCAGATCTTCCAGCAGCAGCCGAAACGTATCGAGTACGTTTTTTTCGTTGTCGACCACAAGCACGCGTTTGGTATTCATAAGCGCAGCCTCCTCATCAAATAAAAATCCGCCAGGTAAAAAACATTGCCGGTAAGTTCATCGGTATGCATTTTTTCCATTATAATGTCACAGGTATTTTTCAGATGGGCCAGCTTGAAGTAGGAGTCGTAACCGCGCATGTTCATGGCCGCGTATACGTCCTCCGATAAATCCTGAAAAACATAAAAAGCAATCTTTCTAATGTCCTCCTCGGTCAAGGACAGGCGTTCGATCTCAAAGTCAAAGGGAATGTTTATGCTGTCCGCGGTGAACTTTTTGGCGATACTGTTCTCGCCGCACAGAGCAAGCCCGATGTGCGGGTATAGCTTGCCGATGAGTATATTAAAGGCGTCCTCCCTTATCCAGTGGGCGTTGTCAATGAGCAGTAGTTTTTTGTTTCTTAATAACTCGGAAAGTATTGCTTGCGGCGAAGCTGGGCTCTTGTGCATCTGCCGGAGGATGAGATCCTGCACATGTGCAATATCCGCCCCGGCATAGGGAATGGAGATATGCAGCGCCTCATTGTCATGCTGGACACAGCGCTTAAGCGCGACCGATTTGCCAATACCTGCGTTCCCGGTAAGAAAATAGATCAGGGCATTTTGTTTGCAGGCGGTAAGTGTGCTGTACACGGTTTTAATCACCTGGGTTTCCATATAGGGAATGGAGATGTGTTTCTGTTCCAAGATGGTAAACTCATTGCCTTTCAATAATGCGGAAGCCGGTGTTCCCTTCATGGTACCGTTCAAGAGAGTAAGAGCCTTGTCATCATCCTCCATGATCCAATAATCAAAGCAAATATTATATCTTTCCGACAAGGTGAGCAAATGCGTTAATAAAGGTGTATGGGTTCCTTTTTCCCAGTAGCAGACCATCTGCTTGTTCAATCCCAATACATCCGCCACATCTGTCTGCTTTAAAGCGAACTTTTTCCTGAAAATCTTCAAACGTAAGTTTATTTTATTTATAGTCAACTGCTGCATGTGGTGAAAATGTAAAATATTATTGAACTTTTGTCAATATATTAACAATTATTTTAAATTAATCGTTGACAATTATTATAAAACATAATAATATTTAACTAATATGGTTAATAATTAAATATAATTTAACAATTGCAAAATCGACCTGATAAAGCCTTCTGCCGGGACGGGAATGAGGAGCTTTAATATGAAAAACAAAGTTGAACACAGATGCAGAATATTGGAAATGGTCGACAGAAACCATATTACGCTCAAAGAGGCAGCCTCGCTTGTGAGTTTGAGCTATCGTCATCTAAGAAGACTTTATAAACGTTATAAAGACAATGGAGAAAGCGGTTTGGTTCACGGCCTGCAGGGAAAAAAATCAAACAGAAAAATTAAAAAAAATTTGCGTAAAAAGATTTTGTCGCGCTATAAAAAGGATTACCAACATCACGGACCCACATTCACGGCGCAAAAGCTGTCACACTTAGGGTATGCGATAAGCCGTGAGACACTGCGCCGCTGGCTGATAGATGAAGGGCTGTGGCGTCAAAATGAAAAACATATATATCAACGTTGTAATAAAAAAGTGCAAAAAAACTTCGGCGAGCGAATCTGGCTTTTTGTGCATGAACATACATGGCTTGGCAAGACATATAATAATTTATATCTGTTTTGTCTGATGGATGAAGCGACCGGTGTCACACTCAGCCTCATAAGCGAAAAAAACACAACAAGAGCGGCCATGAAAATACTGTGGATGTGGGTGGAGAAGTACGGCATACTCATGAGTCTCTGTTGTGAAAGCAAGTATGTGTATACAAAGGACAGGGAGAATAAAGCTTCGCAGGATGAAAACGGGATTAAACCAAAGACGGGCTTTTATGATGTATGTGAAATCCTGGGTATTGAAACCATAATTGCATCCTTATCTCAGGCCCCGCGGAGTCTTAAACATAATTTTTTACTATATATAAACAAATTGTTGCCGCAGTTGCAGACCAAAAGTATTCATACGATATCCAAAGCCAATAGATTTATGAATAATGGATTTCTAAAGCAGTTTAATCGGCTATTTGCTTATAAACATTCTGATTCGGATGATTTTCATGTGCAGTTGAGTGAGAATGATAATCTGCATAATATAATATGCTTTCATACTAAAAAAAGAATATCCGGGCAGAGAACATTTACCTACAAGAACAGGCAGTTTCGTATTTATAATGATAATAGTGTGCTTCCGCCCCCGCACGCTGAAGTAACGGTAAAAGAATGGCTGGATGGCTCGGTGCATGTGTTTTATGGGAGGGTGGAGGTTACTGTTGAAGAGATATTATAATGCTAATTACTTGAAAAAATAGTCCCACGTTATTTTGAATAAATATTACATATAATGCTAAAGATACAGATGAGATAATAGATAGATTTTATATTGATCTGTAAATAAATAGTGAATAATTAATAATTAGGTTTTTTGTCTTTTTTAATGAATAATGAATATAGTGCAAAATCCGCTACAAAACTGCCACCCATTCCGGAAATAAGTTGCCACCATTCCGGGTGAAACCTGCCACCCATTCCGGAAATA
>JAFGGG010000025.1 GCA_016930675.1 Spirochaetales bacterium
AATATAAAATTGTATAATCATTATGGTTAGATTTTTATGTGAGGCATTACTTTTTTTCGGTTAGATTTTTAATGAGGCAATGCGCTCTCTTGAATAATTCTCTATTTAGGGTACAATCAGATCTAATGAAATAAGGGTAAGGATAGTATATGGCCGAATATGTTAACAAAATCGAATGCCCGCATTGCGGTAAAACAATAAATGTTGAGGATGAACTTTTCCGCAAAACAGAAGAAAATGTGCGTCTTAAAATTGCTGCGGAATACAAAGAAAAACAGGAAGCACTCACAAAAAAAGAGAACGAGTTAAAAGAACGCGAAAAAGATCAAGAAAAAAATCTTCAGGAAGAACTCAAAAAACGAGAACAGTTATTTAAACTCGAACTTGCGCAGGAGGTTAAGAGTGAATACGAAAATAAATTATCAGCCCTGACATCCGAAATCGAGAAAAGAGACAGCAAACTGCACGAATTGGAGACTAAAGAACTGGAACTGGAAAAACTCAAACTGCAGATGGCAGCCAAAGACAGAGAGCATGAGCTCAATCTTGAAAAAGAAAGAATTAAAACTCAGGCGGCTGTGGAACAAGAGATTATGAATAGAGAGTCTGAAAAATATGAGATGAGAATCAGGGAAAAAGATAAAAAACTTACCGATCTGGAAAAGCAGATTGCCGAATTAAAACGAAAATCCGAACAGGGTTCGGTCCAGCTTCAAGGCGAAGTTCAGGAACTGGCGATCGAAGATATTTTACGCGGATTATTTCCGGAGGATGAAGTAAAACCTGTTCCCAAAGGCAAATCCGGCGCGGACACAATTCTGCTGGTACATGCGGATCAGGAACATGTATGCGGGAAAATGCTTTATGAGAGCAAACGCACAAAAAGCTTCAGCTCCGCTTGGATAGAAAAATTAAAGGCGGATCAGCGCAAAGAAAACGCGGATATCGCCATACTGGTAACGGAAGCCATGCCGCCTGAAATAGAACACATCGGCAACCTGGACGGTGTCTGGGTTTGTTCCTTTACCTTTTTAAAACCGCTGTCCGTTCTCTTGCGCGACAGTATTCTCAAAGTGCACAGCGCGCGTACCATGAAAAAAAACGCCAGTGATAAGATGAGTCTGCTGTATGATTATTTAACGGGAAACGAGTTTAAAATGCAGATCGAGGCCATCCTGGAAGGCTTCCTTAATCTGAAACAGTCGATCGACAAAGAAAAGCTGGCCATGGAAAAGCTATGGAAAGAGCGGGAAAAGCAGCTTGAGAAAGTGCTGCTCAGTACGACACAGTTCTACGGCTCGATCAAAGGCATCGCCGGTTCCGGAGTACCGGAAATCGGATTACTTGATTTTGAAGGAACATAGAGGTTATTTGAATCCCGCTTTTAAATTACAGCCCACTATTTTTATAAAGGTCGTTAACCCGGTTTCATAGCCATTACAGGTAACAATTAACAAAATGACAACGCGCTCTTCAAAAGGACTTTTTAACAGGCCCTTGCATTGGATAAAACTGTAGTCGTCTGCACTGAAGTCGGCTACTACCTTTTTCCCTGTACTCGATTGTACTTCGATACAGGTTCCATCGATGTAACCGTCATCAGCCATATGGTTCAGGGAATGCCCTTTGTAAGGAAATCTGTGATAGTATTCATTCGGATACTCCGCAATAATATTGTGTGCGGATAGCTCCTGTTGGAACTCGGCAGTACTCTCATTTAGTAAATCGGTCATGGTATTTTCATCCCGACCGCTGCCGTCCAGATAACGACGGATCAATTCCTTGTCGGTTACGAGGTCAATAATAACCAGATGCACATCAATCTGATACTCACTCATGTCTGAATAGTACAACTCATTATAAAACCGCCACTCTATATAGGCAAACTTTCCGTCCCTGGAAAATCCGATCGGTGTGACGGCATGATTCCCTGCTTCATCGAGATATATCATTGCTGATAAATCCGCAAAAAAACCAAAGTTATATTCCTGTGGATATAAACATACTGTTGAAAGAATTAATAACAATAACCAAAATATTTTTTTCATTAAGGCGCGAGTATATCACTCTGCCTGCTGCTTGTGAAGCTGTAGTACGGATTTCTTGACAAGTTTTTTAATCAGTGCTACTTTTTTTTAGCGCCAACCACAAGAAAACTATATGGGGGGAAAATTGAAAAATATGACAATTATCGGTCCGACATGTAAAAATGTTCCCTGGGAGCAGAAACCCAAAGGGACTCACGACATAGTCTGGAGGTATTCCAAAAATCCGATTGTGGGGAGAGATGCTATCCCGTGCTCCAACAGTATTTTCAACAGCGCCGTGGTTCCCTTCAAAGACGGTTTTGCCGGTGTATTCCGCTGCGACAGCAAATCCCGCCGCATGCAGCTCCACACCGGCTTCAGCCCGGACGGGATCCATTGGAAACTTGAACACGATCCCGTAACTTTTCAATGTAAAGACCCGGAAATCGGCGTATTTGATCAGGGTTATGATCCGCGGGCAGTATGGCTTGACGACCGTTTTTACATAACCTGGTGCAATGTATATCATGGATACACCATTGGTATAGCTTATACCTATGATTTTAAAACATACCATCAAATGGAAAACGCTTTTGTTCCCTACAACAGAAATGGTGTTCTCTTCCCCAGAAAGATAAAAGACAAGTATGTCATGCTGAACAGGCCGAGTGACACAGGTCATACTCCCTTTGGTGATATATTTTACAGTCAAAGCCCCGACCTTATCCATTGGGGGTGCCACCGCCATGTCATGTCCCCTGGCCCGGGCTGGCAGTCCACCAAGATCGGCCCAGGGCCCGTACCCATAGAAACAAAAGAAGGCTGGCTGCTTTTTTATCACGGTGTGCTTACCTCTTGCAATGGTTTTGTCTACAGCATGGGCGCCGCCCTGCTTGATCTGGACGAGCCGTGGAAGGTGAGATACCGAACCGTTCCCTATTTGCTTTCCCCTCAAACCTTATACGAATGTGTCGGAGATGTGCCCAATGTTGTCTTTCCCTGCGCGTCTTTGCAGGACGCGGCAAGCGGACGGATCGCAATCTATTACGGGGCGGCCGATACCGTGCTTGGCCTGGCTTTTACCTATGTTGATGAACTGATTGATTTTATCAAAAAGAATTCAAAACACTGGATATAAAGGAGTGACTATGAGTGCAATAAAAATAATGCCCTGCCTGGATATGAAGGACGGACGTGTGGTAAAAGGAGTGCATTTTGTGGACTTACAGGATGCAGGAGATCCGGTTAAAAACGCGGCCTTTTATCAAGCTGAAGGCGCCGACGAACTGGCCATGCTGGATATAGCGGCGACGCTGGAAAACCGTAAAACCAGACTGGAATGGGTCAGAAATGTTTCTATGGTAATAGATATCCCCTTAACTGTGGGCGGCGGAATCGCCAACCTTGAAGATATCGATCTGGTCTTAAAGGCCGGAGCCGATAAAATATCCATGAACTCAGCCGCGGTAAAGGATCCGGATCTGATAAAACGTGCGGTGGCGGAATACGGGTCCGGGAAAATTACCATCGCCATCGATGCCAGAAGAAATAAAACCATGCCTTCGGGATTTGAGCTGGTTGTGTCGGGAGGTACAAAACCGGTTGGGAAAGATGCCGTTGCCTGGGCCGAAGAATGCCAGGAATTGGGTGCCGGGGTGATCTTACCGACAAGCATGGACGGAGACGGCACACAGGCCGGGTATGATCTGGAATTTACACGCGCGATCTCCGATGCGGTTGAACTGCCCGTTATCGCTTCAGGAGGAGCCGGCACGCTTGAACATTTTTATGAAGCGGTTGTAAAAGGCGGCGCGGACATCGTTCTGGCGGCTTCGGTATTCCACTTTCGTATTCTAAGTATCAAACAAGTGAAGGAATATCTAAAAAGCAAGGGTCTTGAAGTAAATCTAGAGGATTCAACCATATGATATTTTTATCAAAATCCCAGCATCCATCTCATCAAGCGGATTAATTTATTGCCAAGGCTCGACTTAAAAGAAATCGCCCGTTCTTTACAAGCAGCAAGGCAATAATAGCAGAAAACACACTTTTCATAGTTGACTGACGCCTTGCCTCCGGCGTCCAATTGAATTGCGCCCGTAGGACAAAAATCAAGGCAGTCCCTGCAGCCGCTGCATTTTGACTTTTTAACTACCGGATATACAAAGGTATCTGTTACGAACATGCTGTCCTTGGTTTTATGAGCGGGCAGAGGTGTTTTTATCAATTTCCTGAACTGTACGCGCGGCACCGTGCCTAATATTTTGATTGTAGCAAAATCCGTGATTAATCCGCGCTCTTTTGCCCTGACCAGGATGGCAATCTGCTCAGGCTTATATCCGATCATTCTGCAGGCCACCGCGTCCAATGCTGCGGGATTTCTTGAGGCAAGCAGGGCGCCCACCGGTGTGGGTTTGCCCAGTGCGCTGGGCCCGCCGTCAAGCCCCACAATGGCGTCCATAATATGAAGGGCAGGTTTAATGGTCTGCATAATATCAATAAACAGATCGGAAAGCTCAAAATCACTTTTCACCCATATATGGGCTTTTTGTTTATACCCGCCGGGTAGGCAGCCGAACACATTCTTGACCGCGCCCGAAAAGCGCAACCCCCCGCCGTGGGTTTTTAATTTACAGGCATTTATTATCACATCCGCTTCAAGAAGTATTCTGGGAATATACAGCTGTTTGAAGACCGTAAGCTGTGCAGTAATTTTCGTTAAAGGCTCTTCGTCAAAGGCCACAAGGCGCGCATTATACTTTTTCGCCACATCAGAAAGTTTCGTAGTTGTAAACGCCTTGCGGGTAAGTCCTTTCTGAAAAAAGGCAATCGAGTCCCCTATCTGGATCCTGCAGCTTTTATCTGCCAAATAAGCGCATATAGCATCAATAACAGTGTAATGCGTTACCGTATGTTGAGTCGGTTTGTTCTGAGCCATGATGTTGGGTTTGATGAGCACGGTTGAATCGCGTTTGATATTCGTATCCAGCTCAGTGAAAAGCCTGTTCACGGCAGCCTTTACTGTGTCTATATCATAATCTGTACAGGATTCAACAGCGACTTTTTGCATAGCACTCTATCCTGCATTTACTATATACCATTTAGAAAAAGTATTACATCACTCTCCGCTGGAATATTTTATAATAGCTCAACCTGCTGCAATAAACTCCCTGAAAGCTTTAAGCAGCCTGTGCGTGATTACTCCGGGCTTACCGTCTCCGATTCTGCGGCCGTCGATTGCCGTAACCGGCATGACCTCGGCGCCCGAGCCGGTAAGAAAGCACTCATCCGCATTATACAGATCATAGCAGCTTAAAGCCCGCGCCTCACACGGAATATTCAATTTTTGAGCCAATTCCAGTACCGTGGCGCGTGTAATACCGTCAAGCGCGCCCTGATACACAGTGGGTGTATAAAGCCTGCCCTCTTTAACGACAAATATGTTATCTCCCGTGCACTCGGCCACATAGCCTTCTTTGTTGAGCATGACCGCTTCCAAACAGCCCGCCTGTTTTGCCTCGAGTTTGGCCATAATGTTATTGAGATAATTCAGCGACTTGATGCGGGGATCAAGTCCGTCCACAGGCAGCCTGCGAGAGGAGGAGGTGATAATCTCTATTCCCTTTGCATAATATTCGGGAGGGTACAGTTCGACATCTGCCACAATAATGATTACCGATGCTTTCGGACATTTGGCCGGATCAAGCCCCAAATCGCCCCTGCCCCTCGTAACCACCAACCTGATGTAGCCATCATGCGTGTTGTTGACCTTCACCACCTCCTCCACCTGTGCCTGCATCTCAGCCATTGCCATGGGGATGTGCAAAAGAATAGCTTTAGCGCTTTGGTAGAGCCGAACAATATGTTCCCTAAGCTTGAATACCGTGCCGTTATAAATTCTTATTCCTTCAAATACACCGTCTCCGTATAGCAGCCCGTGGTCAAAAACAGACACGCATGCCTGTTCTTTATCATAATAGTTTCCGTCAATATACACCTTCATTTTTCTTCCTCCTCATCATGATACACATCTCTCAATTTTTTATAGTTATTGCCGAAGCGTTCGATAAGCTGTATATCGAAACGCTCTACAATTTTCATGATATAGACATCATGTTTTACATAATCCTCGGCCAGCGTGACGAACCCCCTGTTTTTGCTCCATGCTCCCTCCACCTTACCCTCTTTACGCACGGTTGCCATAAGAGCCTCCCGGCTGTCGGAAATAAGCACGAATCCCCTTCCTCCCTTTTCCGCATAAATAGTGTTTTCAATAGGGTGAGGAAAGGTCATCCCTATCTTCTGCTCAACGCGTCCGAAATGCACAACAGCAATTTTCACATTCTGCTCTTCTTTTTTTGTTAGCAGATCGCTCACCTGCTCCAGCTCCTGTTTCCACGTAGAAATTAAGAGCTCGGCTTCTGCTGCTTCGATAAGCTGTCTGGCCTTGTTAATAAAATCCCCGTATTCGGTCAGATTCCAGATATACGAGACATGAGCTTCCTGCTTTAAAAGAGGAAGCTCTTTATTTAATGCAGAAAGTGTTTGCTCCATTTTACCGCGATACTTTTCTACAAACTCATCCGGTTCAATCGGAATATAACGCCTTTTACCCTTTTCCATAATCTCCATTACAACGGACTTTTCACTAAGACGGGATAATACCTCATAGATTTTAGACGTGGGTAAGCCGGCCTTTTTTGCCACCTCATAGGCTGTGGCCGGCTGGTGCTTTAAAAGGCCGAGATAAGCCCGCGCCTCATATTCCGAAAAACCGAGCTCCAACAGCTGTACAAGAATATTAACTACCATAGTAGTTAATATTCTCATAATTCTTGTCACTTGTCAATAGATATACTCAAATTCATAGTATAAAGTCGCAATTCGGGTGGGAAATGTATTGGATGAGGATTATACTTCTATTCAAGCGTGATTATTTCAAAGGACACCTGGGCGCAGCATGAAGAATCCGTTGGTTCCGCGCTTGTACTGCCATCAATCATATCAAGGGCATCACCAGCATCGGGAACTGGTAAAATATCCATGCTATAATCTACTTCATTGTTATAATTAGGACAATTGTCAAAACATTCATCCAGGCAAGGTGTATTGATCGAATTGGGGCTCATAATATTCAACCCAAACACATTACCCGTAATAGTAACATCTTGGCAGCGAATCCAGGCGTCAATAATCTGCAGACCACAGAAGGCAGATCCCTTAGTAGTTACCTGAGCAAGCTCGAGCTCTGTTGTACCAAAACTTAAATGAGCGGTCTTTTGGCACACCGAGATATTTGCACCACCCCATTCACCCTGTGCTGTAGCAACAGATTTGGTTCCCTCTACGGTAGTGTTTCTGATATGTGCTTTACCCCCCTCAAATATGAAAACACCCAGGAATTCATTGTTGATCACCGTACTGTTTTCCATAAAAAGCACTGCGCCCTTACTTACTTCTACGGCGCCGATGCCGAATGTATAATCTCCGGAATCAGTTCTTCTACAACCGTTTTCTTTCACAGTTACTTTATGTGCATAAACCTTGCTGCCGCCTCCTTCAATCCTTAACGCGCCGTCCTCATTATTGGCCAGCAGCAGATCGTCCAGCACGGCGGTAACCCCTCCCGTAAGCAGTATGGCGGTACCGGAATGTTCCTGCTGATTAGTACCTTTTGTACGAATTATGGCTACATTAATCAGTTTCAACCTGCCGCCTTGCTGTTTGACAGCGCAATGAGGAGCATATGAAAAATCGGCGTCTGTTATTATGGTTTTTGCGTTATTTTTTATCTCAAAGCTGCAGGCATCAAAGCTTATGTTCTGGATTTCCAGATCATATCCGTCTTGATTTACTATTTTCGTATTCATAATAAGCGGCCTGCGTGTTACTACATTCTTTGTATGCTTCAATTTACCCGCGGGTAGTATCCTGATATGACATGGAAGCGTAATCGTCTTCTCTCTATACTTCCCCTGTTCAAGATAAATAGTGATGCTCCGCAACCCCTTGCTTTTTATATAAGAAAAAGCCTGCCTCAAACTCGAGAAAGGCAGCCCCTTACTTCCATCGGCATTCTTGCTTTTTGATGCGGCATCAACATACAGCACATTAAGTTCCGGTTTCTCAATATTCTTATCGGATATCTTATCGGTTTTGTCTTTGCCCTGACAGAAAACAAGCGGAGGTTTTATAAAAATCATCAATACAAGCATTAACAACACGCCGAATCCAAACACACAAAAGAGTGCATAGCTTGTTTTTCTTCTTTGCGCCATTTTTCATCCTTTAAACACAACTATCCCTAACACAGGACTCATATATAAGTATAGGAGAACTCATAAGCGCATTCAAATATATATAACCTCACCAACGTATAGTTAAATGCCATATATAATAATTCAGATTTCAGGGGCACGGACTTAATCTCCCATTCATCCAATCCCCCAAAAGGGTGACTGTTATTTTCTATGTTTGTTGTACCTATTTCCCTGACAACAAATTATATTTTGGAGGAAATAATGAAAAAACAACTTAAGTATCTACCCTTAGCACTATTCATTGTAAGTGTATCTACAGCTTGTAGTCTGAGCGGAAGTGGTAGTAGCGGAGGCGGTACGGGACTGGCGTTTTCAGTGGAGATGATTAATGTGTCTGTTCCCGCAGGCGGCATTGTCTTTCCTATCGGGAATACCGACGGCGAAATAGCCTTAATGGATCATGCCTTTCTTATCGGTAAAACCGAGGTGACCTGGCAGTTATGGAGTACGGTTTACGATTGGGCCACGGACAACAGCGTCGACCATGACGGCAACGGTACAGCCGGAGACGACACCTATACAATTATGAGCCCAGGCCGGACGGGCAGTGTCGCGGATGGCACAGGAATGACTGATCAACATCCTGTGACGGTGGTCAGCTGGCGTTCCTGCATGGTATTTTGCAACGCCTTAACCGAGTATTATAATGCCCAAAACGGAACCACCCTTTCCTGTGTGTATTACAGTGACGCCCAGTACACCACACCTTTCAGAGTATCAACGAATGATCCGATAGCCAATCCACTTGTCAGCGGCCACGAAGATCAGCCGTACATCAAAGCCGCTGTATCAGGAAATATTGATATGGCGAATTGCACGGCAGACGGCTTTAGACTTCCGACAGCGATGGAATGGGAATTTGCCGCCCGCTGGCACGGAAGCAGTGCTGATGGCAGAACCGATTTGATATCACAAAACAATAATGGCGGATCTGCTTTTCTTACTCCTGGATGTTAATGGACAGCGCATGAAAAGGGGCGGCAGTTATAATCTCGACGCCTCATTTATACCGGCATACTTTGCCGATAGCCACGCAGCCTCCAGGATAATCCCTTCAGGCTCCGACCATGCCTTTGGTTTCCGTCTGGCCATGAATCGGTAATCTTTATTGCAGTAGCACGAACCATTGCTAAAGTATACAAACAAAATGCGGGATATCTTTTTTTAAATAACAGTCCGGTTTCCTCTGTAGCAATATGCAGGAGACCGGCCTTTTAAAAGATTCGATTTTCTCGCACATCCTTGCACCGCATATAAATTCCTGATATCATGCGTATTAGCACAGTATAGTATCAGTTAACTCTATACTTTAGAACAGTACGAGGCAAGAGATGAAAGCAGATATCAGTCAAAATATCATAAACGATCTGACCGACCAAATACAGCATAATCTAAAAAAAGTCGATTATTTTTTAGCCGCCAAACAACAAACCATACTTTATACTCTCTTCATTGGATTAAAAGAAAGTAAAAAGATCACGGACAAAGCTTCAGTTCAAAAACAAAGGAAGGAGTTGTTAAAAAAAACTTCCGGTACCCTAACTCAATTTGAAAAAAGCGCTCAGCTTTTAATATATACGACAGAAAACGGCATTTTAGTTCTGGCCCAGGATTTCAACATTATCCTCGAGACATTTTTGTATCTAAAAGCCGCTGACTCCAAGCAGAAACAAGACTTTGCATTTAAGCTCTGTATGGGCGCAGAATTTTTTGTTGCAAACCAAAGCACGCTTATAGAAGATATCAAACCCGCTCTGCGGCACGCAATTTCCATGATGAATCTGGCAGTCAAAGACCGCTTATTAATAAGCCGGGCTGTCTATGAAATTTATAAAAACACCATTGAAAAAAATAAAAACGTAAATATCCAAATGTACCGCAGCTACCGCTTTCCCAACGAAAAAATTCAAACCGATATTTTTGAACTGGCGGACGCCGCCAAAAAATTAATATTCCCGTCGCGTGTTATTTTTGGTAAAGAAACCTCCCGCCGTTTGGCCGCTGGAGCTCTGATCGCCGCATTGATTTTTCTTATTCCCTTTTCAAGGACAGAAGTCTTCAGACCCGTAAAGATTGTATTGCAGGGGGATCTGCCGGGCACCTGTTACCTGGATTTCCAGCTCGACTCACCGATAACGAGCATCTGGGATCCCGAGTACCAGGGTTTTCTGTTAACAAAAGAAGTACAGCCCGGCCAGCATATATTGCATTATGATGAAAACGCCTTTACAAGACATACCCAACGCATACTTATCCAACCGGGAACCAACGTAATCAAACTCAACTGGCAGAAAATGGAACTGCCCTACACCTACCTTTGGATTGATTACCATGAAAATGAAAGTTTGGAATCCCATGATCATCATGAGGAGCATTACACTGTTTTCGATAAAAAAACATTCCAGCCGATCATACGCGATATTGTAATGGATATATCACTCAGGGGGAGATTTACGGAAAAGAATACCGTAGAATTCATTTTTAACTATGAAATAAGCGAAAACGGAAAACCAAGATCAACCGGGGGACGTCTTATTACCAGAGATCTGTCCTCAAACAAAATACATCGCGAATACGAAAAAATTACAGTGGATGATGATCACATTTTTTATATGTATCAAGTATTTATGGACAGCCGTAGTTTAAAAGTGACGTTTTCCTTGCTGTATCTTGATTACTTGGAATCCGACACAGACGCATAACCGTTAGCTACATACGAAGCATTACCAGATTAACGAACTGCACCCTGCTTTGCACATTGACCTTCTTATATATACTGTAGATATGACTTTTAACAGTACTGTTGGAAATATCCATATCGTAGGCTATTTCTTTGTTACTCTTGCCTTGCAGTACCTCCATGGCTATTTCCTGCTCTTTACTCGAGAGATTGAACTGCGTAAAAATTGTCTTAATTTTCTCAGGATTCTCAATTTCCTGCTTTTGATAATAAAGCGATTGATTCCTCAGGACCAAAAAGAAGAAAAGAGGCGTGATAAAATAGAGAAACAAGGAAAAACTGGATATCTTTTCATGAAAATAAAAATAGATAAGCTCACTAACAATCGAAATTGACAGGATCAAAAAACTTATGTTGAGCAGCTTAAAGAAAATATCCTGTTTTTCAAACTGTAATTTACTTTGTAAAAACACCAGCTGATTGTAGGCGACAAAAGCGGAGACCAGAAACGCAACTAGATTAATTATAAGAGAAGCATACCATATAATGGGGAAGATAACTGCTATTATCGAGCAGACAACCGATGCAAGATAAAAACTAAAAAGCAGTTGAAACTCGAGCTTATGAGTCCTCAACATGAATTTCTTAGTTAAAAATAAATAGAAAAAGACAGTAAAAGAGATATTACCCAGAGAGAAGAACAGCAGAAACATACTCCGAAACTGGTTGAAAGGAACGCTCCCTAAATTAACAATGTAGAAAGAGTAGCTCACTCCTGAGCATAAAAGTCCGAGTAACGATACAATAAGAAATAGTAATGACCTGGCATTATACTTATACAGATAATACACCAGATAGGTAATCGTAATCGTACCCATACTATTGAGGATAAAAGAAAGAATAAATAATACAGACATCATATTTTACTGCTGCGAACACTCTATTATAGAGTAAAAAACACATACTGACAATAAAAACAGCCTTAATTCACTATTGTTCTTTTAATTTTTTTTTACTATACTATATAACAATTAAGATAAGTAATCAGGTAATCGAGGAAACAATGTTCAATAAACCACATATACTCATTGTAGAAGACAACCCGGATCATCGTGAATTATTGGAAGATACCTTTAAAACAAGCTACAAAGTAAGCCACGCGGACAGCAAAGAGAAGTCGCTGTCCTTAATAAATGAGCATAAATATGATCTCATAGTGCTTGATTACTATTTAAAGAATAAGTTCTCCGGGCTGGAGATATTAAAGGAAATTACCGAAAATCATCCTCAGATCCCGGTAATAATGGTAACCGCTTACGGAAATGAGGATGTGGCTGTAGACGCCTTAAAATCAGGAGCCAGGGATTATATAAGAAAAACATTGGACAATACGTTCATAAAGCGGATTGCACACAATATCAATGAGATCCTCAAACATAAACAGGAATTTGTTTCCCACGAAAAGCAATCTCTTCTTGATTTTTTTGTTTCCCATGAAAAAGAATTCAGCAAGGCATGGTATAACAATATTTCTTCCTTAAAAAAAAGGCTGGGTTTATCAAAAGAAATCTCAGTCACCCAGGAGCTGCTTAATAATGTTTTCGCAACCTTTTTGGCTGATATTCAAAACGAAAAAGCCTCCGTAACCTTGAATGTGTTGAAAAAAATGATCTGGACGCAAACCTCAAAAATGGGTTCACTTATTTTAGTGGAACTGCTTAATAAATCTTTTAAAGAAGTAACACGCGAACTGCTCTCCACTTATTTTCCAGCATCCTTCGAAGAACGTTCCGTGTTTATGAAAAGAGTAAGCGCTTTGGTGGATGAGAATGATCTGGAACTGAGCAAAGAATACGAGCGGATCATTGACACCTCAACGGAAAAAATGCTTGAAGCCGAACGGCTTTCTACAAAACTTTTGGTCATGAGAACATTGCAGCATGAAATCAGACAACCCTTAAGTTATATTTATAATTCCATCGAACTGGTTTTAAACGAAGAACATGATCATCCGAACAAGCAGGTTTTAACTACCATTCTTGAGCAGGCTCAAAAAATCGACAAACTGCTTACAACTTTAGAGAAGGACAGTCAAATGCCCTTAAAGGACTATGCCGACAAATTGCCCATGATCGATATTTCCGTTGATAAGGGATAGCGGTATGGATAGAAAAAGTATCCTCATCGTAGAAGATGAAAAGATACTCTTGGATCTGTATTACTCCGTGCTCACTCACCGCAATCTCAATAACAAATATACAGTCAGTACGGCTACCAACGCCGCGGAGGCCTTGACGCTTGCGGAAAAAACCGCCTTCGACCTCATCTTAACCGATTATCATCTTCCGGGAGAAGACGGCATCAATCTCATTAAGAAAATAAAGGTTCTGTCGGCACCTACCAAATACATCATTATTTCCGGATATTTATCACCTCATATTATCCAGTCCGCTTTGGCGGCCGGCGCGGATACCTGCCTCAAAAAACCTTGCAGCATCAAGACCATTCTCTCCACAATAGAAAACGTGCTTTCCTTACAGAAGGATGATCTTGTTTTTAAACGTCAAATAGACGAAGTACTTGAAGGCTATGTGCAAAAAGCACTCTTTATTAATCCTGAGCTTCAGATTATCGGTGCGAATTCAGCGCTGCAGGAGATATTTCCTCACAGTATAGGGGAAAATTGCTATAAGCTTTTATATAATCAAAAATCAAAATGTGATTACTGTTTGCTGGCTGAAATCGCCAGAACAAAAACAACAAAAACAATCCTGTCGCCTCCCGCGCATAACGATAACGGACATTCTTTTTATAATGAACATATAGAACCTTGGCAGGATAGCGAGGGAAAAATAATCGGTTTTTTAATCAGCTTGCTCCCCGCTCTTAGAGAACCATTGCTTAATTTCCAAGAAGAAAAGGTGATCCCTAAGAAAGACGAGAAGGATTTTTTTATCTTCGCTCTCGACAGAAAGGGCGCGGTTGTTTTCGCGAATGAATGGTTCTGTAATTTTTTAGAAATTCCCGCGTTGGAAATTAGAAACAGACCGATCTATGAGTTCCTGCATTCATATTTCATTGAATATTTAAAAAAGCAGGAGATCGATATCATCGAATTTATAAAACAAAACATTCGCAAGCAGGTAAAACTTGATTTTATAAAGCAGAAAAGTCACACCCGCCATACCTTATTATGCGAATTCTCCTATACGGACAACTCCGCACCGGAAGACTGGGAAATCCTGATGGTCTGCGTCAATGATGAAAAAATCAACAAGCTGACAAGACTTATAGAATTTGAAAGGGAGTCGTCACGAAAATTAATTTCCGGCCAGTTTGATATGGCGATTACACTGGATAAAGAACAGAAAATAAAATCGATCAGCAACAACTTTCTCGAAAAGCTGGACGCAAAAAAATCGGACCTGATAGACAGAGACATTAAAGAGCTGCTTCCTAAAGAGCAGGACATTGTTGCCTTCAGCCGCGCGCTTACCCAGGTGCTCACTCTTAAGGATGTGTACAATTTAAGACTTAATATAAGTTACAATAATAAAAAGATATTTACGTTAGTTAATGTAAGCGGGATCCGTAACTCATTTAACAATGAAATCGGTTATGTACTCATTCTCAAAGATATTGAAAAGAATCTAAAAATGGAGGCCACCTTAAGCAGTATCGAGCGCATGCAGGCCTTGGGACAACTGGCCGCAGGAACGGCTCACCAAATTAATAATTATACCAATACCATCGCCGGGAGTACGGAACTGCTTAATTTGCTGTTACGTGAAAATTTAAAAAAAGATTCTCCGCCGTTTAAAGAGGCCGATGATTTTATAAATCTCATCAAAGCAAGCCTCACGCGACTTACGGGACTCACCAAACACCTTACAACCTTTGCGCGAGCTCAACAGGCCCTGGTTATATCTCCGGGTGATATTAATAAAGTGATCAGGGACTCACTCGCGCTGATTCAGTCGTATGTGTATAAAAAAGCGCTTACCTTAAAAACAGTTTTTAATGAATCTCTTCCGTCTATCTATTTTTCTCCTCTTCATTTGGAACAGGCAATAATCAATATAATTATGAATGCCATCGACGCTGTTCCGGAAAAAAAAGGGATCATCTTTATAAAAACCTATCAGGAAAATAATTTTGTCTGTATCTGCATCCAGGACAACGGCCCCGGTATTCCGGATGAAATAAAGGATAGAATTTTCGAAGCATTTGTTACCACCAAACCGGCGGGTGTCGGGACCGGTCTGGGGTTGAATGTGGCAAAGGGTATAGTCGATTCCATAAAAGGCACAATTGAAATAGAATCGGCCAAAGACAGCGGTACCAAAATGATCATAAAAATACCTATTCTGAAACAAGAGGAAATTGTATGAGCAGGATGAAAAAGAATGATGAGAGTATTAGCGGTTTTTTAAAGGAACACAAAGCTGAATTCATAAACAGATGGCAGGAACTGGTGGAGCGAAGTTTGTCTGAAGAGATAAAACAATATTACCAATTTTCCCACATGGACTTTAACGAATTATTCAATGCCTATGTGGACGGAGCTGTAAAAGACCAGACTCCGCGGATTAATATAACCGAAGAAAAGTTTATCAAACAAAAAATTAATGCGGGCTGCCCTCTTTCACTCATGAGCATCATCAACATCCATTTCATGGCTACCGCCAGAGACATGGTACGCGCTGTGTACCCGGATGCCTTTAATACCAGGATGGAGTACCTGGAAACGCTTTCGGAGCGCGTATTGAATAATGAAATCGTTCTCTTCCAGTATTATGAGAAGCACGTCAGTAATTTAAACGCCCAGCTTACCGCTCAAACCGAAGCCCTGCGTCAAAAGAATACCAATTTGGTTGAATTTATAGATCTGGCCACTCACCAGCTGCAAGCGCCTTTATGGTCTATCTTGGGTTTCACATCCAAATTACAGCGCAAATACTACCCGATTATACAGGAGGAGGGACAGCACTACCTCAACAGGATTTCGGCCAATGTCGCGGAAATGCATCAGCTTATCGAAGACATGACGGCCATGCTCATAATCGATCCCGACTCCATGAAAAAAAGAAAGCTATTTTTACATGATATTCTGCGGGGAAGTATAAAACGCGTACACTCGGAAATTGATAACAAGTTCAAGGTTAAAGAGCAGCTGGACTCGGTCGCTATCATGGGTGATCCCTTTCAGCTGAGGCAGTGCTTTTTTCACATACTGAAAAATTCCGCCCAGTATACAAAGGGAGAAAAATCTGGTACCATGCATGTACACTATAAAATTGATGAGAATCTTGAGCTTTTTTTTGAAGATGACGGTATCGGTATTGAAAAAGAATATCGGGAGCTCGTGTTTAAGCCTTTGGAAAGACTGAAAGAGAAAGAAATAGTGGGAACCGGTATGGGGCTGACTTTGGCCAGGAAGATCATTATCGGACATAAAGGCAGTATCTGCTTGGAAGACAGCACATACGGGGGGATATGTGTGCACATCACATTACCCCCATTCAGCAATCAAAACAACTGAAAAGGAGTGAGTAGTTTCTCATGGATTACCGACAGCTTGAAAATATTTTGTTAGTGGAAGACAACGAAGACCACATCGAACACACAATCGATGCCTTACATGAGGGAGGACTGGTCAACAAAATTACCGTAATCAAAGACGGAAAAAGCGCTTTAGACTATATGTACAGACAAGGTGAATACAGCGATCCTAAAACATCACCCCGTCCGTGCATTATTTTACTTGATGTAAAATTACCGAAGATGACCGGTTTTGAGATTCTTGAAAAATTAAAAACCGACCCTGAGTTAAAGATCATCCCCATCATCCTTTTAACCACAACCGGCAACAAGGAAGACATTGAAAGAGGAGCCAGGCTGGGCGCCAATGATTATATTGTAAAACCTGTTGAGTTCGACAACTTCATGCATAAAGTAAAGGGACTGGGAAAATACTGGGCATTAATCAGCAACTTAACCGATACCTGATATGTTAAATAGAGATTTTTTCACACAACATCCCGCGGTGCTGAGCAATTGTATGGACATATTGCCTCAGGAAGTTGTGTTTATAGATAATGAATTTACTATTTTATGGATGAATAAATCTAAAAAAAAGCAGCATTCCAAACTCCGGGTAGGCATGAAATGCTTTGAAGCCTTTAATTTTACTCAACAATGTGATTTCTGCCTGGCCTCACAGGCCCGTAAAATCGACTCATGCATAAAGAATCCTGTTTGCCTGATGACCGGCAGGAAGAAAACCAAGCCGCGGCATATAAATATTATGATAGCCCCTCTCAAGCTGATAAATACGGAGGTAGACGGTTATATAGAAGTCGTAGATAACGTAGAAGCGCTTTATCAAAGCCATCTTCAATTGGAATACTTAAACAGAGAATATGAAAGTGTCATCTATGCGCTTTCGCATGATCTTCGTTCTCCATTGATTTCAATCGAGGGGTTCTTGCGCAAACTGCAAAAAAATGATCAGGATGCCAAAGATCCCGCTGTTTTTGAACACTGTGTCACAAGAATTCACGCCAATGTGGAATCAATGAATAATCTGGTTAACATGCTTTTGGATACATCCCGAATAATTACCGGAAAACTCGACCTGCAGGAAGTGGATATGGAAGAATTTATAAAACACATTATAGAGGACTTACACATAAGAGCCGGAGAAAATAATGCCCTGATAACAATGCAAGGAAAATTCGGAATTGAAAACTGTGATAAAATCAGGATCCAGCAGGTGTTTTTAAATCTGATCAGTAACGCTTTAAAGCATTGTAGTGACACGGAGAATTTAACAATCGAAATCGGATCGGACGGCGTTATGTATTGGGTAAAGGACAACGGACCCGGTATGGCGCCTGAAATCCAGGAAAAGTTGTTCGAACCCTTCACGCAAACCACAAAAACAGATCCCAACAGCTTCGGCATGGGCATGAATATTGTGTATAAAATAATTCAAAAACACGAAGGCGATATCTGGCTGGAAAGCCAGGAAGGTAAAGGCACCACGGTGTTCTTTACCTTAAAGGCAGACACAGAAGATTAACCTACCGAAGAGAATTATATATCTTTACTTTTCATAACATGGTTTAAGTTTTTTTAAAATCGCTCTTTTCTTTTTGCAGTGCGCTCACAACGCGCCGAAACATATCTTCCTGATTCAGCTCCCGACAGTGCTCGATTATTCCTCCGGCCAGATCACTATGTCCTCCGCCGAATCCGATACCGTCCAGCACCTGCCGGGTAACGGCGGCCGCGTTCCAGCGCGGCACCTCACTGCGCACGGATATATTAATGGTGTCATTATTTTTAGCACAGAGAAAGACAAAATCCACTTCATTTAAGGAAAGTAAAAAATCTCCGATAATCCCCAGGAGATTCTGATTGCAGCCCTCCCCAAAATAACAAAAAGCGAATCTTTCCTGAACCTTGACATTCTCAATCACATATTTGTAAAAACTGAGTTCCTTTTTTTGAATACAGTTCCGCAGCAGTGAGTTGACAAATCCCACGTCGGCCCTTACATATAATTCGGCATACGCTTCCAGGTCTGCGGCGCAAACACCTCGAGTCATAAGAGCCGTGTCCACCAGCAGACCCGTAAGCAAAGCGGTTGCTATTTTCCGCGGAATCTCCTGGTTTTCACTCCGGAAATAGTCAAAAAGAATCGAAGCGCAGGCCCCGTACTCAGGGCGAATATCAGAGTAAATCACATCATCGGGTGATGTTACATTATGGTGATCGATCACCGCTAGCTCCTGGCCGATAAGATCAAGCACATTCTTATTTCCTTTACAACCGTCCACAATAATAATCTTGTCCTGCTCGGTTCTGAGACAGGCATCCTCCCTTTTAATGGGAATATCAAGCTCTTGTATAAGCCTTTTCAACGACATGCGCTGTATTTCTCCGACATAGATAATGGTGCTTGAAATATTATTTCTTTCCAACAAGTACTGCAGGGCAAAGCTTGAGGCAACCGCGTCATGGTCGGGAAAATTGTGAGTTTGGATATACGCGTGCTTTTGTGTTTTAAGTATGTTTAATAATTTTTTAAACTGCTCCATCTATTAATAATATAGTATAATACTTTATTATCTGTTGACCAGATTTTTTATTCACACGTATTCTCAAAAAATGGCTGTGCTTGACTTTTTTTATGTTTTTCATAGAATTTAACACTACGATAAACATACCGATAGCGTTTCATTAAAAAATGGAGGGATGATACCTTGAAAATAAATTTCTTTGGTGCTGCGCGTACTGTTACGGGCACTCAACATTTATTGGAAATCAACGGTTATAAAATTCTACTGGACTGTGGTCTTTATCAGGGACAACGTAAAAAAACTTATGAAGTAAATAAAAATCTGCCTTATGACGCCGCGGCGGTAGATATGCTCATTCTTTCCCATGCCCATATCGATCACAGCGGAAATATTCCCAATCTGGTAAAGAACGGATTCAAGGGTGATATCATCGCTACCTACGCGACCCGTGATCTTTGTACTATCTTATTAAAGGACAGTGCCAAAATTCAGGAGCACGATATTCATTATCTCAATAAAAAACGAGTACAAAATAACCTGCCGCCTGTTGAGGCTATTTACACCACGGAGGATGCCTTAAAAAGCCTCAAGTACTTCGTGGCTTTCGGTTATGAACGCACACGAGAAATCTTACCGGGAGTACAGCTTACGCTTTATGACGCGGGTCATATCTTAGGCTCATCTTTTGTGGTACTCGATATCGAAGATCATACCACAAAGAAATCCAGACGTTTGGTTTTTTCAGGTGATCTCGGACGCCCCAAACGGCCGATCCTGAAAGATCCCGCTCTTCTCACCCAGGCGCACATTTTACTCGTCGAAAGCACGTACGGAGACCGCGTGCATGAACGCACGGAAGAATCTGTTTCCAAGCTTAAAAATATAGTCAATACCACGGTCAAGCGCGGCGGAAAGGTAATTGTGCCTTCATTTGCCGTGGGCAGAACCCAAGAGCTTGTCTACAGCCTGCATCAGCTTGTGCAGAAAAACGAAATCCCCAAAACACTTCCCGTATATGTGGACAGTCCGCTGGCAATTGATGCCACCTCAATCTATCGGCTGCATCCGGAAGCTTATGATGAAGAAACAGAGAAGTTTATGTTAGAGGATCAGCATAAAGATCCTTTTGGCTTTGCCATGATGCGCTATACACGCTCTACCGAGCAGTCCAAAGAACTCAATAAGCTGAAAGGACCTGCGGTTATAATCAGTGCCAGCGGTATGGCTGAAAACGGTCGTATTCTGCATCACCTGATGCATGCTGTGGAAGACTCGCGCAACACCATTCTGTTTGTAGGCTGGCAGGCTCCTTACACACTGGGCAGAAGGATTTTGGAGAAGAATCCCGTTATAAAAATCTTTGGCGACGAGTATAAGCTGAAGGCGGACGTTGCTAAAATTAACGGATTGAGTGCTCACGCGGATAAAAATGAAATACTCTCGTGGCTGTCCGATCTCGACAAAAAACCCGAGCACACTTTCGTTGTGCACGGCGAAGAGTCCGTATCATTGAATTTTGCCGAAACTTTGCGTAAGCACGGTTTTCCCTCCGTGGAAGTGCCTACTTTGGGCCAAGCTTTCGAGATTTAATTGAAACTAGCGAATAAATCTCACACAGAGCCCGCGGAGGAAAAATACAAATAGATATCTCTGTGCCCTCCGTGAGAGATATTTTTATATTCACGTAATCCTTCCCTGTGCTTTGTGAGAATCTTATTTTTTTTGCGATAACGTTGCCAAAAACGCTTCCAAATTATCATCAGGCGCCAATTCCACAGTCTGAGTGGGAAAGGCAAAATCAATCCCCGCTTTATTAAAGCGTTTAAGTATTTCCAAATTCACGTATTCCGCGTGTTTCATGTAATCCCAATAAGCAGGGGGATGATACCAGTAGATGGCAAAAATATTAAGCGAAGAATCCGTAAAATCCTTAAAAAACACATAAGGCGGCCAGTCTTTATTCATCCCCTCATGATCGTTAAGTATTTCCTTGACAATTGCGATAGCCTGTTCCACCTTTTTGGGAGGAGTATCGTAGGTAATTCCGATATTCATAATTCTTCTGATATGCACCCTGCCTCCTATATTATGAATCGCCTTGTCCGCGGCCAGCATGTTGGGAATGGTGACGACATGACCGTCGAGTCTGCGCATCTTAGTCGAACGCAAACCTACCTTTTCCACCACTCCGTCATGACCGTCAAAGTCGATGCGATCTCCGATCTGAAAGGGTTTGTCCAAAACAATCATCAGAAAACCGAAAAAGTTTTTTATGGTATCCTGAGCTGCCAAAGCCACTGCCAATCCGCCCAATCCCAGTCCGGCTAAAATAGTAGTGATGCTTTGTCCGGAAATACTTTGAAAAAGCTGAATTGCCGCCAAACCGACAACCACAATGCGCAGGCTTGTTTTCAAAATGGGAACAAGCATATCATCCATTTTGGATTTCGATTTCTTTACCCGACGCAGCACGATACATTCGAGTACCTCGACAAAATCATAAATAAATACCACAACCGCGACATTGATGATGATATTGCTTATCCATACCGCTCCCGGTGCGTGTTCCTGAATCAATACAAAACCGGCTATCCGGATAATTCCGGCCCAGACTAAAATCCGGAGAGGTCTGCGCATTGCACGCACGGTGGAAGTAAAAAAGCTAAATTTGCCCTTGGCTCGTTTTGCGGTTATTTTTTTTGAATATTTCTTTATAAAAAATCCCACAAACCTATTAAAAATGAATCCGAGGATAAAAATAAAGACAACGCTTATAATTCTCCATAAGGGGTATCCGAGGTCATCCCATTTTAACACCTCCTGAACATCCGGGGGCAGCCAGGAAAGCACTGCCGCCCCCGAGAGAGAAAAAGTATCAGGCGGACGCTCCGCAGTCTCTTCGCTTTCGGGACTCTCCTGCTCGGACCAGACCGTTGCAGTAAATAGAAAAATGAAAATAATACTGAGTATCAGGACATGCTTAACCGGTCTCATGATAGAACCTCTTTTCCTCATAATTTGGAATCTGACTAAATTATATACTGATATCTATAATAATTTCTATAGGTGTATGATGTATAATACAGATTTTACAGGACTCTTCCATTAATAGTAAAAATACTTGCAGAAAATTATAAGTTTATCTATTATTGGTATCTGTCTATGAGAATATGCTTGATTTTTCTTATATTTATTACACCATGCTCTGTTTTCTCCCAAAACATGCTTGATGAAGATTTTATCCGGAACCAGTACAAGTGGCTGGCTGACAATGCAAACGGCTGTGTCTGTCTGGGTTGGTCAAAATCAGGCAGTATCGCATATCTGACTACCGTGGAACCGTCTGAACCTGTGGGCGGATTTTATCTGGAATTGGCTGTAACGGATCTAATTACCGATGTAAAACTGGCCGTTTTTACACTGAAGGGGCCTACAGAGGGTATACTGAACCCGGATGAATTGCATAAGGCGATAAGCTTTTGTAAAGCTAAGAATATAGAGCCTTATTTTGCTCCATTGCACACCTTTCCGCTTTACTATAATGATGACACCTACTCAGTCGGAATACTGGATGAAGGGTATAATGATCCGCAAGGAAGAGTCTTATTGCTGCGTGCTGAAAATGCTCACAAATACAAACCTCTCGATGCCCAAAGCACACCTGAAAACATCGCCGGCTATTTTTTAGCCCGTTTGAAAACAGGATCGCGATTTGTGTGTATATCCCGCCTCAGGATGGGCGGACCGGCACTGTCCTGAGCGGAGGATATTACGTAATTTCCGGCTGTCATCTGGATATGGGATTTATATCAAAAAAGTAAAAGATCATTTATCCTGTTTTTTAAATGAAATAGGAATTTACTATATGTTTTACTCTCAATTAAACAGCAATTTCTTGAGCCACACAGTGAGTCGGAATATCATCAGTATAGTTAACTTCCGGAAAGCCGAATCCGAAAAATCTATGGAACTCGGATTTGAATCCCTCCAGGTCGGCACAGGTCGTAAGATTATCCGAAGTAACCTTATGCCACAGCTCTTTCACTTCGGCCTGAACATCTTTCCGTAATTCAAAATCATCAAGACGAATTCGGCCTTCTGCATCAAGTAGTGGATTATCGGATAAAAGGAAATTTTCAAATAAACGCATACTCTGTTCTATGCAGCCTTCATGTATCCCCTTGGCTTTCATTATTTTATAAAGAATTGATATATAAAGAGGTACACCGGGAATAACAGCGCTGGCTCTGGTGACCACCGCTTTATTTACCGAAGTAAAAGCGCGGCCGCCATTGGCACGTAAGAATAAATCCAGCTTTCGCGCAGTATTCTCCAAATGCTCCTTGGCTTTACCAAGTGTGCCATGTCGATAAAAGGGATATGTCAACTCCGAGCCGATATAGGAAAAGGCGACCGTTTTCGCACCGGTCGCAAGCAGAGATGCGTTATCAAGTGCTTTTATCCATAGTTCCCAGTCTTCTCCTCCCATTACCTTTACTGTATGCATTATCTGTTCATCCGAAGCCGCAGCCACCGTCAGCTGGGTTACTTTTTCATTCATAAAATCCAGACTTTTTGTGGAGATATTTTTCCCGATAGGTTTGATCGTGGAATAATATGTCCTGTCTTCCTCAGGATCATAACGCCTGGGGGCAGCAAGACTGTAGATAATCAAGTCGATCTTTCCCATGGCGCTGCTTATGAGTTCTATCACCTGTCCCTTTGTCTCAGGTTGAAAAGCATCGGCATTCACGTTCAACGCAGGTAAATTTGACTGCCGCGCGTATTTCTCAAACGCACAGGTGTTATACCACCCCACTGTTCCGCATGCTTTTTCTGAAGCAGGTTTTTCATATGCCACTCCCAAAGTCGCAGCCCCACCTGAAAAAGCAGCCACAATACGCGAAGCAAGTCCATACCCGGTGGATGCTCCGATAACAAGCACGTTTTTAAACGTCGGCTGCAGCTTATGCCGTCGGGCATATCCTATCTGATTACATACATTCACTTCACAACCTTTGGGATGCGAAGTGATGCAGGTGTTATTTCTGATTTTAGGTACAATTACCATACCAACTCCTCGAATACGTAAAATATCATAGCAGACAGACAAGTCTGTCTGCTATATAATAATATATCTCTTATCCGACAAACTGTCAAATGTAATGTACAAAATCAGAACTACTGTAAGGATTAACTCTTCAAAAGCAGGGAATTCACCTGACGCACAGTAGCAGCCGTATTCTGCCGGAACTGGCGAACCATGGCGGCATTTTTTATTCCGGTTTTTTTTACCTGAGATAAGTTTTCCATGTTTATGCCCCCGATAGCAACAACCGGGATAGCGACCTCCTGTAAAACCTGTCGCACGGTATTAAGACCGACCGGAGTATAGCTCTCTTTGGTCGGTGTTTTAAATACCGGACCGATCGCGATATAGTCGGCACCTGATTGTTCCGCGGCTAATGCCTGCGGCACTGAATGAGTGGATATTCCAATAATAAAATCAGACGGAGTGATCTTTCTGGCGTCCTTAAGGGGAATGTCCTGCTGGCCCAAATGCACACCGTCCGCGTCCGCTGCCAGCGCGCAATCAAGGTGATCGTTTACAATGAAAATCGTATTATAGCGGGCCGTAATCTCCCGAATTATGCGCGCCTGCGCTAAAAAATTCTTGCAGGAAACCTGTTTGTCACGGTACTGCACCAGGCGAGCGCCGGCACGGCAGGCCTGCTCAGCCAGCAAACAGTGATCCCCGCTGGTGATCACATAAGCGCCGATATTGGATAAAACCGCCGGTTTATCATCACGATTCATGCCTGCGGTTTTTTCCTTTAAGACCTCATCAAGTATGAATCGATGACTTTGAAAGGCCAATCCGGGCATGGTAGTAAGATCAAAATAAGCCGCTTCATCCGAATCATCACCCGCTTCCAGTACTCCATGCACACTGCCAATCAGGTATCCTATCATAAGCACCGAAGTATATTGTTCACTCTCCGTAAGAAAAATATTTATTAATCTATTGCGGTTTCCCGTTAAGCCGGTCTCTTCATGCAGCTCTCGTAAAGCAGCCTGCTCGGCCGACTCATCCAATTCAACAAACCCCCCGGGCAAGCACCACTCACCCTTTTTGGGATCCACACTGCGTTTTACCAGCAACACTTGATCCTGCGCATTAAAAACAACACAGGCTGCTACCGGAACGGGATTTTCATAAAGCGGTTCGTTACATGTGGAACAAAAAAAACGATCTCTGCCTTCGGTGAATTTTATAACCAGAGAATTACCGCAGTACGGACAGAACTTTTTCTCATTCATTTTTTGATCAGCCCTATTAATTCTTCAGCTATCTTTTTCCCGGACAGCAGCATGCCGCCGAATACTGGGCCCATGCGGGGAGCGCCCTTTACCGCGTTGGCAGCCATGCCTGCAATATAAAGACCCGGATAAACCTCACAGGAATTTTTAATCGTCAGTTCCTCACCCCTGGAAGCCCACATGGACATCTCGCCCACAACTTTACCGGTTTGGGTATTCAGCCGGGCACCCAGTTTACGGGAAACAATCGAGCAGACCTCTGCGGGATGCCCCGTACCATCCACAACAAAACGAGCGCGCACTGTCAAAGGATCAACGTGCAAATTTATATGCTCAACAGCCGTCCATTGCAGAACCAGGCCATTGATGCGCTTCTGCTCTTCTCCGCGGAACATGACATCCACCACCTTTATCAGATTAAAAAGTTCGGTTCCCGATTTTACACATTGCGCAATAAGTGTGGCCGCCGCTTCGACGCTGTTTGCCGTATAATATCCTTTTTCATATTCAGAATAGCGTATTCCGAATTCATCCAGCAGCGCGAGGGCCGATTCCTGTACAACGATCTCATTAAACATCATCCCCCCTCCCCACATACCGCCGCCCGGCGCCAGTTTGGATTCGAAAACAGCCGCTTTTATCCCGTTGCGACCCAATACGGCTCCACAGACAAGATTGGCCGGACCTCCTCCAACCAAAGCCACATCCAGTTCCAAAGCTTTTAACAATTTATTGAAATAGCTGTCTACAATTGCCTTTGATATTTTTATATCGTCCAACTCCATTGCATCCTCCTGTTTGGAGTTTGGAATATAAATCATTTTTTATATCGTTTCAAGCATAAGCTGAAGATCCTATAAATCTGGTCCTGCATGCATTAGTTTTTGTAATGCGCTAGACAGACTTTCCAGATACTCTTCCTTACCCGTAAGCCGCCACAATAACAGCACGCCTTCATTAATGGCGAAAACCTGGGCAAACAGGTCCTTAAGGTTTTTTTGCCGCGGTATTTCCTTGTTGTTGACCGCTTTTTCCAATAGAGGTTTCATAATCTCAAACCAGCCGTCTATGATCTTATTAAAAAGCGTTTTTAAAGCCTTATCTTTAGGATCCACCTGAAAGCCTATGTTTGCGATAGGACAACCCATAAACTCCTGGTTGCTTGTGGCATTCTTTTTTAAAAGTCTGCTCCACTTCTTAAAAAATTCATGTAAAGAATCCGAATTCGTCACAATTCTCCTCAGCACTACCGTCAATGAGCGGTAGTACTCATTCAGACACGCTTTTATTAATTTATGTTTTGAAGGGAAATACTGGTAAAAACTGGCTTTAGCCACATTGGATTCCGCTATAATCTGGTTTATGCCTGTATTTTTTATTCCCTGAGCATAAAAAAGATGAGTGGCTGTTTTCAGAATACGTTCCCGTACCGACAGTTTATGTTCCATGTGGGAGATAATTATAACAGACCTGAGCGGACCGGACAATAGGTGCTGTCAGGATGAGAGGGCCGTACGCTTTTTTCTTTTTATATGCGCCATCAGCATAGACAGCAGGTAACTTCCGGCGTATAAAAGAATAAGCAACAGCAGGACAGTCCATACCGTAAAGCTCTTAGGGCCGAACACCATAGTCAATACGGCTATAACCACAAAATGAAAAAAATAACTACTTAGTGCGTGAGCGCCCGGCAACAGGGCCGCACGTGGAATATACTTTTTAAAGAAAGGTTCCAAAAAAGAGAATCCTGAAAACAGCATGCATACTACACCCAGGGAAAGACAAAACGAGGGCAGCCGATAATTCCATACCATAGCTGCAAAGAAACCCGGATCCCCCGACCCTCCTGTCAGCAGATAGGGCAGCGTGGCAGCGGTGCTAAACTCTCTTTTTATTGCATATCTGGAATCTCTCAGGATCTCAACAAGATTACCGTGCCAGACAAAGAATAAAAGCAGTACTGCGGCATTAGCTCCGATAATTACGGCGATATTTTTCTGTTGCCTTTCATTGTCGCTTAGATTATAGAACAAGCCGCACAGAAATCCAAACAGCCCGAAGATGATAGTGGGACTCATAGGTTCATATCCCCAGTTAAAGGGGATAATAAATATTTCATAATACTCACAGACAAATGTAAAAACCAGCAACACCACAATTAAAAACAAGAGCAGTATTTTTCTATAGGGGATTACCAAGATAAGACCGCCGATAATACACAACCAGCCGATTGTATTGAGAATTCCGGAAGAGATCAACATATCCGGCAGCTGTACTCCCAACTGGAGCAGGAATAAAAAAGCAGCAGCCAAAATCAATAATAAACCTCTTACTAGTTTTTTACTAAGGAATTGAACTGTGCTAAGTTCCGTATGCTTACGCAGAGATAGAGTAAGTGAAAATCCCACCAGAAATAAAAATAATGCGGCATCCAGGGGGACAATATCAAAAAGCATGCGCATTACTCCGTTTATTTCAGTTTCCGGAAGCAGAATAAGGACCACGTGAAAGAAAAACATATAAAAAATCGCGATCTGCCTTAATAAATCGATGTATCTCTTTCTCTGCATGACCGACCTCACCACCGTTTATTTTTTGTTCAGTTTTGAATATTGATAAAGAGTATAACAAGAAAAAAAATCAGCGTATATCAAGAAAAGAATTAAATCCGATTAAATTAAAGGTTTCCTGAATTTTTTCATTAATATTGACGATTTTTAATTTCATTTGATGTTGATTCACATAATTCAATATTTGCAGAATAGAACCTATCCCGGTTGAACTCATATACGGAACTTTTTTTAAATCGACTGTTATATATTCAATGGTCTTGGTGAATGCCTTTAATGTCTCCAACACGGCTTTTGAAAATATTTCCGCATTATACGACTCTATATTACCTACCGGCTGCACGGTCAATTTTTCCGGTACGGTCTTATCATATTCTCCCTGAATCTTTAGATCATATTCATTATCATTATACTGTTCGAGTTTTTCTATGATGGAATGCATTTTATACACACCTCCCGGTTTGCAATGCCCTTATCCTGAATTTTAGCATAAATACAACTCATTGCCAATTATTTTTAGAATTATCTTGTACCGTACATTAAAAGCGGAACGTCGCATTTTATATTCAGGAGGTCGACAACAAAGACAGCACATGGTTAAGAGTCTTAACCTGGTAATCAGGTTTAACACTCTCGGTGCTACCGTTATCGTCTTGACTCCGCCTGAGCCAAATACTAAAAATACCGGCTGCTTGAGCGCCTTTAATATCGCTATTCAGACTGTTTCCTATCATGACAGCCTCCCGGGCCCGGATACCTAACTGTGTCAGTGTATGATCGAACAGCTTTGGATCCGGTTTGGCCGTACCCAGTTCACCGGATATCGTAATAACCTCAAAAAAGCGTGCTAAACCGCTTTTTTTTAATTTAAACTGCTGGAGATCGGGAATGCCGTTTGTGATCAAGGCCAGTTTATACTTACCGTGTATGGCAGATAAAAAAGGAAGCGTGTCCTCAAAAAGGATATGCAGTTTACGGCGGGTGCTGACAAATTTCCTGACACACCTCCCGGCAAGCCGCCTGTCCTCAATTCCAAAATGCGCGAGTGTGTGCAGCCAGGTTTGTGACCGGTAAAACTTTTTCAGCCTGCGTAATCCAAGCATCTGTGCGGTATTGCCGGTAAACCGTGCCCATAAAGCCTCCCATGAACTAATGCCTGTCTGCTTGGCATATGCTATGGTGGGTAAAGAGTACCACAACTCCCGGGCACATGCCCGTGCCTGCTTGATGAACGCGTCGGCAGCGATCGGATAATGGCGGGCGACCAATTCCGCACAGCTTTTGAAAGCCAGTAAAGCCGACTGTTCTTCAACCAACAGCGTATCGTCTAAATCAAGGATGAGCGCTTTAATCTTGTGCAATCGCATATATGCGCATCAACCTAACATCAGATTATATAAAATTCAAGTATGTACACACCTGCACCATTAACAAAGTTTCTATTTTCACATAAAATATTAATTATCAAGAGGGCAATCAACACACCACCAGCTTTGCCGGCGGTATGTGAGTGAGCACTGGTGGGAGAAAAAACATGGCATTCCTGAAGACAAAAAAAATTACCGTCGTCCCATACCAAAACATGATCCGTTTTGTTTTACTCTTAACCGGATTGGTTTTTTGTTCCACCTTTTGTTTTTATCTCATTAATCTGCTGCTCATTTTTCCCTGGTCTGCTCCTCAGCTGATAACGGCCGACAAACCTGAACATGTCGACCTTCTTGTATTCCTGGGAGGAGGCAGCGGGTGCGAGCGAATCGATTACGCTGTACAGCTTTTAAAACAGGAATATAGCAAAATACTATATACTCCTCATCTTATGAAAAATAAAGAAAGGGAGTACCTATCGGGAAAATTAAGCGAATTGGACCTCCCCATTCATTTTTATTCAGGTGCTGTAATCGATTCAACATATAACGAGGCGTTACAGACAAAAAAGTTTGTAAAAGAACAAGGAATGGAAAGCATCATACTCGTCACCTCTCCCTACCACAGCCTGCGCGCCAGCTGGATATTCAGAAAAGTCATGCCTCAAATAAAAATTATCTCTGCTCCCTGTTGTCTTGAAGCTGATTCGTTACATAAAAAATTAAAATCCTATCTTGAAAGTGAGCAGTATAAATTTTTGATATATTACCTGCTTTACGCATGGCGCAGTTATAGTTTCAATTAAGCGCAGAATAAAAATTGCCGCTTGAATCTTTAAGTATATTTCAATACAATTTCTGTAAACATACCACCAGCTGTGCTGGTGGCTTTTTCGGAAGCAAAGAACTCTAAACAGAGGACCAATACGTGTACGAAAAACTGGTTCAGAAACAGGTGCTCATGCGGCGCGTGCTTATCGCCCTGCTTCCCCTTTACGCGTTTGCCTTGTATTTATACGGACTGCATCTGGTCTTTTTATCCCTGATTGTATTCCCGCTCGGTATCGGTGTCGAATACCTGTTTGAACGCACACGTAAAAAAAAGGTTTCCGAAGCTGTTTTTGTTACCTGTATGCTTTATGTGCTTTCTTTGCCTCCGCTGGTACCCTGGTGGATCGCCGGGCTGGGAATCCTCTTTGCCGTATTCATTGCCAAAGAGGTATTCGGGGGCTTCGGTCGCAATGTGTTTAATCCGGCTATCGCGGGCCGGCTTTTTGTATACATAACCTTTTCCCCGCACATGACATCCGGCTGGATTTTAGGGGGTAATTTCGCTAGCGATGCGGTTTCCAGCGCCACTCCTTTAGCACAGCTTGGCGCCGGACAGAGCCCCGACTTGTTAAATTTACTGTTGGGGTTCCATGCCGGTTCCATGGGCGAAAGCCCGATAATTCTTATCTTACTGGCAGCGATATTTCTTGCTGCAACTAAAACAGCTAAAGCGAATATTATGATATCCACAGTGGGCGCGGCCATCCTGTTTTCATACCTTCTTGAATTCGCAGGTGTATCACAGGCTCTTCCGGCTTTACCTGCTCTGCTTTCAGGCAGTCTGGTGTTTGTGGCCGTGTTTATGGCCACGGATCCGGTATCGGCTCCAAAAAAAATGCCCGCCCAGATTATATACGGAGTACTGATAGGCTCGATTACCGTATTAATCCGTATGTTCCCGTTATTTAGAGAAGGCACCAGCTTTGCCGTGTTACTGGGAAACACGTTCGCGCCGCTTTTAGATCAGATTTTTTCCAAGGCGAAGACATGAACAAACAGGGCATGCTTTATACTGTTGTTATTACTTTCTCAATCTGCTTTATCTTCATATTCATTTTATCGCTTGCGAACAGCGCTTTGACCGACCGTATTGTACAAAATCAAGATCTTAACGAACGCAAGGCGGTGCTTTCAGCCTTTGGGATAGTGTTTAAAAACGATGAAGAGGCCTCTGCTCTTTTTAAAGAAAGAATATCCTCGGAAAAAATAAAAGACACTGAACTCTATACAACAACCGTTTCCGGGGAAAAAGCATATGCCATCATTTTTCAGGGACAAGGTCTCTGGGGTCTCATAACAGGTGTGCTGGCTGTTGATAAAAAGGTAAAAACTATTATCGGCATGGATCTTATCAGTCATAATGAAACGCCCGGTCTGGGCGGTAGAATCGATGAGCCTTGGTTTAAGAATCAATTCCGCGATAAAACATTAAACGAACAAGGCATGATTGTAATTACTCAAAACAAGGCCGCAGCGCCAACCGACCGGATCGGAGAAATCGATGCCATTACAGCCGCCACTCAGACTTCGCGGGCCTTTGAGAAAATTATAAATAAACATCTTGCCCGACTAAGCGCGCTGCTTGGAGGCAGATGATAATGGTCGGAAAACTGCTTACCATAAGTAAAGAAAATCTCTGGACCAATAATCCCATCTTCATTCAGATCCTGGGTATCTGTTCGGCTTTGGCGGTTACCAACAATCTGATTAATACAACCATTATGTCGGCGGGACTTATCTTTGTCACGGGATTCTCCAATCTCACTGTTTCTTTATTAAAGCATATCATCCCCCGCAAAGTACGGATGATCATCCAGACCCTTATCATCGCATTCTATGTAATTATTGTTGATCTCATCTTAAGAGCCTTTTTACCGGATATCAGCAGAGCTTTAGGTCCTTACATCGGTTTGATCATCACAAACTGTATTATCATGGGTCGGGCTGAGGCTTTTGCAGGTTCTCATCCTCCTTTAATCTCCCTCTGGGACGGACTTACTTCAGGGGCGGGATATATGGGTGTTTTAATGCTTATAGCTTTTATCCGCGAGCTTCTGGGTTACGGTTCGATTTTCGGTATGCCTGTAATCCTTGAAGGAAAGCTTTTCGGTCTGTGGCTGATTTTTCCTGAAGGTTTTCAAGGCTGGATTATCATGCTTATGCCGCCCAGTGCTTTTTTTCTGCTGGGCATATTCATCTGGATAGCCAAAACCATAATGCTTAAACATAAGGATAAATCATGACCCCCACTATTGATCCCCTGATACTGTTGTTAGCCTCCATATTTACCAGTAATATTCTGCTTTCAAACTTTTTGGGCATGTGCTCGTTCATTTCAATTTCCAAAGATCTTAAAGCGGCTCATGGTTTGGGCCTGGCGGTTATCGTGGTAATGACTATAACTTCAATAATAAACTGGGCGGTGTACAACCACATTCTTGTGTTTTTTGAACTCGAGTATTTACGTTATATTGTTTTTATTATCGTAATTGCGGCGGTTGTGCAGATGTTGGAAATGCTGATCGAACGAATTTCCCCCGCCTTATATATGGGCCTCGGCATCTTCCTGCCGCTTATCACGGTTAACTGCGCAATTCTTGGGGTCTCGCTGTTTTTGCAGATAAGAAACTACAGTATCGAACAGTCCGCAGTCTACGGTTTCGGCTCCGGCGCGGGCTGGTGGCTTGCCATCCTCGCTCTGGCGGCAATCAGAAAAAAAGTAGATGCGGCTCCCGTGCCGGCCGGCTTAAAGGGGCCCGGGATAACTCTCATCATAATCGGTCTCATGGCCATGGCCTTTATGGGGTTTTCGGGGATGCTGAATGTACAGTAGGAGACAGAGGTGAACTTAGACTTTCTCATAGCACCGCTTGTTGTGGGTATAATTGGTACGGTGCTCGCAGGTTTAATCTCTCTTATTGATCTTATTGTGAATAATTATGGTGAGGTCAAGCTTTCTATAAATGACGGTAAAAAGGTAGTTACCGTTAAAGGAGGAGCACCTCTGCTGAGTTCTTTGGCTGAACATGATATTTTCCTGCCTTCGGCCTGCGGAGGAAGGGCAACCTGCGGTGTCTGTAAAGTCAAAATAAAAAGCGATGTCGGACCTTATCTGCCCACCGAGCTTCCGTTTATGACCCAGGGGGAAAAACAAAAGAACATCCGGCTCTCCTGTCAGGTGAAGGTCAAAGCAAATCTGGAGCTTGAGATTCCGGAGGATCTGTTCGCCATCCAAAAATATTCAACCACAGTTACCTCGATTAAGGATCTTACTCCGGATATCAAGGAACTCAAACTGGCACTTAAGGATCCCAATCAGATCAGTTTTAAGGCCGGTCAATATGCCCAGTTGATTATCCCCCCCTATGGCAAAATCAAACAGTTCACACAACGCGCCTATTCCATCTCCTCTTCTCCCAGTGATCGGACAAGCCTGGAATTTGTTATCAGACTGGTCCCGGGCGGAATCGCCACAACGTATATTCACACGCTGCTTAAAGCAGGAGACGATTTGGAGCTCATAGCACCGCTGGGTGATTTTTACCTGCGGGAATCGGAAGCGGATATGCTTTGTGTTGCCGGCGGTTCGGGTATGGCTCCCATAAAATCTCTCCTGTTTGATATGTATGAAAAAGGAATCACAAAGCGCGACGTATACTATTTCTTCGGAGCGGGAACTGCGGCAGACCTGTTCTATATAGATCTTTTAAAAGATCTGGAAAAGAAATGGCGGACCTTTCATTTTATCCCGGTTGTGACTCAGATGGACAGTAATGACAAGTGGAAGGGAGAGACCGGATTGGTAACAAAACCCCTGGAGGATTTTCTTGCCGCTAAAATACCCAAACAGAATCCCAAACAGGCATATCTGTGCGGCAGCCCGGGCATGATAGACGCTGTCATAAAAATACTAACGGCATATGAGGTCAATAAGGATGATATTTTTTATGATAAATTTTCATAAAAAGCAACACACCACCATAGGTGGCGGCTTTTTCGGAGGGAAAACAGATGAAAATGTCTCCGCAACATAACCAGGCGGTACAGCAGATGCAGCCGGGAGTGATTACCGCCGAGGGTTTCTTAGGGACTGATAAAAGGCCGCTTGCTGATATTATTCAAGCCGATGAAGAACAAGCCGCCCGGCTTGATATCGAGTGGGAACAACTGGCGGCTCTTTTGCGAAAATTCTATAAAGCAGGCATTCAAGCTTTGGGAGGCACAATCGAGTTTTTAGGCAAATGGAATGTTAAAGTAGACGAGGCGCGAGGTTTATTACCCTGCCCCTTTAAAGACGGTCTTTTCCACAAACATACCATTCTGGTAACTCATAAACCCAGCGGGCAGCAGCTGCTGTTCAGTGAGCTTTCCCTGCATCTTCTGGAAAAACATCATTTTTTACAGGGTAAGGGTTCCACTTTTCGTTTGGAGCTTTCAGAATTAAAGACAGTATTGGATTTATAATTCACATATCAGGTATACATATGAATGTACTGATGCAGCAGTTCTTCGGCTTGTTCTTTACACTGACCGCAGACCGTCCCCAGCTTGGTTCTAAACTGAAGTTCCTCGTACGTACGGTCGCCTTTTTTCACGGCCTCGGCGATATCTTTGTCCGTGACATTCATGCATTGACAAATTACTTTTACCTGTTCCTGCTTGATTTTATGAACCTGGCCTGTTCTTTCAAAATAGTCTTCAACAGCTTTTCGCAAAGCCCTGTCCCCCAGCACCGAGCAGTGAATCTTATGCGAAGGCAGCGATCCCAGTTCCCGTACGATATCTTCGGGGGTAATCGTATAGGCCTTATCCACGCTCATGCCCTTAACCATTTCCGAGAGCATTGAGGTGCTGGCAATAGCACTGGCGCATCCGTAGGTTTTCCATTTACAATCGGTAATTATATTATCCTCGACCTTTATTACCACAAGCATTTGATCGCCGCATTTTATATTACCAACCATTCCTCTGCCGTCTTCCCGATAGTTTTCCTCATCCTCCAGCAGATTTTTCGGATTAATAAAATGTTCTTTTACCGTGTCTGTATAAAGCCATGTATTTTGTTTGCTCATTTACACTCTCCTGAATATACTGTTGACATTTTGCGAACCTTTGCTATAACCGCAGGCAGCTTATCCAATACATAATCAATTTCGTCCTCCGTGGTTTCCCTTCCCAGGCTAAACCTGATCGAACCGTGCGCCAACTCAGGGCCAACTCCCGTGGCCAGCAGCACGTGTGAAGGCTCCAAAGAGCCCGAAGAACAGGCAGATCCCGTAGATACCGCGATCCCTTCCAAATCCAAATATAAAAGGATTGCCTCTCCTTCCGCGCCGTGAAACGACACGTTCAAGGTGTTTTCCAGGTTGTACTCCGGATGACCGTTAAAGGTTACATCAGGAATCTGTTTTGAGATTTCAATTCTCAGCTTTGCCTTATAATTCTTAAGCCTTTGCTTAATCTCCTCCATCTCACTCCGGATAAGCTCTACAGCTCTGCCCATTCCCATAATACCGAGGCTGTTCATGGTTCCGGCCCTTCTCCCGCCCTCCTGATGCCCGCCGTGGAGCAAAGCGTAATACGGTTTGGCCTTTTTAACGTACAGTACTCCCACTCCTTTCGGCCCGTAAAATTTATGCGCGGAAAAGGAAAGGTAATCAACATCAAGCTCAGCCACATTAACCGGTATTTTACCCACAGCCTGAACCGCGTCGGTATGAAAAAAAGCTCCATAGCGGTGAGCAATCTCGGTTAGGGCTTTTATATCCTGGACCGTACCAATCTCGTTATTCGCGTACATAATGGAAACCAAAGCTGTTCTATGAGAAATAAGTTCCAGAAAATGATCGACATCCACTCTTCCGTATTTGTCCACTTTGAGGTAATGCACGGTATTGCCCAGAGACTCAAGGTGCTGAGCCGTCTGGATTATACTGGGATGCTCGATTGAAGTTGTTATAATTTCATTTCTGCCCTGCCCGAAATCCAAACCGCCGCAGCGGGCACAGCTTATTATTTTTAATACCGTATTGTTAGATTCAGATCCTCCTGCCGTATAGATGATCTCTTCGGGTTTTGCCCCTATAAAATCGGCAATAGCCTGCCTGACATGTTCAAGCCTATTTCGCACACTCCTGCCGAACTCGTGCATACTGGAGGGATTGGCATACAGGTCTAAAGCTGCATGCAAAGCCTTTTTTACTTCCGGATGAAGGGGTGTCGTGGCATTATAATCCAGATACACCTGTCTCTTGCTCATGCGCTTACCTCCGCATTACTGTTATTTAAAAGCATTGCCAAGGTCCGGGATTTTAAAAAATTGTTGATATGCATTTGAAGGTCATCCCATATCCTTCGTGTCGGGCATGCTTTGCTTTTATCACACGTAGTGCTGTCCGTCACACAGGCGACCGTTACGAGGGGGCCATCCAGGGCATCGGCTATTTCATAGAGGGTAAGACCGTCGGCAGCCCGTGCAAGCGTATACCCGCCTAACGGTCCGCGCTCCCCCCTCACTATACCTGAACGCGAGAGCAGCTTGAAAATGTTTTCCAGATATTTAAAGGGAATAGCAAGCTCTTCCGCGATGTGGTTCAAGCTGACGGGCTTTTTTTCATTATGCTCACTTAAATAATGAAGCGCTCTTAATCCGTATCTTGTTCTTGTGGAAACCGCAAACATCTAAACGAATCTCTCCTTATTTTCATATATTTCATATCTATTATGTATGTAATATACTGTAAATATGTTTTTTATGCAAGTAAAAAAACGAATCCATAACCACTATTTTTTTATTTCCTGTCTTCCCGGATTCCTTATAAAAAAGTATTAAAAATAATCACATATTGCATGCGGAAAAACTACCTCCAAGGCGGCCATGAAACCAGAAAGACTTCGCAGTAAAAATAATTTTCTAAGAATGATATAATTTTCTTCTTATTCGTTCACAACTTCAAAATCTTCTTTAGAAGCTCCGCATACCGGACATACCCACTCATCGGGTATTTTTTCAAAAGCTGTTCCGGCGGCAATACCGCTGTCCGGATCGCCCACAGCCGGATCATATACATAATCACAAATCGTGCACTTATATTTTTTCATCGATTCCTCCTCATATTTATACAAAATGTTATACACTGACTAAACCTTTTTGGCAAGCGTTATTTAAACAACAAATTCATTACCACCGCTATTTTTCTTTGATTTTATAAAAAAAATCTTGACCATTCATTCTAATTCCCATTTAATTGTTAGTATGCAGAAAAATCCGCTTTCGGAAGGTCTAACAGCGCATAATACACCGGAACCTTTTGTAATCGTTATTTTTGGCGCGAGTGGTGATCTATCTGCTAAAAAATTAATCCCCGCCCTTTTTTCCCTTTTCACTCACAATCACATCATTGATTTTACGATAGTCGGGTTCGCGCGCAGCCGGTGGTCCTCTTCGGACTTTAAAGAAAAAACGGCGGCGCTCATTCACAACCGGTTCGGAACTCAGACAACTGAGCAGGAAACAGCTGAATTCTTGAAAAGAATTCATTATATTTCAGCACCCTATGACACTGACGAAGGTTATACACTACTTAAAAAGAAATTTGCCGCTCAAAAGCACCTCATTTATTATCTGGCCACTCCTCCCCATATGTATGAACCCATCATTTCCCAATTAGGAAAAAACCGACTCACTCAATCGGCTGATTCCACCTTTAAAATAGTTGTGGAAAAACCCTTTGGACATGATGTTACCAGCGCCAAACTGCTTAACTCCAAACTTCTTTCAATTTTCAAAGAAACGCAGGTGTACAGGATCGATCATTATCTGGGTAAAGAAACCGTGCAGAACATAATCGTATTCCGTTTCGGTAATGGAATATATGAACCGATCTGGAATAATCGTTATATTGACCATGTTCAGATTACCGTAGCCGAGAAGGCGGGGATAGAAATGCGCGGCAGCTATTATGAGAACGCGGGCGCAATCCGAGATATGGTGCAGAACCATCTGCTGCAGCTTTTGTGTATGGTTGCCATGGAAGCGCCCAATGATTTAGAGCCCGACTCAATCCGCAATGAAAAGGTAAAGGTGCTGAAGGCTCTGCGTCCGATAACAGTTGACTCCCCACAGCCGGCAGTTATTCGCGCGCAGTACCGAGCAGGCATCATAGACGGCGAAAAAGTAAAGGCGTATAGAAAAGAGGATAAGGTGGATCCTCATTCAATAATCGAAACCTACGTTTGCATGAGATTGTTCATTGATACCTGGCGCTGGTCCGGTGTCCCCTTTTTTTTACGCACCGGCAAACGTCTTTCGCGCCGGCTTACTGAGATTTCCATCCAGTTTAAAACCCCTCCGCATCTTCTGTTCGGCCAGGCGGATTCCACCCCTATCAGTCCGAACACACTCACCCTTACCATCCAACCGGATGAAGGTATTACTTTCCGCTTTAATTCTAAGTTACCCGGATTCACCACAAAAATGCGCGCGGTAAATATGAATTTTACGTATGGAAGCTCATTTGCCGAGAAATCACCGGATGCTTATGAGCGCTTACTGCTGGATATGATGTTGAATGATGCCACTCTTTTTACCCGTAATGATGAGATTGAACAGGCGTGGAAGTTTGTCTCACAGCTTATATCTTGTTTTAAGAATGATGCCGATAAAAATCTATTTTTTTATAACGCGGGTTCTGCAGGCCCCGAAGAAGCTCATCTTATTATGACTCCGTATAACAGTACATGGAGAAAACTATGAGCAGGGAGCTTAATCCGGCTGTAATAGAAAACAATATCATTTCGCAGCTCAGGCAGTTAAGCAGCAACAATATCAGGACCAGCTTATTCAACCTGCTTCTTTTTTATGACATAAAAGATCAGGGAACAATCGAAGACCTTCTCTCCTCCATCTTCGGTAAGCGACCGGCTCGTATTATTCATATTCGCAACAAAGACGCGGACCTTACAAATGCTTATGTGAAAGTGCGTTGTCATGCCGATTATGAGCAGAACCAGGTATGTTTTCAAGAGATAATAATTGAAAACGGTTTGGATAATATAGGTATTGCCGTAGGTGCCTGGTTGCCGCTTTGCACTCATGATATTCCTATCATTGTAATCTGGCTTTGCAGACTGATTCCTTTTGAGGATCTAGTGCAAACTTTTTACGGGATAGCGGATAAAATTATTTTTTGTACTGAGTTTAATGAGACAAAAGCAGAAGATCCGTTTGCCGTATGTCTCAATATCCTGAAACTCATTTTATCCGACCGAGAGCATCCATCTCATCCCAGACTTTCGGTGTCGGATTTTACGTGGTTGAAATCTCTACCCTTAAGGCAAAAAACCGCTGCCCTGTTCGATCCTAAGGATATGAGATCCGCTCTTTACGATCTAAATAAAATCATAATCTCCGGAACGCGGCGCAGCGTGGCCCTGCTTTACTTTCTGTGGCTGGCAAGCCGGCTGGATTGGAATCTGATCCACAAAGATGATTCACAATTACAGTTTCATGATCATAAGCGGGATATCATTACTGTTCAATTAGCGGATGATCATCGCAAGCGGATCGTGTTTGCAACAAAGGAAAATCAGGAATTTACTTTAAGCTGGCAGTCGCTCTATTCATCCACTACCGATGCTGAGTCAATGGGGAAAACCACATCCCGCAGCCGCCCCTTCGGCGCGCAGGAGCAGGTACTCCGGGAACTTGATTCTCCCGGTCCGAACTTACTCTATTATAATGCACTTAAAAAACTAAGCCTACCGGAGCTGTCCGAACATGAATAATATTCTCAACTTCACATCCGAAAGCGAACTTTCCCTGAAAGCCGCATTATGTGTCCTCTCCTACATCAAAGAGGCGCTTGAAAAACAAAACTTCTGCAGCATTATCCTGGGCGGAGGAAATACTCCGCGAAACTGTTATAAACATTTGGCCCGCCTGCTCATGGAGCACAGGATACCCCCGGACGGTCTATACTGGTTTTTTGGTGATGAACGATGGGTCTCGCCTGATGATCCGGAGAGCAATGAAAATATGGCCCGTCACCTGTTGCTGCGGCCTGCAGAAGCAAGGCCTGAACATATTTTTTCCTGGCGGGCTACTCATGAATCTCCCGCTACCTGTGCTGCGAAGTATCACATGCTTATACACGATTTTTTTATTGCAGGCAATCGCTCCCCCGATATCTGCATGCTGGGCATGGGTTCGGACGGACACACCGCTTCACTCTTTCCCCGCTCAACAATTTTAGCCGAAAACGCCAGAACCTTCCATATAAAAAAAGACATGAAAAAGTATGCCATAGCCGTCATACTTCCGGACGGCAAAACCCGCAGGCTTTCGTTGACTCCCCATATCTTAAATAAAGCCAAGCATATTCTGTTTTTAATCCAGGGCGAGCATAAAAGCCGGGCATTCTTAAGGTTACAATCAGGCGACTCACAACTTCCCGCCGCCTGGATTAAGGGCAAGGATCAACTCTTTTTCATTACAAACGATGTATTAGGCCCTGCATAATTAATCTGTGTATAAGCTCGATCTTTTAGCCTGCGGCTATCTCTTTTACTTTTTTTACAATATTTTGCACAGATAGACCTAAATGCTCCGCAACCTTTGAAGCAGGGCCGGATTCACCGAAGCGGTCAACTCCTATTACCGCGCCATTGCCTCCGGTTATCACATGCCAGCCCGAACTCACTCCTGCCTCGACAACCACTTTTTTAGAGGCTGAGGGAACAAGCTGTTCTCTGTATTCAGCCGCTGCTTGTAAAAATAATTCCCTGCAGGGCATGGACACCACACGTACTTTCAGACCTTCCAAAGCATGAGCCGCTTCCAATGCCAGACCCACTTCCGATCCCGTGGCTATCAGTACCACGTCCGGTACGTCCCCGGAATCCATGACCACATACGCTCCCTTTTTAATGTTTTCTTTCCAGTCCGGATCGCTTTTTTCAAACACAGTCAGATTCTGTCTGGTATAGGCCATGACACAGGGACCGCTATTATGCTTAAGGCTAAGTTTCCACAGTTCCACATTTTCCTGCGCGTCCGCCGGCCTCATAACACGCAGATTGGGAATTGTACGCAGAGCTTCCACATGTTCCACAGGTTGATGAGTGGGGCCGTCCTCACCCACAAAAATCGAATCATGGGTAAAAATATAGAGGACAGGAAGTTGCATGAGAGCGGCCAGCCGAACAGCGGGCCGCATATAATCGGAAAATACTAAAAATGTCGCGCAAAATACTCTAAAACCGCCGTGCAGCATGATTCCGTTTACCACGGCTCCCATGGCGTGTTCCCTTACACCAAAATTTATATTTCGTCCGGTGCGATCATGCTTTTGAAAACTGCCAAGTCCTTTAAGCTCTGTTTTATTGGAGCCCGCCAGATCTGCCGAACCGCCGATAAGATTGGGCAGCGCCTGAGCCGTGGCATTGAGGATCTCACCGCCTGACGATCTGGTAGCTATTTTATCTCCCACATTGTATGAAGGAAAAGAAACAGCAGAAATCTCTCGTCCGTTAAAGTACTTCTTCCACTCATCAAATAAATCCGGATTGCTTTTTTTCCACTCTTTAAAACGCTGCTGCCATTCGGCATAGGATGTGTCCCAAAGCTTTTGTTTGGCGTTGAAATATATTTTCGCCTCCGGAGCCGCATAAAACATATCGCTCTCGGCAATACCCAAGGTCTTTTTGATGAGCGCAACCTCTTCAGCTCCCAAAGGGGAGCCATGCGCTTTATGAGACCCCTCCAGATTGGGGGAACCCTTGGCGATTTTGGACCTGAGCAGGATCAAACTGGGCCGGACTTGTTCTTGTTTGGCCGGGTTTACCAGCGCCATGATCTCATCCGTATCATAGGCACTGCCCGCGAGCGTCTGCCAGCCGTAAGCCTCGAAGCGCTGCAGTACATCTTCGGTAAAGGTTATATCGGTAGAACCGTCGATGGTTATCTTATTGGAATCATAAAATACAATCAGTTTGCCTAAACCCAGATGGCCGGCCAGAGAAGCCGCTTCCGCGCTTACACCTTCCATCAGACAGCCGTCACCTGCCAATACATACGTATAATGGTCGATGACAGTGTGCTGCCTTGTATTAAATCGGGCTGCTAAAAAACTCTCCGCAATAGCCATTCCCACCGCGTTGGCCACACCCTGTCCCAAAGGACCGGTAGTGGTTTCAACACCCGGTGTCAGCCGGTTTTCGGGATGACCGGGGGTTTTTGAATGCAGTTGGCGAAAGTTCTTTATATCGTCCAAGCTGAGATCATAGCCGCTTAGATGAAGCAAGGAATAAAGCAGCATGGAGCCGTGACCGGCTGAAAGCACAAACCTGTCCCTGTCGATCCAGCCCGGATCACGCGGCGTGTGTTTCAATATTTCTCCGAAAATCAGAGCTCCCAGCTCCGCGCATCCCATGGGCAGACCGGGATGACCGGAATTTGCTTTCTGGACCGCGTCCATGGTGAGTGTTCGAACAGATAAAGCTACGCTTTTTATTTCCTGTTTCATGCTAACTCCCTCCTTATTATTTTAACAGAATCCTTTTCGATTTCAACTAGGCAATACTTATTATCTTTGACAGCGCCCACATTTACGCACACTGTGTTTCCGATCATATCCTGATTACGAGATTCATGGATATGCCCGCACACACACAATGTAAGCGCTTTCATCTTTATATACTCCCTTACTATCTTCGATCCGCAATGAACACCAGAATACGTTCTGTCAAGTTTTGTGCCGAAAGGCGGTGCGTGAGATACCAGGACGATACGCGTACAAGCCGCGACTGAATCAAATCCCGCTTCCAAACACGCGGCTATTTCCATATCGTTAAGTTCAAACGGCGTGTGAAACGGAGTCAGATTACTCCCTCCAACGCCGAAAAAACCGATTCCGTTTACTATCCTTCCGCTCCCGTGAATACTGATATCACGTCCTTGTAAATATTCCAGCACACCTTTAGTATCCATATTTCCGGGAACCGCGCATAAGGTGAGACCCCCGTCAATAAACGGTTCGATAACCGCCCGTGCTTGGGATTCTCCGCCTCGCTGGGTAAGATCGCCCACGATCAACACCAGATCTAGATGCTTATGGTTGTGCAGTATTCTCGGGATCTTGTCTGCCGCACCATGTATATCAGAAAGCACAAGAATTTGCATTATTACAGTATATTGAGGAAATTGCAAAAATTAAAATATATCAAATTAGTTAAATTATTATTCATTATACCATAACACGTTAGCAATTTCCTTTTAAGGAACTTCCTGCAAAAACAACATTTTTGCAGGAAGTCCTATCAACGCTTCTTCTTTTTCTTCTTTTTCTTCTTTTGCACAGTACGCTGTACACGAGTGATCTGTCTATGTTCTGTGGAGGAAGCCGGTTCGCCTTGGTCGATATTTACCGTTGTTTTGTCTGTTTTGTCTTCTATTTTGGTTTCCGGTTTGGCTGCAACAGCTCCTGCACTTGACGGACGCTTACCGAATATCGAAAGATCGCGTTTTTCTTTTTTCCTGTCGATAACCCTCTGCCATCCCAATACAACGGGCGAGGCGATAAAAATAGAAGAGTATGTACCCACTACTATACCGACAATCAGACTCAGGGCAAAATCTTTAATATTACTGGTACCGGTTATCAATATATATAAGGGGATGACGGCAATAAGTGTGGTTAATGATGTCACAATGGTTCTGCTCAATGACTGGGTAATACTCGTATCGATAATGTCATCCAGTGTATGATCCTTGAGTAGCGAAAAATTCTCTCGTATTCTGTCATAAACTACAATAGTATCATTCAATGAATAACCGATTATTGTGAGAACCGCGGCGATCGTTGCAGTACTGATTTCTATTTTTAAAACACAGATAAATCCCAGCATTATCAAAACATCATGGACCAGTGCGACAATAGCACCTACCGCATAGGTAATCTTAAACCGAATCGTAATATAAATCAGAATAAGCACCAAGGCGATAAGAATATAATAAACGGAGTTCATGGCCAAAACCTGAGCCAGCTGCGCGCCCATAGTCTCACTCTGTTTTATAAGCACCTGCTCCGTACCGTATTTTTCCTGAAACAATTCTATAATCTTTTTCCCCAGCAGCTCATAAACATCGGTATTTGATTCACCGGCCTCTGCTTCATTGCTATCCGTTTCCGGAACATTGGCGCGGATAATATATTCCTGCTGCTCCGGTTCACCGACCACCTGCAGATTTACACCTTCAATACTTCCCAGCAGGTTTCGTACATCGGTTAAAGTGGCGAATACCTTATCGCCCGACTGTAAACTATAATTCACGGTAGCGGTTTCCTTAGCCGGAATTGATTTCTTGATACTGATAAGCCTTTCAGGTGAAACCGTAGCGGGACCGTCCACAGTAACCTGCAAAGCGGATATTTCCTGCACCTTTTCTATAAGTTGATTTAAACTGTCCATTCCGGTCAATTCAATAGAATTTTTATTTCCATCAGCATCCATAATATTTAAATATTTTTTATCTGATTCCAGAATACCGCCCTTAACAATTTCCAGCTCCAATGCGCTTTCCCCCGAATTTGAAAAGGTTAAAGCAACAGGAGCAACTTGAATTTGCTGTATAAGACCGCCTTTAAAATCTATGCCAAGATTAAAACCCTGCCCTATAAAAAAATTAGCCACACCAAAAGCAATAAGGGCCAGCGAGACAGTGAGTGCAATAAACCTGAGTTTAGAAAATCTGACTATCCTTTTCATGATATCCGCCTCCAGCTTATACTGAGTCTTGAAGCTTTAAACACATTAGTGACAAAATCGAACATGAGTCTTGAAATAAATATCGCAGAAATAAATGAAGTGAAAATACCCACAGCTAAGGTAAAAGCGAATCCTTGTACACTGCCCTTACTCAACAGAGAAAGAATAAACGCAGCAATAAATGTTGTCACATTCGCATCCAGGATGGTCCAGAACGCCTTACTAAAACCTGTTTTTATGGCTGCTTGACGCGATTTGCCTAATCTGTACTCTTCTTTTATACGTTCAAAAATAATAACATTGGCATCCACCGACATACCCACGGTAAGAATTATACCGGCGATACTGGTCAATGTAAGGGTGAATCCGGTTGCGGAGAGAATCGACACCAACATAAAGAGATTAAAAAATAAGGCCATGTTGGCAATAATGCCTGCTCCCTTATAATAGAGAATCATAAAAGCGAGAATTAATAAAAATCCGATCATAATGGCATTTAAGCCCTCACGGATCATATCTTCACCCAGCGAAGGTCCCACTTCAGATTGATTCTCAATATTCAGTACAACCGGCAGCGGTCCTGTTCTTAAAACCTTAGCCAGATCATTTACTTCGGCCTTTGTGAACTCTCCTCTGATTGATACGACTCCTCCGCTGATAGCTTCGGAAATGTTGGCGATTGATCTTGATTTTATTTTATCATCCAGCACAACAGCCAAAGCCTTGCCCTGATGCTGGTCCGTTACTTTATAAAACTCTTCGGCGCCGTCTATCTTTTTGCCCTCTTCATCCACATATTCACCCAACACAAAAACAACTATGGGCTTTCCCGTCTGACGATCGATATCCGGATAAGCATTTTGGATAGCTTCACCGCGCAGCACGGGCTCGCGTTGAATTACGGTAAAACCCACGCGTTTATCCAAACCGTATTCATCTTTATCGTAAATACCTATGAGCATTTGTTCCGGTTTTAGAATATTTGGGTCATTGAGCTTCAACGGTTCGGCAGGTCCCGTTGGCGCTAAAAAATCATTCGGATGCTCGGCTTTGTAGGTTTCAAAGGCCTCCACACCTTCCTTATCCAGAAGATGAAAATTGAGCCGGCCTTTACCCATGATGACCTTACGAATCCGTTCCGGATCTGCCGCGCCGGGCAGTTCCACGGTAATTCGATTGCCCTGGCGTCTTATTTGGGGCTCTGTAACTCCGAACTGGTCGATTCGGGAATTAAGGATTTCCATTGCCTGCTGCACTTTTTCTTCCTGCAGCCAGTCCGGCACCTCCGAACCATACTCTTTTTCAAAAGCCTTAAAATCCGCCTTGATTGCCACATACATCCCGCCCTGCAGATCCAATCCCAACTGCAGAGTTTGATTCCTGAAATCCTTTAAATAAAGGGTTTCATCCCTATAATACTTTTCCACAGCAGTTTTAAAATCTCTCTCCGAAATATCTTTGTATACGGTTCTTAACATTTTAACCACAAGCTGCCGAACCGGAGAGGATTCATCACTATGCTTTGAAAATTCTTGAATCTTCTTTTGCTCCTCAACCGCCTTAATCTCCGCGTACCTTCTAATCTGAGGAATGGAACTTAAAGCATTTTTCTTACTATCTTCAGGGATGAGAATATACCACTGTAATGTGGGTGAAATAAACATCACTGCCAATAAGAGCAAGAGAATAAAGATAATTACCCTAGAACGAACACTCATACTTAGCTCCGAATTAATTAGTTTTTCTATATACAAACATTGGCCCTGTCCGGAATTCTTGTTATAAGAATCAGGCCGATGTTATATTAATGAAAATTTACCTTATTTTTTTTCAGCAGCAGCTGCTTTTTTATCAACCACACTTGCAATAGCGGATTTTTGAAATTCGATTTTTGTGCTTTCATCAACTTTAAGTGTCACCGACTGATCCTTTACAGTTGTAATAACACCTTGTATTCCGCCTATTGTAACCACTTTATCACCTTTTTTAAGGGCGGAAAGCATACTCTGTACCTGTTTTTGCCTTTTATTCTGAGGTCGAATTATAAGAAAATAAAAAACCACCAGAACCAAACCCACCATAGCTATGGTTATAAAAAGGCTGCCAGATGAATCCTGTCCGTTTGTCAAAAATGGTAAATTTGAAAATAACGTGTCTATCATTTGTTTTCCTTTACTAGTCTATTAGATTTTGGCTAAGGTATCACATATGTCAATCTAAAGTCAAGCTCTTGTAAATCGCTTTTGACTTCAAATTCATGCTCATCTACTCTTATTAAACCTAATTTAAGTGGGAAATAATAAAGTCTGCCAACTTCCCAACTCCGTTTTTTATACCATATTCTTTAATATTCGTATTACATCGTTTAATAACCGCGTTATCCGCAGCTATTTTAACAAGCAGATCGTGCAGGTCATATGCGTTTCCTGCCGCGAAACCGAATCCGTTATTAACCACAAAATCTTTGGTGCCGGCTTCATTTACCACCCATGCGTTGTGAATTACCGGTTTTTTAAGATTCAGAGCTTCAAAAGTAAAATTCGCACCCGCCTTCCCGACCACGAAATCCGATGCGGCGATGTATTCTTCCATATTGTCGACAAAACCCCTTATATGAATGTACGGAGGGCTCTTGCCGCCAACAATCTCCTTTTTCAATCTTTCCCGTAACTTATTATTTCTGCCGCAAATAATGATAAATTGGATGTTTAATTCCTTTTTAATCAGGAATTTAATATGACCCTCCATGACGCCGAGACCTTCTCCGCCGGCACTCATAACAAAGGTTGTAACATCGGTTTCTAAACCCAATTTTTTGCGCGCTTCCACTTTATTATCATTAATCATTTCGAATTTAGGATTAACCGGATACGGAAACACATGTATTTTACTTCTCTTTACACCTCTTTTTACCAATTCACTCTTGGCATAACCGGAAAAAACCACCATCGAATCACAAAATCTATCCGCCCAAAAATGATGCGCCCAGAACGGATCCGTATTAATACTTACATGCGGAATCGACAATCCATTCTTGCGTTTCAAAGCGCCGAACCGGTGGGCAAAAAAGTAATGGGTAGTTACGAAGACATGCGGCTGCTCTTTCAGCAAAAAGCGCTTTAAGCGCTTTTTAAGACCCATGCCGAAGAAAGTATTAATGAGCCAGCTTACAAAACCGTTATCGCCGAAGTTCATGATAAAAGTCGACAGCTTTGGTCTTTTCAATCCAACTTTATTCCATGAATTACTGTAGATGTAATAGGCAAATCCGGCCTTTAGCTCCTTGGCTAAATCCACTACTTTAACTTCATATTTACCCATATAGTGCTGATTGATAAAACTGCTGAGAGCCAAAGCAGGCGCCCTGTGTCCGTCACCCAAGATAATCATTCCAATGAGTATTTTTTTCATTTAGTGCGAAGAGCCCCTCTCATGCTTTAGCAGTTTTAATAAAGTTTTTAAACGCCTATTAAAAACAGCTTCCACTCTGAAAGATGCCTTTCTGGCTTCTTTCATATATTCAATCAGATACTCCAAACCCGACACTATTTTTTCCAATTCTTCCGGCGTTACATCTCCGGAGGCAACGCTCTCCAGACCAAACTCTTCTCCGACCAAGCGGATTATATTGCCTATTTCCGATAGCGTATAATTAAAGGTCTGCAAATCTTTTATAAATTTAACCAGTAAGACATCTTTGGTTCTGTAAAGCCTGAATCCTCCATCGGTTCTCTGAAAAGGATTAATCAGGCCTTTTTCCTCCCAATACTTAATGGTTCGGGTATTTACTCCCCCTTTGTCCGCCAGTTCACCTATAGTGAGCAGCTGAGATTTTGTGAGTGCGGTCTCACCGCCGTCTTTTTGTAAAGGTAATCCGACCTCATTTTTTATTTTGGCTATCTCTTTATAAGAATAGCCCATGGCTAAAAAATTTTTAACTACCTCTCCATACAACAGTGCCTGCTGATTGAAACTGTCCCCTGAGTCCTCCAGCGGTGTAATCAGCTTATTCTGTATCCATTTATCCAGTTCTTTTTGCGAGATCTCAAGTTTTTTTGACAAATCCTCTCGAGATACCTTCAAATCCTGCCGCTCCTTCTGCCTTACCTAAATATGCAGTATCTTCTCTATTCCCTCCGGTACATGTGATACTCCGAATATGCGCTTTAAGTTATGAATGGAATCGATCGTCTTTTCATTCTGCTCGTTATAAATTTTCATTACCTGCTCCAATTCTTCATCACTCCCCGCATAGAGCGCAGAACAGATAGCTGCTTTAAAAAATCCTTTTTCAGCGAGCTCTCGAGTTCCAAGCCGGCTGAATTTCCTTTTGGAGTTAGCATTAACAATAGCGGTATCGCCTTGATACCCGACGGTAAATATAAAATCCTCACGCTTTATCATACTTGAATTTCCTATATATCAAATTATTCTGCCGTATATTAACAAATATAGCAATAGCCATTTCCTGATTAAAAAAGGGGAAAGCATACATCTGCCTTCCCCTCGTATTAACAGTTTTTATATCAATATTAGTATGGAGGCATTCCGCCGCCGGGCATTCCGCCGCCGGGCATCGGAGGAGCTTCTTTTTCAGGAAGATCCGTCACCGTGCATTCCGTGGTCAGAAGAAGTCCTGCAATCGAAGCGGCGTTCTGCAGAGCCGATCGAGTAACCTTGGCAGGGTCTATTATCCCCGCTTTTACCAGATCGAGCCACTCCATTTTTGCCGCGTCAAAGCCGATGCCTTCCTTCTCAGACTTGGCTTTTTCCGCTACTATGGCTCCGTCAAGGCCGGCGTTTTCGGCAATCTGTCTAATCGGTTCCTCCAGAGAACGCATTACAATCTTGAAGCCGACCGCTTCGTCCTCACTCACACTCTTAAGATCCACTTCTTTGAGTTTTGTTACCGCTTTAACCAGCGTGATACCTCCGCCGGGAATAATGCCCTCTTCTATTGCTGCTCGTGTGGCGGAAAGCGCATCTTCAACACGATGTTTCTTTTCTTTGAGTTCAACCTCGGTAGCAGCTCCCACATTGATTACAGCCACACCACCGGCAAGTTTGGCCAATCGTTCCTGCAATTTCTCTCTATCATAATCAGAAGTGGTATCTTCAATCTGAACTTTAATCTGGGCAATCCGCTCTTTGATATCCTTCTCTTTTCCGGCGCCTTCGATAATTGTGGTGTTTTCTTTATCAATCTTGATGGATTTTGCCTGTCCCAACTGGGTTAATTCGGTATTTTCCAATTTTAATCCCAGTTCTTCGGATATAACCTGACCGCCCGTTAAGATGGCGATATCCTCTAACATAGCTTTTCTGCGATCGCCAAATCCGGGAGCCTTAACCGCACAGGCGTTCAATGTACCTCTGATATTATTTACCACCAGTGTGGCCAGTGCTTCGCCCTCCACATCCTCGGCAATAATCAAAATCGGCTTTCCCGCTTGAGCTACTTTTTCCAAAACGGCAAGCAGGTCCTTCATACTGGAAATTTTCTTGTCGTAGATTAAAATATACGGATTCTCGAATACCGTGGTCATGTTCTCGCGATTGGTAACAAAATAAGGAGAAACATATCCGCGGTCAAACTGCATACCCTCTACTACTTCCAAATCGGTAACCATTGTTTTGGATTCTTCAACAGTAATAACTCCGTCTTTACCAACTTTTTCCATGGCATCGGCAATGAGACTGCCGATTTCATTATCATTGTTGGCGGAAATCGCGGCTACCTGGGCGATCTCCTCTTTGTCCTTAATTTCTTTGGATTTATCCTTTATGTAAGAAACAGCTACGTCCACGGCTTTGGCGATACCGCGTTTTATACCCATAGGATTAATCCCCGCTGCGACACTTTTCAATCCTTCCTTGATCATACTGTAGGCGAGTACAGTGGCGGTTGTGGTACCGTCTCCGGCGATATCATTCGTTTTTGTCGCCACTTCCTTTAAAAGCTGTGCTCCCATATTCTCAAAAGGATCTTCAAGCTCAATTTCCTTAGCGATTGTGACACCGTCGTTAGTCACGGTAGGCGCGCCAAACTTTTTGTCCAAAATAACATTCCGGCCTTTCGGCCCTAATGTAACTTTAACGGCATTGGACATCTGCTCCACACCCGCTAATAATTGTTTCCTCGCAGACTCTTCAAATTGTAGTTGCTTTGCCATATCTACACCCTCTCTTTGATTTTAATATGTATAGTAAAAACTCGATTGGTTTTAGCGAAAAACGCTTGTTTTTGATAAGATACAAATTCTTTTTAAAATCATCAACAAAAAAAATATTTTTTTCTAGGCATTTGCATTTAAAAAAGCTTGACTAAGCTTGAGATTTGATTAAAAAGGAGGTAATGAGCAGCAAAAAAGATCTTAGCCTCTATATAGGAATCCGCTGGCAGCAGGCTGCAAGCAGATTAATCGCAGAAAAAACCGAAATATTATTGGAAAAACTCACTCTTGCCAAACTTGAAAAAAGCATTCCGCTGCACTGGAATTTACCCATTACACCATATCTTGAAAATAAAAATCAACATATGGATCGGATTATAACGGAGATTAAAACGCGCATAACCGCTTGTAAGGACTGTATTGTTCCAATGGGATACAGCGGAGCGCCTCATCCGCTGCTGGAAACCTCTGAATTGGAAAAAGAACTCGCCTGGTGCTTTTCCAACCCCTGGAAACAGGGAATTAAAGATCAGTTTAAACAGAGCCCGCAGATTGTCATGCCCCACATCCCCGATATCATGCGCAAGAGTTCGCTGAAGGCTTATCATCAGAACGGCTTCGCTTTTCTGGGCCTGCCTTTTACGAACAGTCTGAACGGTTCGTACAGATTCGGACCTTGGCAAACGCAAGCGCCGCTAAAGATCTTTTACTACCAGCATATTACTTTCCATAAAAACGAGTTAAAATCCACCCTGCCCCATAATCCGGACAAGCACACGTCGGCTGTATTCATTCTCTTTGATATACACACGGCTGAGACAGATGTTGTGCTTGAAGGTATTATCCAAAGCCTTTCAAAACGCTTTCATATCCGGTTTGCTTCGCTACAAGATAAACCCGTAACCCATACAGAAAAAAAAGCGGACGCAGACTTCAACTATACTCCGCCGCTTCCCTGCAATCCCCGGGCCAGATTATATTTAAAAAATGCATCAGCCCTTAAAAATAAAGATCCTCAGAAAGAGATCGATATCCAGAATACGCTTAAACTGATTTCTTTTAATAATATGGATTTGATTTCTAAAAAGATCGAGCGGATACAATCATCCGCCAAAAAAAGTTTTTTAAAACCAAAGATCATATCGGCGCATATGCCCGGTCAGGTCACCTTGCCCGGCGCGAATTTCGATGTTATTTTTTCCGGCGGTAGATTGCATTCCATTATTAAAGATGGAAAACACTATACATTGACAAACACACTCGATTCATTTATCAAAACAAAAAAAAGAACATACAGGTACGCAACCGGAAGTGTGTTTTCATTTGAAGACGAAAGCAGCCGGGGATTGCTGGAGAAAACAACCTGCACTCTGCCCGGTATTAGTGAAGCAAGCTCAATTATCAGAGAATACTCTTATGTGGGTGATTTTCCGTATTTACTCATCAGCATGGAAGTTATATACCCCGAAATCTCCAAACTGAGCAGCAGCATTCAGTTTGCTCCGTTTGAACTCGCACTCATGAAATTCAAAAAAGGTGAACTGCCGCTCATTCACAGCCTTTACAGTGACGGTACGGGCTATCAAATCAGGCTTAGCGATCTGACTGCTGTTTATAATCTTGCCGGAAGCATGTTTTATCTGCCGCTTCATGATTCGTATTTGATTCTGGGGTTCACTCCCCAAAAAAGTCCTGGCGTCCAAAGCGTTCAACTGCGTATAGAGCAAAAAAAGCAAACTTGTTATTTGTACGTCAGTTTCTACGGCACATATCATCCTGAAGAGGCGATATTTTATGAGAATACCAGAGAGGTTCACTCACTTTTTATAGGCATTAAAGATCAAGCTCCTAAAAAAATACCCTTCTTCCCCCAGGCCGTATTAAAGAAGCTGCCTGCATATAATATCGTGATTCAAACCGGTGAAAGTGCCCATCAGGAAAAAACTGTTTAAAATAAGCTAGCTCTGAAACGTTTGCACCTCTCCGGAGATCAGCAGTCGTACAGTCTCCCCGGCATCCGGTTTAAATCTTAACTCACCGCGCGGACCTATTCCCAAAATGGTACCTGCCTCTGCCCTCTCAATACTCTGCTGATGAAACAGAATTCTGCATTTTTTACCATTTAAAAAAAGGCGCTTTTCCAAGTGGCTCAGCCATTCGCCGGAGCTTAATACGGCTTTTAAACCCGATAAAATCTCATGCAGCAAAGCGGTTCTGTCGACGTGACGATTAAGAAACCAGGCAAGCGAAGCAGCCTGTGCCTGGTTGGGTGAAAAACGTCGCTGATTGCAGTTGATGCCGACTCCGATAAGAAAAGCATCTTTTTTTGCCGTGCAAAGAATTCCGGCGACTTTTTTTTCTTTGATGAGCACATCATTAGGCCATTTAATCTGGGTATTAAGTGAAAAGAGTTTTTCAATAGCAAGAGCGACCGCCAAGCCTGTAAGCAGCGGAAGCAAGATTTTAGCATGCTGCAGACTGCGTTTCTTTAAAATAACCGTAAACAGCAGATTTTGCGCTTTTGCAGACTCCCACTTTCTGTTTGAGAACCTTCCCCGACCCTGGCTTTGAAAATCGGTTGCGATTACAGTGCCGTGGGTACAACCATCTTTTAAAAGCAGCTCGGCGTCCTTCATGGTCGATGTTGTCGCCGGGCAATAGTAAATCGGGGCGTTATTCCATGGTGAAACAAAGGGAAGAATCTGCATCATACTAGGCGCTCTTCAAGTAACTACTATCCGTTAAAAAGGAAACTTATAATCGTGCAGGTTAAACTCCTGTTTTAATTCCATAATCTGCTTCTGCACGCCCTCATCCACGGGTACACCTTTTTGTTGACGAGATTTTTCCGCTTCATGCTCTTTTTCACCCGCGGTATAGATACGATCGTGTCCGGGCATTTTTTGCGAGGACCGCAGCTGGCGCAGAATGCTGCCCGCGGTGGCTTTGAAATCATCTATCTCGGCAAAACAGGAGATATCTATGGCAATAAAAAAATGGCCCAGTTTATAGGTTGTTTTTTTTCCGTCTTTAAAACCGGAAAGGGCCTTTAAAAAAACTCCGCCTTGCAGTGCCGCGCTTAAAATCTCTACAAAAGTGGCATAGCCGTAGCCTTTATACCCTCCTGTATCCTCACCTATGCCTCCCAGCGGCACCAACGCCGCTTCTCCGTTAATCAAATCCTGCAGCACCTGTTCGCCGTCGGTTTTGGAGTTTCCGTGCTTATCAATTACCAATCCCTTTGGAATTTCCTGACCCAGCCTGGCAAGCACTTCTATTTTTCCCCGTTGGGTAATGGAGGAGGCGCAGTCAAGCACAAAAGGAAACTCCTCATCCGTGGGCACACCCACGGTCAGCGGATTTGTACCCAGCATGTTTTCCACTCCGAAAGTGGGGGCAACGGACGGCCGGGCGTTGGTCCCGGTTATTCCGATCATGCCCTGCTTTATGGCCATGAGGGAATAGAAACCGGCTATCCCGAAGTGGTTGGAATTGCGCACCGCGACCATACCCATGCCATACTGTTTGGCTTTATCGATTGCCATCTGCATTGCTTTTCTGGCGATCACCTGACCCATCCCGTTATTTCCGTCGAGCACGGCGGTGGTCGGACCCTGCTTTACGATTGTAATCGAGGTTACGGGATTAATAATACCCGCCTGGATTCTATCGATATAGATATGCTTAAACCGGCTTATTCCGTGCGAATCAATTCCCCGTTTGTCGGATTCGATGAGCACTTCCGCGCAGATACGCGCGTCTTCGGGAGGAACTCCGACTTTTTTAAAAACATCTATCATAAAGTTTCCAAGCAAATCGAGCTCAACCCAACATATTTTTTCAGCCATATACCTCTCTCCGCACTTATAAAGAATGTGTGATTGTATACTTTCACCGTTTTTTTTTCAAGTAAGCGGTCACTTTGCCGCTTATAATCCTCTGAAACTTTAATTTCAAAAATTCAGATACGGACTTTTCAAATTTGATTATCATTAGTATATTATTTATAAATCTTTTAATTACTTGATACACATTGCGCTAAAGAGCAATGTACCAATGCCAGTATACAGATAATAATTCATAGTAAGGAGCGCGATATGGGAAAACATAAATTTAAAACAGAAGTATCACAGCTTTTAGACCTTATCATCCATTCACTTTACTCGCATAAAGAAATATTTTTAAGGGAGTTGATTTCCAATTCTTCGGATGCCCTGGACAAGCTCAAGTATCTTACGCTTACCGATGATGCATTCAAAAAATTTGATTTTAAACCCCGGATCGACATTTCATTTGACAAGCAGGCCAAAACCCTGACTGTGGTTGATACCGGTATCGGCATGGATGACAAAGACCTTATAACCAATTTGGGCACAATCGCCAACTCGGGCACAAAGAGTTTTTTGCATAACATCAAGGATGCCTCAAAGATCGATACCAATCTTATAGGTCAGTTCGGCGTGGGTTTTTATTCCATTTTTATGGTAGCGGAAAAGGTGGAGGTGCAGAGCAAAAAGGCAGGACAGGACAAGGCATTCAAATGGCTCAGCGACGGTAAAGGCGGATTCGTAATCGAAGAAACAGAACGTAAACCCATCGGCACTTCCGTAACCCTCTTTCTTACGGAGGAAGGCCTGCAGTATGCCAACCGCTGGGAAATCGAGAACATTGTTAAAAAGTATTCAAATCACATTCCCTTTCCCATTTATTTGCACTATCAGGAGGAAAAGGAAAAAGATAAAAAAGAAAATAAAGTGGATCAGATCAACTCGGCCTCGGCATTGTGGAAGCGGCCCAAAGCGGAGCTTAAAGAAAAAGATTACTTTGAGTTTTATAAAACAATCAGTCACGATACCGAAGACCCACTGCATTATATTCATACCCAGGCCGAAGGCGCGCTGCAATACACCACACTGTTTTTTATTCCGGGCAGGGCCCCTTTCGATCTCTTCTATTCCGACTACAAACCGGGAGTAAAACTCTATGTAAAACGGGTTTTTATCACCGATGACGAAAAGGAGCTGCTGCCCCCTTACCTGCGTTTTGTGAAAGGCGTTATCGATTCGGACGATCTGCCTTTGAATGTGAGCAGGGAGATGCTGCAGCAAAACAGAGTGCTTGTTAACATTAAATCAGCATCGGTTAAAAAGATACTCTCCGAGTTGAGTAAACTCACCCTGGATAAAACCAAGTACATAAAATTTTACGAAGAGTTTAAAAAACCGCTTAAAGAAGGCCTGTATCAGGATTTTACCAACAGAGAGACACTGCTCGATCTCGTACGCTTCAAATCAACGAAACAAGAGGGATACACAAGTCTCTCGGAGTATAAACTGCGCATGAAACCCGATCAAAAGTCCATTTACTATATAACCGGCGGAAACGAACAAAACCTGAAGAACTCCCCGCTTCTGGAAATGTATAAGGAAAAAGATATTGAAGTGCTGATAATGGATGATGAAATCGATGAGATCGTGATCCCTTCGATAAATAAGTATAAAGAAATCGATCTTAAAGCGGTAAACAGAGAAAATGCGGCCGAAGATCTTAAAACCGAAAAGGACAAAACAGCGGAAAAACAGGCAGAACCTCTTATTAAAAGAATTAAAAAAATACTGGACAAAGATGTCAAAGATGTGAAAGCCAGCTCACGCTTAAGTGATTCGCCTTCCTGTGTGGTAGCCGATGAAAACGATCCCACCATTCAGATGCAGCACATCATGAAGGCCATGGGACAAAAGGAACTGCCGGAACTTAAACCCATTCTCGAAATAAATCCGACTCACGACATCGTCAAGAAAATGGCGGCGCTTGAGGATGAGAACCTGTTCAAAGATATTTCAAGGTTGCTTTTGGAGCAGGCCCTGCTTGTGGAGGGAGTACCGCTTAAAAATCCCAGCGAGTTCATAAAGCGGCTTAATAAAATAATGAACATGGCACTTTAAAAAACCGGCAACGTTTTCATATTCTCTATTGCCTCGCTAAAACCATGTTTATTGAAGATATCGATCCAGACTTCTACCGGGGTAAAGCTCATGGTGAGAGTCGTACTTTTTGCAACCATTAGTTTATCTCCGATAGTAATAAAAAATGCTTTTAGGATGTCTTCATTAATATGAATCAGACCGTTTTTGATTTCCAGCATGATAAAAGCCCTTTTATTCCCCCAATAGATTTTTTCAAGCTGTACGATTTCATTAAGGTATTTTTTAAATACCGTATTTAAAGCGGTCTCCTTTTTCATCATTCCAAAACCGCTTTTCCCCCGCTGTCCTGTTACTAAGAAAATAACATCACGGTCGGAAATACCATAATGCTTTAAAGCTTTGGGTGGAATTACTATGGTAAAATCATCATATACTTCTGATATTCCAAAGGCTTCTTTTGTTCCCGGTTTCCCCGGCATAAGGTTAGGCATATTTTCTCCCGAATAATGATTTATAATTCTATATATATGACGAAAATAGCGTGCAAGTATTTTATGTTAATTGGAATATTATATATACCTTCGCACTTTCTTCGTATAATCCTTATACGCATCACCATACAGGGATAAGAGAAATTTCTCCTCTTGCAGTATTTGATAATGGATGCCGATTACTTCGAGGACCATAAAGATTAAAAAAAGTAAATTGTTGTAAACAAAGAAGGTACCTATAAAAAATAAATCTATGAATAAGAATATCGGATTACGCGATATGGAAAAAATCCCGCCTGTTCTCAATGCTCCCGCATTTTCTTTATCTATTCCCACTCTCCATGATGTACCGAAGGCAATCAAGGCCATAACAAATATAATCAAACCGACAGCTATCAGAACAATTCCAATAATTTTAAGAAAAAAGAGATCGAATATATAAGCATAAAAAAATAACGGTAAAAAATGAAAATCAATATTTAGTGAGTGCAGTATTATTTCTGCAGTCCATATTATCAGTCCGACGGCAAATAAGAATTCAATTACTCCCTTGAAACCTTTTTTCCCTTTAGCCAATGTAAAGGGCTTTACTCCCTGTATCCTCAATTGCACGGTTCTTCCGATTAAAAGTACATAGAGTGATGAAAGAAATACTAACATGAGAATCCTGATATAATCCATAATTAATCCTTATAGTTTATTTTTTTTAATATTCCTGGCATATTGACTTATTTTTTTCCAGTGCGCTTTTTCGATCGCGCTTGGTTTCATGGTCCTGCGTTCGGCCAAATAAGTAAACTCTTTTTTTAGTTTCAGGTAGTTCTGCAACCGCATAGGATCGAGAGCACCGCTTTTAATCGCCTTTTGCACGGCGCACCCGGGCTCCTTATCATGGCCGCAGTCTCTGAAACGACAGGCGGCCCCCAAACGCTCAATATCTTCGAAGGCCTGTTTTAATCCCTCCTCATCACCCCACACCTGTATCTCACGCATACCCGGAGTATCGATAACCATGCCGCGATCGGGAAGCATAATCAACTCACGGAAAGTGGTGGCGTGACGGCCGCGGCTTCCGCGCCCGCTTACCTGTTTTACTCTCAGACGATCGGTTCCCAAAAAAGAATTTATTATGGTGGACTTTCCCACTCCGGATGAACCCAAAAAGGCCACTGTCTTTCCTTTTTCAAGGTACTTGTTTAAATTCTCCAGCCCTTTGTTTTCATAAGCACTGATGATGTATACGTCCGCTCCGACGGCGATCGCTTCAACCTCCTGCTTTCGCCGCTCGCTATCAGGACAAAGATCGGACTTGTTTAACAGCACAACCGGTTGTGCTCCGCTTTCCCAGGCCAGGGATAAAAAGCGTTCGATTCTTCGTAAATTATAATTGAAATCCAATCCGGTAACTATAAATACCGTATCAATATTCACCGCGACTACCTGCTCCTCGGTGACCTGTCCCGCGACCTTACGGCTAAACACGCTTTTTCGCGGCAGCACCGCATGTATGACAGCTTTTTTCTCACCGGGAATTATTGAAGCCGCCACCCAATCGCCTACAGTCGGATATTTGTTTTTGTTTTTCGTTTCAAATTTAAATTTGCCGGCCACCTCACATAAATACTCTTCCGCGCCGTTACACGCGACATATTTTTCCCTGTTAACGCGGATTATTCTTAATGCCTGATAATTCTGCTTATCATAGTGAGTAAAATGTTTTTCAAAAAAAGAATCCCAGCCTAATTCTGTTAATTTCATCATTTTGTTATTACGTTACAAGCCACTCTTTGGCCGACTCCATATCTTTTGCAAAATATACATCGCGTGAAATCGCCTGAGCGATGATTCTCTTAACTCCCGTAATTCCCACCATGGCCGTTAGTGTCGTTATTCCCGCTTTTTGTACGGCAATAGCACATTGCTTTCCCCGGTCACTCGTAACCTGATTCATATGCGAATTCGTTACATCAACAATCAGCAAAGGAAAGCTGCCGCGCGCTTGTTTCAAAAGTTCTTTCTCCATAGCGTCGACGCCCGCAAGATATTGTTTTTCATTGTAATTTGAAAAGTCGCATACGAGTATTTTTTTTCCTTTGTGTTTTATCCACTTAATCTGTTCACTCATATCAATCCTGATTTCAGCGGTACGAGTATGAAGCACAATTGCACGCTGTATTGTATGAAATAATTTCTTGGGTATTATAATGCAGAGGAGGCGTTAATGGAACCATTTATTTGCATATTTACAGGATCACCGGGACTAGGCTGCGGTATCGGCGGTTTGATCCTGGCCTTGGTTCAAAAGAATAGATGTAATTCTCCCTTTCTTCACAAGTATCCCGTCGGTCACCCCATGTCGCCCATACCTGACATGAAAGAAGCGCGCAAACGGGCTGATACCATTTACAAGGCGGGTGTTACCGAGACCCCCGGTGTTAATCTCAACATGGACGCCCAGTTTGCTCTTCTAAGCTCTCTGGCCTTTCGAGTACCCTCAAGAGTGGGTTGAAGTCGGACGATCATGGAATGAAGCCTGCGGCCTCCGTGCTTTTTTACAGTACAATGATTGTTTTGAGATTTTGCGTTTCAACATGGAATAGTTTGATAACATTTTTCATGTTCTGTAAATCAACTTGATCCGGATCAGATACTTCCAACCGGTTCATTAAACCGTATATTTTTTTCCTGACTCCACCTATATCTACATTTCTGTTATTCCTGCATGAACAATTCATGGTTCTCATATTATTTTGAAATAATTTCGTAAAACGGGGACAGAAATCGCGAGGTCTGCCATATGGATTTCTGAGCAGTACCGGGAAATATTTTATGTTTATCATTTAGTCTCATTAGAATCAGGATACACGCTTAATGTTTCATAAATAATACTATTCGTGTGTCATTCACAGGCTTCTCATAATCATATACACCACTATCCGCTTGCCTGCTAAGCTTATTGAACGCGGCGATCCAGCCGTCACTTAGATAAACAACATACCGGCCGTAAAATCCTTCACGATCGGGGATTTTTTCCAGCTTGAATCCTTTGTCCACCACTTCTTTTAATGTGGTATTTACAGTAAAACCTTCTCGAGAGACAAAATTATAATCTTTGGTTTCAATGTACGTTAGAATTCTTTGCGCGTTAATGCTTAATTTATACGTAACGAACCACACCGTCTTAAAAAAGGAGCACCCTGTATTTTTATTGGGACAGTTTGTGCCCAGATAATCGTCATCAAGTTTTGATCCTATTTCAGGCAGGCTTTCTTTGTAAATAGTGCCAACCGTTGCACAGCTTAAAATTAAAGAAAATAATAGTATTGATAGATATCTCATTTTTTCTATTTCCTTTAACGGAGCAGGTTTGCCAAGACCCGGCGCTCCAGTTTTTTACTTTTAAATAATGCAATATAAAATATATTTTGACAATAAGCTATATTATGCGGATTCATCAAGGCTTTTTCCACAATTTCAACCGGTTGTTTAATAATGTAATAACGTTAGTATAATTCCAAGAAAATATAATTCACATGTTATCTCTTCAAACCGCGGGCGCTGCACAACGCATAAACTCTGTCAGGCCGTGTTGTTTGTTTTTATTCCTTAATTTTTCCCCGCTGCCACGGCAGCGCGACCAACAGTTCAAGTGTTCCCTTATCTTCTTCACCAGCCAGAGTTGATGTGCTTATTATAATAGAATAAATACCTAAGCTAAAAGAAATATATGCCAGTACCACCGAGGCGACATACCCCTCAACAGATTCAAGATGTAATCCCACCATTTTGTAAACAGAAAGATCTGTTAAATATTTCAGTTGCTCAAATAGTTCAGGAGCGATCGCCAAATAAACAGCTCCGAAAATAACCAGACCAATCCCCCAGCCGATAATTGCTTACATAAAATATCAGTAATTCTTATAATTTTATTTGAATTATTTTTAAATGTGATAGGAATAGTAAACCCATTATTTACATTACTGTCGTAATATGCTTAAAATATTTATTATTGACAAGATATTCATCTTTAAAATCAAATACGTCCATTTGAAAACTCTGAGAAATACAACTCGCTGAGGATAATACAATAGCACTTATGATTATAACGGTAGAAACTCTATATATTTTATTCATTGCTGTTCCCCTTATTCCTGCAACTCCACAAAACATGATAAGGCAAAATGTGCCCGAAGGGCCGAGTCGCGTATGCGACGAAGCCGGCAAGCTGTTGTTGGGCGAAGTGTTGCGCAATTTATTTTTTTCGTCTTTTTAATTTACATGCCCTTGGAAAAAATCCAAACTTTTCATAAAAAGGTAATACTTCTTCATTCCCATGTGCCACTAATATTTCGATATTACCTACATTCTCATGATCAAACCATTCCATAGTTTTATTCATCAATTCCGAACCTAAATGATTCTTTCTAAATGAAGATTTAATAAAAATTGAATCAACTTCTCCTTCTGAATCATTTATAGAAGAAATACAATAACCAACAATTTCATTATTATCTTTTTTCTTACAAACTAATATTAATAACTTGGATTTATTTATCAGTTTTTGTTTTCTTTGTTCAAAACTAAAATTATTAAAATCATTCGAAAAGTAGATAGATTTTTTCATGTGCATGGAATTTAATTCTTCCCATAGCGGTTTAACTAAGTGTAAATCTTTTACATCTATTTCTATTATTTCTATCATTTCAAATCCTTATCACCACTTTAAAATGTTTTTTTCTTTCTTATTTATTTTTCGATTACCTATAATATAATGAATTATATGATTAATGAAATTGAATCACAATACCGAACTGCAATAAGGACAATATGCCCGATATCCACCTTATTAATATTCCGCCCCCATTCATTCCTCTTACCGCATCTATTGCAACATTCATTATCGGAGTATTTCTGCTGTTTCTCAGCCGGTATTTCTGGAAACAACACAGGCTCTTCGAAGAACAGCGGATCAGGTTGGATAAACTGCTGAAGATAATTTCCCTGATTGTTTTCGGTATCTCAAGGATTGACAATGTTCATTTTTTTGTTGTTCCAGCCGCTCCTTTTCATTTTTTAAAAGGTGGTACAAAGCAGCTACGCTAGCGTAGGGCCAACGCACAGAACAGGAATCATTTTAATTTATTTAATGATCTAATTTTTCAATTGCGCGTAACGTTTAGAGTGTTGGCGAAGCCGGCCACTTGCCATGCAAGTGCCTGACCACAAAATCGAAGATTTTGTGGTCAGGCCGGAGCAGGCAATCCGTTGTTGGACAAAGGGCCTAAAATTATTAATCATTTATACACCACTTTTAATGATTCATATAATCTGTTGTATTTTTCATGAATCATTTTTCTGTCAAATTCCCAAAAATCATTTAGCATATCATCCAACTCATCATTTGAAAAATAATTTTCTGTGTTTGGAAAAAATATTTTATCCTCTTTCAAAATATGATTTGGATAAAAATCTATTAGAAAAGATAATTTATTAATAATAATATCAATACTTGTAAAATCACCATTAATATAATTCTTATTTGCATCAACAAGTTGGCCTACAACTTTTCTAGCATTAATATGTTCATTAACTAAATCTTCCATCATTTTTTTGTCTTTTTTATCTAGATTTTTATTTTCCAATGCTTTGAAAAGAATATCTTCTTCTTTCCCATGATGTGTTCTGTCTGCATATATTCTTATAAAATCAACAACAGTATCGATAAAAATTGGATTAACTTTTTTATTTTTCTGAATTAGTATTAATTCTTTGCTTGTAAGAACTAATATTTTTTCGATTAATCTATGTTCAATCATCAATGGTCCTCTTGGTTTCATTATATCCTCCGCAAATCTATAATTTTCGGCCTTTCCTATAACGGCATAGGTTTGCCGCAGCCGGCAAGCCGCTGTTGTACAAAGTTTATTTTATTGTTACTCTATTCTTTCCTTTATTTTTTGAGATATATAATGCGTTATCGGCTTGTTTTATTAGATTCTTCTTTGTTGTTGCACTGGTCGGACAATTAGACAAGCCAATGCTAATAGTTATTTTAATATTCCCAGAAAAATAATTTTCAACACCACTTCTTATTCTTTCCGCAATCTCTTTTGCTAAATTAATATCAGTATGAGGTAATATAATAATAAATTCCTCACCGCCATATCTTGCGCATATATCAAGATCACGTAATGAATTATTAATTATACTGCTTAATTTCTTTAAAACCTCATCACCTTGTTGGTGCCCATAGGTATCATTAACGTGTTTGAAATTATCAATGTCAATAAATAAGATTGAAAATGTGGTATTATATCTTTTAAATCTTTTAATCTCTTCATCCATCTTAACATATAGATAATGACGATTGAAAAGTTTTGTTAAAGGATCCACCGAAGTTATTTCGGCGATTTTCCCTATAAAGGCTTCTCCAATCAATTTAGGATTTTTAATTTCATCTTTAATGTTCGTAAGATAATCTAATGCTGCGACTGTTATTTCTACGTTTCGTTTAAGTGTTTTAGAAAGATATTCTTTATGATTTATTATTTCATCCCATAACATCTTAGCTTTTTCAATATCAAATATTTGATGTGTTATATAAAATAATAATTTAACATATAGATCTCCACCTGTTTCAAGCAATAATTTTTCAAATAGTTCTTTTTCTTTATCATTTTGTATTCTGTCCCCTGCAATACCTGAAATAAACTTAGAGGTGAATGATTCATTATTTAGAAGTTCAAATAATTTGTTTTTTATATCATTATTCTTTTTCATAAATCGCAACACTTATTTTATAATTCATAAAATATATTGTGTCCAACGGACCATGCTTGCCGAAGCCCCGCTACTAAATACTTTTACTATTTATAATGCTAAGACATCAACCACTATCTATATTTAGTAGCGGGGTTTCGGCAAAAACGCGTATGCGCCGCAGCCGGCAAGCCGCTGTTATATTCAGTTCGCCCTAGAATATTACAATTTATTTATTTTTTCTTATTGATTGATCTTAAAAGAATAATCGCAAAAAAAAGCATCCATATCATTGGAGAAAAAACCGCGACACGCTCTATAAGACCCATTCCAGGAGTTGACATATTTCCAGATACTTGTGAAATATATGTACTTGTCCAAAATCCAAATGCTAACATAACCGCAATCGTCAGGATTGAATAGATGAGAAAAATCTTTCCTTTTGCTATAGATCCAAAACCTATAAAAGCTGAGATAATAACAGGTGTTATTGCCGAAAGCACCAGGTGTCCGGTATCGATAATTGATCCTATATTCCCTCCTTTTTGATTTTTAATGATGTTCATAAAGGGCGTAGCCCGACTGGTGTTTTGCGGAACCCGAGGGCGCGAATAGCGCCCGCAGCAGCTACCGTTTGTTATGTGAAGCACCAGCCTCTTCTGCTATTATTCTTCATATTCAAATTTTAAATATATCATATCTACTAATTGTTTTCCATCTTCAAACATTTCATGA
>JAFGGG010000026.1 GCA_016930675.1 Spirochaetales bacterium
CCCCCCAGGGGGGGGGGGGGGGGGGGGGGGGGGGGTAAAAAACAATGGCGGATTTTGATTACGAAGAAGGAATAAAAATACAATCAAAGCCTACAATCGATACTCCTAAAATGTATCGCGTGATCCTGCATAACGATCACTATACAACCATGGAGTTTGTGGTAGAAGTACTCATGAAGGTTTTTCACAAACCTGCTCAGGAGGCAACTCAGATTATGCTGGATGTCCACCGTAAAGGTAAAGGCCAAGTAGGGGTATTTACCCGCGATATCGCGGAAACAAAAGTCGCGCAAGTTCTTTACCTGGCACGGCAAAGAGAATATCCTCTTAAATGTACATATGAACCAGCTTGAAGGGAAAATAAAGAGTGAATATAAATCATGAATTAAACAATATAATCGCTGCCGCTTATCAGGAGGCCAAATCCAAACAGCATGAGTTTCTCACTCCTGAACATATCCTCTATGCCTGCGTCAAATCCAAACAAGGAGAACGCATATTCGCGGAATTAGGCGGCAGTGTTGACAGCTTAAAACTGAATTTAGAAGAATTTTTTAAAGAGCACATGACATCCGTGCAGGGTGACGAGCCCATTCAATCGATATCTTTTAAGAATATTATGGAACGGGCTTTTCTGCATGTAGTCTCCGCAGAGAAACAAGAAATGGATATAGGTGATGTCCTGGTGGCACTGCTGGATGAAAAAGATTCATACGCGGCGTTTTATATCAAGAAACAAGGCATCACACGACTTGACATGCTGAATTATGTCTCACACGGCCAGGGTCTGGATGAACCTGAAGATTTTGTCACTCCCGCTGAGCAGGAACCCGGGGAAGACAATGAAAAAGAGACAAAAAAAGCAAACCGTCTGTTAAAGGCTTTTACCACAGAGCTTACGGAAAAGGCGCGCCGCGGCGAGATCGATCCGCTGATAGGCAGAGAAGATATCGTAAAACGTACTATCCAAGTGCTCTGCCGCAGACTCAAAAACAATCCCGTGCACGTAGGCGATCCCGGAGTGGGGAAAACAGCCATCACCGAAGGGTTGGCCCAGGCTATTGTGAACGGGAAAGTACCTGAACCTCTTCAGGATTATCGTATTTTTGCGCTTGACATGGGAGCGCTTATCGCGGGAACCAAATACCGCGGCGACTTCGAAGAACGCCTGAAGCGCGTGTTAAATGAGTTGAAAAAAATGCAAAACGTGATCCTGTTTATCGATGAGATTCATACGGTTGTGGGCGCGGGATCAGTGTCAGGGGGTTCCATGGACGCCTCCAACATCCTTAAACCGGTATTAAGCTCCGGAAAACTGCGCTGTATCGGTTCAACCACTTACGAAGAGTATAAAAAGTATTTTGACCGTGACCGGGCTCTTTCCAGAAGGTTTCAAAAAATCGAGGTTACAGAACCTACGGTTGAAGAAACCTACCAGATATTATTGGGATTAAAAAGTTATTATGAGAAGTATCATGAGTTGGAATACACTAAGGCGGCTCTGCAGGCCGCGGCCGATCTCTCTGCCAAATATATAAACGACAGGTATCTGCCCGATAAAGCCATTGATGTGATTGATGAAGCCGGAGCCTACGTGCGCTTATTTCCCGAGGCACCGTCTCATAAGAAAAAGAAGATCACGGAAAAGGACATAGAAAAGGTTGTGGCCACAATCGCCAAGATTCCGGAGCGCAGCGTCTCCTCAACAGAGACCACCAAATTAAAGGATCTTGAAGACCACCTTAAATCCGTGGTGTTCGGACAGGACCATGCAATTGAACTCGTTGTTCAGGCGATTAAAAGGTCGAGAGCGGGTTTTCATAAACCCGAAAAACCCATAGCCAACCTGCTTTTCGTGGGACCTACCGGTGTTGGCAAAACCGAACTGGCCCGGCAGCTGGCTTTGCATATGGGCGTGCCTCTGCACAGATTCGATATGAGTGAATATCAGGAAAAGCACACGGTCTCAAGACTGATCGGAGCGCCTCCCGGCTATGTGGGGTATGATGAAGGCGGCCTTTTAACCGATGCCATCCGCAAGAACCCTCATTCGGTCTTATTACTGGACGAGGTTGAAAAGGCGCACGAAGATATCTTTAACATGCTCCTGCAAATTATGGATTATGCCACACTGACGGATAATAACGGTAAAAAAGCCGATTTTCGCAATGTAATTATTATTATGACATCCAACGCCGGTGCCAGAAACATCGGCAAACCGCTGGTGGGTTTCGGACAAAGAAATATTACTCACGATGCTATTTCAAAAGCGGTGGAAGAGATCTTTACTCCTGAGTTCAGAAACAGACTGGACAGTGTGGTTACTTTTAATAATCTTGATCTGGAAATCATGAAAATGATCGTAAAAAAGGAGCTTGCGGATTTTGAGGCTCAGTTAAAAGAAAAAAAAGTAGTCATTACAGTGACTGACAACTGTATAACCTGGCTGGCCGAAAAGGGCTTTTCTCCCCTTTTCGGGGCAAGAGAAGTGGCTCGTTTGATTCAGGAAAAGGTTAAAAACTTTTTTGTTGATGAAGTTCTTTTCGGGAAACTGGCCGGTGGGGGAAAAGCTGTAATTGATGTCAAGGACGATGAGATAAAAATCAAAGTACCTGATCAAAAAACCAAATAATCCGCTTATGCCGATTTTTCCTGTAGGAAAAGACATAGTATTCCCTCCGGTCCAACTTGCAACCAAAGAGGGAATTATCGCTGTTGGCGGTGACCTTTCAGTACCAAGACTGCTCAGCGCTTATAAACAGGGAATCTTCCCCTGGTACAGTCCCCCTGATCCAATTCTTTGGTGGTCACCCGATCCACGTATGATCATGTTTCCGCATGAAGCGCGTGTGTCCAAGTCCATGGAAAAGATTATCAAAAAAAATGTGTTTTCTTTTAGCTGCGATCAGAATTTCAAAGAAGTAATGCTCGGCTGCAGATGTCCGCGAAAAGAAGGCCCGGAGACCTGGATTTCGGATGAAATACTCGAAGCTTACTGCAGACTTCATGAATTGGGATACGCGCATTCGGTTGAGGTTTGGCATAAGGACGAACTCGCAGGCGGATTGTATGGTGTATCTTTAGGCTCAATATTTATCGGGGAGTCTATGTTCTATAAGGTGAGCAATGCTTCCAAGGCGGCCTTTATCATATTCGCAAGACGGCTTGCGGAACTGGGATTCACCCTCATCGACTGCCAGGTATATACGCCTCACCTGGCAAGTCTGGGCGCCTGGACTATTCCCCGTCACCAATATCTGAAATTATTACGCCAGTGCCTGCAGCACAATGATCGCAGAGGGAGCTGGAAAAATATTTTTGATAATTAATTGTAACCACAGATTACACAGATTTCGCCGATTAAAATATAGATTACACAGAGATTTTAAATTTATTTTTTCTTAATCTGTGTTTTTCTTATTCCTGAGCTATCAGCCTGACACTCTTTACGATAGTATTAAGCACCTCGAGGAAGCGCGTTCCGGACTCCGGCGGTTGATAAGCAATAGCCATAAAATAAAGAGTATTGTTGAATTTCAGCAAATAAAGCTCGCCTTCCACATTATTTTCCGGTTCCGTTATGCGCACATGAAACCATTCCACTTCATTAATCATAACCAGATCGGGCTCGCCGTGTGCATAGTTATTTTCCTGCATCAGCTCTTCAAAATACGCCTGTAATGACTTTTCCTCCGTATAATCCAACGACGTAATCTGTATACCGAACGCCGCTTTCTCATGCCCGTCATAGGTCCATTCCGGTGAAAGAACTACTATCTGCTGTGATTCTTCTTCCCGCTGCCAATCCTCAGGGTAGCTGAAAACTATACCAAACCTGTCGCTTTTATATTCCGTATACTCCACCGCCCAGGTAAAATTGCTTGCAGAGTATATCAGAAAAACTGTTATCACTGATAATTTTATTTGTCTCATATCGTTGATCCCTTACAGCAGCAAGTATATACCAGCTTAATAGTCGAATCAAGCCAATTCCGTGGTTATAAACAGCAGTACATATTGACCTTCCCGCCATTTCATTTTATACTTCCCAACTTACAACAAAATTATAATACACGTTTTCATATAAAGAAGGAGGATTGTATAGTGAGTAAAAAAATTACCATTACTATCTTAACTGTAGTAATGAGTCTCATTCCTCTGGTCTGTTTTGCCGAAGCTGGAACAGGCGGGGATCAAGGCACCGACCTCATGTGGATCACCTGGATAGGTTCCATTGCGGCCTTGATTTTTGCCGCGGTTCTGGCAATCCGGGTTTTAAAAAAAGACCAGGGTACGGATAAGATGATAGAAATCAGTAAAGCGGTACAGGACGGCGCCTTGGCCTACCTCAAACAGCAGTACAAGGTCGTGGGAATTTTCTTTTTTGTCATATTCGCGCTTTTTCTGAGTCTGTCTTTCGGAACAAACGGCAGACTCATGTCGCCTTTTGTCCCATTTGCCTTTATAACCGGGGGCTTTTTTTCCGGTCTTGCCGGTTACATCGGTATGTATGTGGCCACCCGCTCCAACGCGCGTACGGCCTGGGCAGCTAAAAAAAGTCTCAACTCAGGTTTACGGGTAGCCTTTAACTCAGGTACCGTAATGGGTATGGTTGTCGTAGGCTTGGGGCTGTTGGACCTTTCCATCTGGTGGACGCTGCTTCATTATGTGTTTATGCCGATGGGGATCATAAAAAGCGTGGCTGAAATTCCACCCATCATGATTACCTTTGGCATGGGCGCCTCTTCAATGGCGCTGTTCGCCCGTCTGGGCGGCGGTATCTATACCAAAGCGGCCGATGTGGGAGCAGATCTTGTCGGAAAAGTTGAGGCGGGTATTCCTGAGGACGATCCGCGCAATCCGGCGACCATAGCCGATAATGTGGGTGATAATGTAGGTGATGTGGCCGGAATGGGCGCGGACCTCTATGAATCGTATGTTGGTTCGATTGTAGCCACCATGGCCCTTGGAGCTGTGGCTTCCTATGGCCTGCAGGGAACCATTTCCGCTATCCAGGCCATACAGATCCCTGTAACATTGGGCACGATCGGCGTTCTGTGTTCGATTCTTTGCACTTTTTTGGTTCGCGCCAAAGAAGACGCCTCACAAAAGGTGCTGTTGCGGGCACTTCGTCTCGGTGTGTACGGATCCACAGTACTGATCTCCCTGTTATCTTTCGGGCTTATTTATTTTGTTTTGGGGCAGGAATTTTTAGGTATTTGGGGTTCCATTATGGTCGGACTTCTGGCCGGAAATATCATCGCCTATTTTACGGAGTACTATACCTCGGACCACTACAAACCCACACGCAATCTTTCGGCGGAATCTCAGACCGGACCGGCCACCATAATCATCGGCGGGCTGTCTTTGGGTATGGCCTCCACACTTGTGCCGGTCCTTACAGTAGTAGCCGCCACACTGGGCGCGTTTTTCTTTTCAGGACTCTGCACAGGTGCCCTAAACGTATCACTGGGTCTCTACGGTATCGGAATCGCCGCTGTGGGTATGCTTTCCACGCTGGGGATTACCTTAGCCACCGATGCCTACGGGCCGGTAGCTGATAATGCCGGCGGTATCGCGGAAATGGCTAATTTGGGCGAGGATGTACGCAAGCGTACGGATGCTCTTGACTCGCTGGGCAACACCACGGCAGCCACGGGCAAGGGCTTTGCCATCGGTGCCGCGGCCCTCACGGCTTTGGCGCTGTTGGCTGAATTCGGCAATAAGCTGCTTGAGTTTCTCCAGCACAATATTGATCAGACCTCTATGGCCTTTAAAAGCTTTTATAATGGAATCCTGAACTTTGAGGTCTGGCAGGCAGGCGGATTTGCCATCGATCTCACCTTTCTTAAAATAGACCTGCTCAATCCCATCATTCTGGTAGGGTTATTCATCGGTGTGATGCTGCCTTTTGTGTTCTCTTCCATGTCCATGAAAGCAGTGGGACGCGCTGCAGGCAGTATGGTGAAAGAGGTGCGCAGACAGTTCAAGGAGAAAAAGGGTATTTTAAAGGGCACGGAAAAGCCGGATTATGCGGCCTGCGTTATGATCTCTACCAAAGGCGCGCAGAAAGAGATGATCCTTCCCTCACTGCTGGCTATTGTAGCACCGATTATCGTAGGTATCCTTTTAGGGCCTTTCGCGGTGGTAGCTCTAATCGCAGGAGCCTTGGGAACAGGATTCGTGCTGGCCATCATGATGGCCAACGCGGGCGGCGCCTGGGATAACGCCAAGAAATACATCGAAGGCGGACAGCACGGCGGTAAGGGATCGGAACAGCATAAAGCGGCAGTGGTGGGTGATACGGTCGGTGATCCTTTCAAAGACACTTCAGGACCGTCCATTAACATCCTGATTAAGCTTATGTCCATGGTCTCGATTGTATTCGCACCCGTGTTCGTGGTGCTGAATAATTATATTGTTCAGATCTTTTAGATTAATTGACTACACTTTCCATTTCATATAAAAGGGCTGTTAAATTCAGCCTGATTAGAAAGCCCCGGGCGTAAAGTCCGGGGCTTTTTTTATGGTTTAAATCCGGAAAGCCAGGTGTTGTAAAACTCAACCGCGGTCCGGTTATCCACATCCTGCATCTGAATCATAAACATCTTCCCGTTTTTCAGATAATAAACCTCTCGGCGGGAATATGTCTGAGGGGACTTAGGGATATCCACCTTAACCACTTCGAGTTTGCCCGATCCGCTTGTGATTTCTGTTGTGCCTTCGGGTGGATTATAGAATTCGGTAGTGAAATGAGTGATAATAATCACGGGCCGGCCTTTTTCCGCTATATCACCTTGGATAAAAAGGGAGTCGCCGTCGGTCTCACCTGTTGTTTTATCGTTATAACCCGTTAAAAATCCGCCGAATACCCAGCCGGCCTTTCCCTTCCAGTTGATTTTGCTCCATCTTCCCGTTATACCGGAAATGGCAACCGGAGCTCCTGTTTCTTCAATCAATAACACCTGTTCGCCGTAGGGTATGAGACCGATCTTTTTTGCTCCTAAGTTCGGCGCTTCTCTCATGTTCAACCCCGCATCCGCGCTTACCCAGCGGGATTCGTCCGTACCACTAAATACCGTTTTGGCAATAAACAATCAGCGTATTAGTTAAAAAAAAGAAACACGATGCTTAAAAATATGGATTTATTTTTTTTCATTTTTTTCTGCTTTTTTAAATTTTAATCACTACTCTGTTAATCGACATTCCACCGCCATAGGCGGCGGCTTTTTCGTAAGTAAAAACATCCACTGAAAATATTCAATCTTTCACAAAAATTCTTGCATCATAAGGAGGTATGGTGAATTGTGTTCCCGTTTTCTTTGTGGTGACATCCTTATGTGCTGCTTCAAGCGTTACCACTGTTTGTGCGGAATTATTATTTACAATGACAATCCCATGTTCAAATTTTCTGCTGTACACCTGTTTTTTACTGTTGCCTTGGCCGTACGCGCCGGTTTTATAACTCTCCAGCGGATTACCAAGATCCGCGTCATACTCATCGAACCACCACAGCTGGCCGTGCAGGCAGTCACCTCTGTCATAACCAAAATACCCCCCGTCTTCTAACAGTGACGTACCCAAACCCAACCTCATTCGTCTTAAATCGTCAGCTGTTAACTGCTGCAGGCTCTCCGCTTGTTCCTGAGATCGATTCATTCTCACATCCACGGATATAAAGTGAAATCTTGTTACATTATAAGGATTCGCTTCATCAATACAGGTTTTATACCCGTCCCACGTACCGTAAATACCTTTAAGCCAGGGCTGGGTTTGGGGATACTGCGCTCCGTAATGTGCATCCCAATAGTAACTTCCGAATTCATTACCCAGCGCGTTCTCATGCATGTCCCCGTTTGCGTATTTGTAATATGGACAGTTTTTTGTCCAGGGAATCCCCCCGTTTCCCGTAAGTATCGCGTTCGGACATTTTTCCCTCAGATTCTTTAGAAGATAAAGTACGCCCTCATTGTATTTTTTATGATCATCCTCATTAAAATCACCATCCTCATCCGTATCGAATGTGGGAGGATTATCCGTGGACGCGAAGGTAGGCGCCCCTTCCGCCAGGATATCGAACATTACCCCATCGTATAGTCCGGTATCCAAATAATATGTCTTCACGAAATTAATCACATGTTTGGGGTAGGCGAAATTATGCTTATAGGGATTCATCAAATGCCCTCCCCAGTGCGGTACCATATACTTTCCCGTAACCGTTTTACCGTACCAGTTATGCGGATCATTCTCTCCGGGAATTGCTTCTCCAACATCCATGCCTGCCGGTTCCTGACCGAACGGTATGTAGACCAATAGGGTAATATGCGGATTGGTCTTTCTTATTTTTGACAGGGAGACTCCCATCCATTTAACCATGAAATGAGGAATGATTAACACATCCCACTGTGCCAATCTTTCTTCACGATCCACAACCTGACCCTCGAAAGAAAGGGTATGAAAATAATTTACCAGCTTGGGATACTTTCTTGTTACCTTACCGGTGGGCGGTAATTTTGCCCCTCTTACGATTTTATCCACATCAATTTTTTTCAAGATGATTTCATCCAGATACACGTCAATATCATTCGTGCCCAGCTGGAACTCTATATAGGCATCCGGATCCGTGGGTTCCAACATCGTAAATTTGAATGCGTAGTTCTTTTTCTCGGCAGTAAGCAGATATGTTTTAAATTCGGAATATAATGTCCACGGCTCCCCTGCCAAACCCACTTTGACCCATATATTCCTGGTCCCGGATGCCGAGCGCGCTTTAAAGGAGACCTCGTACGACAAGCCCTGTTCCATTGTTAATCCGGTTTGATTTAGATTTATCGAATACGTGCACTCTCCGCCTTGTCTGATGTTTACATGCAGCTCCCCCCTTTCCACGGCAAGGTAAGCTTCGCCTCCCAATTGTGAAAATAAATTCCAACCGGAAGTCGCGCTCGCGAAATCGCCGTTAACTATCATATTAGGCGAATCACTGAATACATCTCTATTGGTACTGCTGAAAAATAAGAACAGAACTAATAATGCGCATAGAGAAAGATTTTGTTTTTTCAGCATGTTTTAACCTTATGTGCTTAAGATTTTTATTATAACACCTCTACATAATTATATACTGTTTACAAAAAAAATCAGCATCCAAAAATTTAATTAATAAGGCTTATTAACAGGGTAACGGTCGGTTTTTGATTTTTTTGATCCGGCGCAAGATTAAATCTTTTTCTTTTTCAGCTTACTCTCCACAAGCCAATAAACGGTTGGTATTAAAATGAGGGTAATTAAGCCTGAGGAAAGCAGACCGCCCAATACCGCTCTGCCCATGGGCGCCCGGATTTCCGAGCCGGCCCCAAAACCCAAAGCCATGGGAAGCAGACCGATAACAGTGGTAAAGGTGGTCATTAAAATAGGCTTCAGTCTGGTCTTACCGCCCCGAATAATTGCCTGTCTGAGCGGCACCCCCCGTTTCTGCAGGGTATTCATGTAATCGATCAGCACTATGCCGTTGTTAACCACGATTCCCACAAGAAGAATTCCTCCAATAAAGGCGACCAGATTAAAGGTCGTATTGGTAACCAGCAGGGCGGCTACCAGACCGATAACGGCAAACGGTACGGCAAACATCACGATAAACGGATGCAGCAGCGATTCAAACTGAGAGGCCATCACCATATACACCAGCAGCACGGCCAGGAGCAGTACCCAGCCCAGACTGCCGAAAGCCTCATCCATTTGCTTTCCCGAACCCGTGTAATCCACATGGATGTCGGCAGGTATGGGTAATCTTTCAGTTACCCGCTGTTTAATATCCGCCACCACATTGCTTAAGGCTCGTTCACCGGTCAGGGCCGCGGTAACCATGATTATTCTCTGACGCTGTATGCGCTCTATGGACAGCGGACCCTCATCCTGATGTAAATCGGCTACTGTTTCCGCCAATATTTTTGTGCCCGACCGATTTACCAGAAAAAGATTTGTTAAGCGCTTTATATTATTTCTGTCTTCATCCTTCAAAATAACCACGATATCATAATCATGGGTACCGTCGTTGTATTGTGAAACTTCCATTCCTTTGTAAGCTGTTCTGACCGTAACGGCGATCTCCTTTGGTGTAATCCCCAGGCCGGCGGCGGCCCGGCGCTTTATCCTGAACTGCAGTTCAGGCTTACCGGTTTTATGGGATATCTGCACGTCCCTGGTACCCGAAACGTTTTCTACAAGAACAGCAAGCTCTTTGGCGAAAGCATAAGACTCTTGCAGGTTAGCGCCGGTAATCTCGATTACAATGGGATCTTTCTGACCGGTAGCGCTGGAGGCCAGGGAAGCCATCCCGGAGATATCTATCTTTATCAGCGCATCGAGAATATTCTCCCTTAATTCCTTGGAAAGCCTGCCGACAATCTTCCAGATACTCTGCGCCCGCCTGTCTTTGGAAGTAAGTGTGACTTTGATATTGGCCATATGGCTTCCGGATTCCGCCATTCCTACTTCAGCCGCACCGCGGCCGATATTGGAAGACATGGTATCCACATCATCCCCCAGCAGCCGCTTTATGATGTTTTCCGCCTGAATCACTTTTGCTTCTGTTTTTGCGTAAGGAGTACCGAGCTTTGTTTCCAGCCCCACCACAAATTTGGCTTCATCAACTTCGGGAATAAATTCCATACCCAAAAAAACAATGAAACCGAAGCTTACCGCCAGCAGAATCAGCGCGCTTAAAATAATAACCGGGCTGTGATCCAAAGCCCATGAGATTACTTTTTCATAGCTGCGATCCAGCCGGCGCAGAGCTTTTTGAATCCCGGCTCCAAGCCGATCAATAATCTTATTACCGGTATGTACCTGAATATCGGCCAGACTCAATTCACTTCCGGAAAAGCCGCCGGCAGTGCCGGTGGCATGCGGATTATGTTCCGGCTGCGGATTCGCGCCCTTTTTCCGGCTTAACACAGGTATTTTTTTACCTTTTAACAGTTTGGTAAACATAACGGGAATCAACGTAAGAGCGGAAGCCAGCGATATTAAAAGCGCGAAAGATATGGTGAAGGCCAGGTCTTTAAAAATCATACCCACCAGGCCCTCCACGAAGACCAGAGGGAAAAATACTGCTATCGTAGTGAGCGTCGAGGCAATAATTGCCATACCTACCTCTCCGGCACCTTCCACTGCCGCCTGCCCGGAATCCAATCCGGTCAGTTTTTTGCGATAGCTTGCTTCCAGAACCACAATCGAGTTGTCCACAAACATTCCGATACCGAGCGTAATCCCCATCAGTGAGAGCATATTCATGCTGATACCAGCCATATCCATGAGTGAAAACGTGGCCACTACCGAAAGGGGGATGGCCAGCGAAATAATGAAGGTAGAGCGGATGTTTCTCAAAAAGAACATCAGTACCAGAATTGCCAGCAAGCCCCCCTGCCAGCCCGCGTCCGCTACTCCGCCGATGGAGTTTAAAATGGATGTCGATTGATCTGTTTGAATTGTGAACTTTAACGAAGGATACTGCTCTCCAAGCCTCTTCAATGTAAGCTTGACCCGGTCGTTCACTTTAACAGTGTTAAAACCGGGCTGCTTTCTGATCGATATTTGAATTCCGCTTTGTCCCTGCGCTCTGACAATCTCCTCCTGCGGCAGGTAGTCAAGCGCTATTTCGGCTACATCCCCCAAATAGATGGGAATTTGCTCGCGATAACCGACGAGCATGTCACCGATGTCTGCAATGCTTTTAAACTCGCCGATGGTACGCAGCACTATGTGCTCACTTGGGAGCTCCAGTGTTCCGCCCGGCAGATTGATATTTTCGCCCTGAAACATGTGGAGAATCTGCAGGATTGAAGTCTCACTCCGGATCAGGTCATCAAGGCTGAGCTTGCAGGTAACAGCCGCGATTTTACCGCCGAATATTTCCGCTGTGGCCACCCCTTCGATCTTTTCCAAATCCGGAACGATATTATCTTCAATCAGCTTTCTCATATCGACACGCGGATTGGAGCTGGTACAGTTGAGCACCATACTGGGCAGCATTTCGGGATTAAATCTGAATATTTCCGGCCTGTACGCACCTTCGGGCAGATCATTCGCGATGGCGTCGATTTTTTCTCTGATATCGCTTACTATAGTATCCATGTTGGTGCCCCAGGAAAAATTAACCACCACCATGGATACGCCTTCACTCGAGGTCGAAGCCACCCGCTCCACGCCGCTGATCGAGGAAACAGCCTCCTCCACACGCTTGGAAATAGCGGATTCGATCTCATAAGGGCCTACGCCCGGATGTACCACGACCACTGCGGCCGTGGGATAGGTAATATCGGGAAAAAGCTCCAGCCCCACCCGTGACAGTGATACAAAACCAAGCAGCACAACCGCGAGAAAGACCATTATTGTTGTAATGGGATGTTTGACAGCTATGCGGGTAAGCTTCATCAGTTATCTATGATCCGTACGGCCTGGCCGTCCTCCAAAAAAGCATTGCCCTGACTGATCACCTTTTCCGTGCCGTTAAGTCCCGCCAGAATCTGCACAATGGAATCATCGGAAATCCCCACTTCTATCTGTTTAAGAACCGCCACCGGATTACTTTGTTCCTGAATTAAAAAAACGTGGTCCGTGCCATCGTAATGCAGCACCGCGCTTCTGGGAAGCAACAGAGCATCGGTATAATGCTCGACTACCAGCTCGACATTCACGTACATACCCGGCCTTAAAACTCCCCGGCTGTTATCCACCGTAATCTCGACAGCGAAGGTTCTACTCCTGGGATCGATAACAGCGGATACATTGCTTAAGGTTCCCTGAAAAGAGTTGGTATTTTCACCCGAACCGCTATCCAGATAAGCAATTATTGAGTTTCTATTAATCACGATCTCGTTATAGTGTTTTTCCGGCACGGGAACTTCGATTATTATCGGATTATCCTTTACGATCACCAGAATGGGTGTGGTCTGTCCCACCAGGTTACCCTGGTCCACCAGGATATCGGCGACGATTCCGTCCATGGGAGCCTCTATTATAGTATAAGAGAACTGCAGTTTGGCGAGTTCATACTGGGCCTTAAGTGCTTCGGCGTTTTCTTCAGCCATAGTAAGCTCCTCACGCGTGGCTCCCTGCTCCATCAGCTTTAACGTGCGTTCGGCGTTTTCCAGCTGTGTTCTGGCCGCGCTATACGACCGTTCCGCTTCCTCAAACTGAACTTTGGCCACGGCTCCGCTGTCAAACAGCCGCTCCGCTCTTAAGTAAGCCTCTTCTGCTGTGGAAAAATCCTTGCGCGCCTGAAGCACTAACGCCCGCATATTCTCGATTTCCTCTTTGCGCGGTCCGCTTCTGACCTTTCGATACTGCGCCTCAGCCGCCTTCCAGGCGGAATAGGCCTGATCCACCTGCAAGGCCGCGACCTCCTGTTCGATCCGCAAAAGAATCTGACCGCGGTGTACTTTGTCGCCCATCTTTACATAAAGCTTCTCGATCCTGCCCACTACCTTTGACATGACCGTAATCGTAGTCTCCGGTTTAAGAGTTCCGGAATAATACAGGCTTCTTTGAATGGTACCATTATGCGGTACCGTAACCGTAACCGGAATCAGCACATCCTCTGTCTGCGCATGCCCCTCTCCCCAAAACAAAACAAATACAAGAAGCGCCATGAGTCCCACACTCACCACAACAGCGCCTAAAACGATCACTTTTTTTTTCATACCGCACCTCGCTTTTTGTAAATTCAAACTCATTTTTATAAATGAATGAGCGCTCATTCATAATATATACCATCGGGCACTGGAAATCAACTGTTTATTATGTTATTTTAAAATAAACAAGCGGTTATTACGGAGATGAGTGATGTTGATTATTCCGGCTATAGATTTACTTAACGGACAGGCGGTCAGACTGTTCAAGGGCGATTACGAGCAGATGAAGGTATACTCCTCGGATCCCGCCGAACTGGCACTTGAATTCCAGCAGGCGGGCACCCGACTCATTCACATCGTGGATCTGGACGCGGCCTACGGAGCGGGCAGAAACAACCGGGATGTTATAAAACAGATAAGAGCAAATGTATCCTGTGAACTGGAAGTAGGAGGAGGCGTGCGCAGCGAGCTCGATATAGCAGAGCTTATGGCCATCGGCATAGACCGTCTGATACTTGGGACCGTGCTTATAAAAAATCCGGTTCAGGTAGCGGACTGGATTTTGGAATATCACTTTCACGCTATCGGCGGCATCGACGCTTTGGAAGGACATGTAAAGATCACCGGCTGGCGGGGCGAGACTGATGTAAAGGACACGACTCTGGCCTCACAGCTGCGGACATTAGGCATCAAAGAATTGATTTATACGAATATATCCCGCGACGGTACCCTGCAGGGTCCTGATATAGATCGTACCAACGCGGTGGCCAAATACGCGTCCTTACCGGTCATTCTTTCCGGCGGTATCAGCTCGGAAGCCGATATAGCCTTGGTTAAAGAAAACAAGCATGAAAATGTTCACGGAATAATCGTGGGCAAAGCCATTTATGAAAATAAAATAGATCTCCGGGAAATCATTAAAAAATATCAGTCATATACGAATGATGTGGAACATGCATAATCTTATTTATTCTTATTGATCTTACTTTTAAGCATATTCCCGGGAACCAGAGGTTTTAATTTATTGTGGCTGACAAACAAATCCATCTTCGCTGGATCAAGAAATGCTTTCAGTTCATCACGTTTTGTCCATATCCACGTTGAAGGGGTGCCTGTTTTCCACTGATCACGCGCCGCCCGGTACCAGCCTTTTTCCATCTCAGCCGTTGCTATCTTTTCAGAACTTTCAACAATCTTACTCTCGGCCGTAGCCTGTTTTTCATAACCTCCGAATTTCCAGGCCAACTCCCTTATTCTGTAAATATACAGGGTATTATTAACCAGCATCAGCTCAAACACAGGAGGCACTTCCTTGCCCTTATAATACAGATGACCCCACTGCCCTTCACTTTTAGTACCGGGCAGGGTTGTTTCTATTTCGTAGGTCCAGCTTCCGTTCTTTTGCACCGCGTTATCCGCATCCGCGGTTTTGCACGCAGAGCTAAAAATAATGACTACTATAACAGATATCACAATTTGTTTTAATGAACACATCGCATACTTCATAGGCGCTTCTCCATTTTTTACCATATAATAAGAAGGGCTATTATTATGATAATAGCCCTTCTCTCATTATGAATAATATTTAATTATAATACTCATACCATAATCTCCATAACAGTCCGGTAAAATTGGGGTACGGATTTGTGGCGTCAATTACCCACGCTGAATCAGCCACGAAAGCAAGCGGATACGCTGCTCCGGAGGCTTTCACATAAGCGTTATCATGACCAAAAAATTCTCCATCATCGTGTACGTAATGAAGGGCAATGCCATGAGAGTCCGGATTTCCAGTTGCATGGTGCCATTCATCAAGCACGGCATCGTCCACAGCGGTCATTAACGCGGCCGCTTCAGCATCCGCATAATTGGTCAGATCCGAAACTGCAAAAGCCATATCGTAAATATCCAGATTGCTGTCTCCGGGTATCTGATAGTAGTCTTCCGCCTCAAAATAAATCAGTAATAACAATTCATCACTTATTTCAACTGTAGTTGCCGCGCTGTAAAGCGCGTTCGAGAATGTATTCAGCGCGCTCATCAAATCGTCTATTTCCGTGAGATCGATCGCCGAGAGAGTTGCTCCCGAAGTAGCTGAATAACGGGTTGCATAAGCATTTACCACTGCGTTATAGAAATTTTCAGCCGTGCGGGCGGTGGATTTAAAGCTATTTAGAATATCATCATACTCCCATCCGTCCAGTGGTTCGCTTTCCTCGGAACCGATCATGATCGAGGCGTGGTTGCGAATTTCGTAGGCGATTTCCATCATGGCGCCGTAACATACATCAAAACCGATAACATCCAGTCCTTTACCGCTTACCGCTGTACCAACTTCCTGTGTATAGAGTATATCCGAAGAGTTCATATCTTCGCACACAGCTTTATAACCGGATGTGGTAGATACGGATGGTTTGTGAGGAATACTGTTGTCAGAAATAATTCTACTTGGGTCTAACCCTGTAAAATCCCTTATGCTTTTCTTGATTTGGGGTACTGTTGAACGCCAGCCCGAACCGTGGTTCCAGAACACAAACGCGTAATTATTGGCTGTGTATTTATCTGTACAGAAATCAATAAAGTTGGAAGCAGTGGCAGGATTTCCCATATTCAGTTCTTCGCTGCCCGTGTCCGTTACTCCCAATTCGGTAGAACCCAAGCGCCGAGAAACAATTCCCGTGGCGGTACTGTCACCAGCCGAATCGTAGAGAACTTCATAAAGCCTGGTATTTTCAAAAGCGTCTGTTCCGGTGTAGTAACCGGCTGCACCGTCTATAAGCGCGATTACCTTTATACCGTATCCTCTGAGATCAGCCGCTTCCATTTCATTTATATCACCGAAAGCATATTCATCCAGATTGTTATCACCGTCCAGATAGATCATGATGGTCCATTCCAGATTGGTGACTTCAATCGAAAGCGCCTGCGTGTCGAAGTTGGATGAATTGGCGCTGTCTTCACATCGCACCGTGAAATTATACGTGCCGGGCCGCGCCGGATAACCGGAAACAACTCCGCTCGAAGAGTTCAGCGTTACATCCAGAGGCAATGATCCAGAATCAATCGACCAGGTGTAACTTCCCGAGCCTCCGGAAGCGTTGAGTGTTTCGCTGTAGCTTTTATTAGCACCCACAGAAGGAAGGGCAACCGTATTTATCTCTACAGCTTCGGTAATATCGATTGAAAATTCCGCTTCGTCATAATTACCTGCCTCATTGTCATCTTCTGCTCTTACTGTAAATGTGGAGCTTCCCGTACCGTTCGGTGTGCCGCTGATAGCTCCGGAACCGCTGTTAAGGGAAAGCCCTGAGGGTAAACTGCCATCGACCAAAGACCAGGCAATGGGGCCTGAGCCGCCTTCGGCATCCAGTTCGAAATAGTATGCCGAACCTTGCATTCCGTCGTCACATGCTGTGGTGGTAATGTTCACCTGCTCATAAATATCGATTGATAATGCTTTTTCTCCGTAATTGCTTGTTTCCACCGTATCAGTAGCTCTTACCGTAAAATTAAAGGTGCCGTTCGTGGAAGCAGTGCCTGAGATTTCACCCGTGGTATCGTTTAAGGACAGTCCGCCGGGGAGTTCTCCGTCTTCAATAGACCACTCATAGGTTCCCTGGCCGCCGCTTGCTGCAAGCGTGTCGGAATACGCACCGGTCACAAAACCGTCCGCGCAGGAAACAGTGTCGACCTGTACCGGCACACCTGACACAACGGAAATACTGTAATCTTTATCCACATAGAACGAAGCGGGAAGACTGCTGTCTTCAATTCTGATGGTAAAATCGCATGTTTCAAAATCCGTGGGCGTACCGCTTATTTCAGCCTCGGTATTGCTTATGGTTGCCAAACTCAAACCGGCCGGCAGAGCACCGTCCACAATAGTAAAGGTATACGGGTCAGTCCCGTTGGACGCGGTAATGGTCTGGCTGTAAGCTGCATTCCTCTGAGCTACCGGGAGCGACTCGGGATCAACACCGATAACACTGATTATAATAGTAAACTGTTTGCTGCCGGGATTATTGGCGCCGTCCGTTACCTGAACCGTAAAGGTAAAATCACCTTCTGCTGTCGGGGTTCCCGATAGTTCTCCTCCGGCAGAAAGCGATAATCCTGCGGGCAAGCTCCCTGCGCTTACTGACCATGAGTAATTTGCAGAATTTCCTCCCGTAGCCTGCAGGGTGGTTGTCTGATAGACATTATCCTTCACTCCATCGGGAAGGGTTGCGGTCGTGATGGTAATATCGTCTTTACCACCGCCCCCGCCTCCTCCGGGAGACGAACAGCCTATTGCGTATAAAACAACCACAATGAGTGTAATAACAAGAATAGTAGATTTTTGAATTTTCACTTCTTATTCCTCCTTTAAAATCGAGACATGCTTTTAATGATTGTATCATCAATATACACCATCTATTACCTAATTAATGGTTTGTTTGTTAGTTTTTTAAAAATTAAAAAAGCACAATATTTTATTTAATATCTCTTTGATTGTCAACTATCGACGTATTCAAGCACAATAGAAATGTCCTCTTGATACAAGAAGATGGTAATCCTCTGCACAGGCTTGGATTTTCTCCTTGCAAAAATCAGGATTAAAGATTAAGGTTAGTTAGTCATCAGATACAAGTGGTGGCTTTTTAGAAAGCAAAAATGTGAAAGGAGAACAAGCATGGTAGAACAAGGTGATATTGCAATCCCCAATAATGTTACGTTAGAAGTTGTAAAAGGAGAGGATGAAGGTCAGGTTTTTGCCATTACCAATAAAACCATGACCATAGGCCGTGCGCCGGTCTGCGATATTAAACTGACCGATAAATACGCTTCCAACAAGCACTGTCAGATTGTTTTCAGGGGCGGTCATTTTACGGTTATCGATCTGGGCAGTCTGAATAAAACCAAGGTCAACGGCAACATGTATGTACAGAAGAATCTAATAAACGGTGATATTGTCCGTGTGGGTAAAACCGAGCTCAAGTTCAACTGGGAAGCCATGGATGAGTCCAGCATCAGTGATGCGGACGATATTATGATCCCTGACGATGATTCGGCTTTAAAATCAGAAGAATGAAAAAACCACCGCAAAAGATGGTGGCTTTTTCATAAGCAAATATCCTGGAACCGACCGTGTACTAAAATCTAAAAGATTTTAGTACACGGCGGGCCGTTTACACTGATTAAAATAATCGCTTATTTCCTTTTGCCTGTTTTAGGCTGTATAATTCCTGTCTTATCTTTAGATGGCGGTTTTGGTTTGCCTGCCTTAACCACGGTTTTTGACTTTCTGGCTCGCGGATCGGTATACAGCTTCTTTTCTATACCCTCATTAAACACAATAGTAGTATTCCCCACCTTTATAAGATCGCCGGAGCGCAGTTCTTTGGATTTGACCAACTGATTATTTACTTTTATCGGAGTATTCCGGCTGACCACGGTATAGGTTCCCTTTTTCTTCTGCACAATTACTTCATCGGACTTCAGCCTGGGCTCTCCCATAATGGTCAGGTCCGCCGACTCCGTGGCCCCGATAGTTACCGCGCTCTGATTCTCCATAATCGTTAACGGAGCCATTTTTTTCTTCTTGCCGTCAACAGTTAACACCTCCAGACAAGGGTCCTTCTGCTTCGACTCAAACCTTACCTTGGAGAGCAGCCACAATAAAAGCAGAGCAAACGGAATCATAAAAAATATCCAAAATATAAATTCCGGCTGCGGCATACCGAATAAGGTATCGGAGTAATACGCTCTTTCCTTTTCAGCCTGAATAACGGTCGCGCCCTGTTTCAGTTTAACATTTACGTATTTTTTTTCGGACGGTTCCATACCGGCATAGTACATAATCAGATACTCATGCAGAACACGGTCGCGAATATGATTATAGAACTCTTTCAGACGGCTAATATCCTTGACCTTGTAATTAACTCCACCGGTGTCATCGGCGATTTTCCTAAGATCCGGATCTCTTGCGCCTTCGATAAGGCCGATGGTAAACACGGTAATACCCTCACGCTGGGCAAGTTCTATTGCTTTTTCAAGCCCCTTTCTCTCCGGGAAATGGGGATTTTCATCTTTGGTGGGAAAGTTCTCACCGTCCGATAAAAGCACTATCACTTTTCGTCCTCTGGAATTACTCATCTTATCGACCGAATGATAAAGCGCCTCATACAACTCCGTATAACTCTCTTCCTTTTCCGGTCTCTCTATTTCCGTGAGAGCCTTGGCGATGCTGGCTTTGTCGCCGGTGGGCGCAACCTCCGAATCCAGCCTGATATTAAAGGAGATGAGAGAAATCCTGTCCTCGGGATTATTTACGTTTCTCAACAGCTCTTTAATTGCTTCTTTGGCGTACGTGATGCGCCATGCCGACTCGTTCGCTGTTTCCTGCCCATACATATTCGTATACATGCTGCCCGAATTATCCATCAAAAACATGAGGTTAATGCCCTCGTTCACGTTAGCGCCATGCTTAAAAAAGATGATCTCCCTCTTTTCCGCTTTTTTATCGGGCACGGCTTCATAAAGCTCAAACTGCTCCTGTGTCAAATCGGTGATAGGATTCCCGTATAAGTCGGTGACACTCACATAGACCTTGATCTTCTGGTCCATAATCAGGGTCGAGTTGTCCACCTGCGATACGATAACCGTCTGCGCAGAGCTTAATACGGCGGATAAACAAAGCAATATTACCGTGTATATCAGTATTTTATTTTTCATCTTTTCTCCTCCTGCTACTTTTTTCTAAAGAGGAACTGGGCTTCCCCCACGCGGATGACATCACCGTCCTTTAACGCCGATTCGCTGATTTTTTTATCATTCACATACGTGCCTGCTTTGGAATTCTTGTCTTTGATAATGACTTTGTCCTTTTTACTGTGAAGCGACGCGTGCTTCTGGGAAACCTGGCGGTAGTCGGAAAGGCTCATGTCCGCCTGTTCATCTCTGCCGATGGTAAACTGGCGCTGATTAAGCAGGTACTCTTTGCCTTTTGCTCTGCCGTTTAAAAGATAAAAAGAGGCACGAGCCAACTTGTTTTCCACAAAACCGTAGAAAATACCGATAAAAAGACCCAGTACCATAAATCCCAAAAGTCTCGCGTACAAGACATCGGGCACAAAGAGTTTCAGGCTGTATTCAAATACGATACCCCCCAAAAATCCTCCGATAAATCCGCCGATAATACCGTTCTTTATTTTGGCAAAGGATTTGCTTCTGATACCTTCCACCACACCGATAAATATTCCGAACGCGGCCCAGCCGAGAGCTCTGGCTATGGGGTAACCCACGGTTTTAAAACTAACCGGAGCAAGAAAAAAACTGGTTCCCATAAACAGACCCACCTGCAACCCGGTAAGAACTCCCACGGCACCGCCGATGGCGCCGATTATAATACCCATAATCAGGCCGGCCTTAAGCTTTGACGAGGAATGAGAGAGAATGCCCTCATTCATACCGAAGCATCCGCCGACAACAAGTCCCACCACACCGCCTATGGCAATCCCGAAAATCAGCAGGGAAGGAAAGTCAACTTGAAACGAAATCAGCACTTCGGCCAAAGGCCAGGCCAGCAGCCCGCCTATAATTCCGATCATACCGAAAAAGATTATTCTCATAGTCAATGACATGGGGACCTCCTTTTTCTATTCTGTTATGTTAATTGATTTTTGTTTTTCATTATACGATATGGAAAGCCTGGTTGTGCTGTCCGAAGTAATCTTCACTCTGTAATTACTGAAAACCTCGTCGTTCTTCTTTATGGTGACCATATAATCTCTTTCCTCGAGCAAAAAGGTCTTGTCTTTTTTAGTGGTCTTTCCGAATTCCACAAATGATTTTGCCTTACCGCCCAAATAATCTTCACGGCGGTTGTCCAGCAAGATTTCCAGCCCCTCTGCATTGCTTGTCAGAACCAGTTTTCCCGGTTTTTTGATCATATCGATATCCAATTTTAAGGAATCCATTTGATTTTCGATTGTGACTTCCACTTCTCTTGTATAGTATGAAGGAGCCACATACCTTATTCTATAAACGCGGCCCCGGTAGAGCTGTTCCTCGGCATACTTCCAGTCCGCCCAGCCGGCCTTTCCCTTATAATAGATCTCAACCTGGTCATTCAGGGAGACGCCGGTGATACCGTCTTTAACATAATGGAAAACAGGTATCTTGTCCTCTGAAGGTGTTTGGATATTAAATTGAATTATCTTGCGCTTCTCGGGTGTATCGGGATTTTGTTTCTGCAGATCGAGGGGATTGAGTGAAAACGCCGTGCAGTACTTGCGGTTTTCTAAGGTTAATTCCAAATCATACATACCTGCCGGTAAAAACAGCGCGTGAGTAGTCAAGAACTGTTCCTTTTTTTCGGTTTTGCTTTTTGAGTTTGAAGGGATAACATTAGTAACGGGTGACAGCCGGTATTCATACTTAATCAGTTTCTCTTCGCCCTTTTCCGCCGCTTCATCATAATACGTAAGCACGGCTTTGGCGTATACTTCGGATACATCTTTGTAATAATTATCCGGCACAATTATCTTAAGTTCCAGCGCGCCCATATCCCTGCCGCTGAACAACTCATAAAATATACTGGAGGAGCTGACCAGGAAAACAGCACCGCCCGCGAGTACCAGAACAAGTGCGGCAACCGCTACTTTTAACATGAGAGAGCGGCCGCTGCTGCGCGGAATCTTGGTAAAAGTGGACTCTTTACCGGGAGCCTCGTGTAAATATTCTTTAATCGCCTTATTTATTTCCGAGGGGGTCTTATATTTTTTAAGAAAACGTGAAAACAGACTGATAATGTGCTCAAGATCAGCGTAACGCTTGTTCATCTTATGGTGCATGGTCTTTTTAATGACTTTTTTAAACACCCCCGGCAGTTTGGAAACATGCTTACCCGGTTTTACATACATGCCTTTGGTGATTTTATGGATGGTTTCCGCGGAAAAGCCGCCCGGATAGGGTTTTTTACCCGTTACCATCTGATAAAGCATAATGCCCATGGAATAGATATCTGTTCTTTTATCCACATGTTTGGCGTCTTTAATCTGTTCCGGCGACATATAGGACGGGGTACCCATGACGACACCGGTCTTGGTAAGCTCTTTGTCAGCTTCCGCCTCCACCATGGCGATACCGAAATCAAACAGTTTGACATCGCCGTTTTTGGATATGAGCACGTTGTCCGGTTTAATATCCCTGTGAATAACCCCTTTGTGATGCGCGTACTGCAGGCCGCGGCAGATCTCTCTGAAAATCAGGGCTGCGGCCAGCGGGGGAATCTTTTTTTTCTTGTCGATCAGATCTTCCAGCGAAATGCCGTCGATATGCTCCATTACGATAAAATAAGACTTTCCATGCTTGAAATGGTCGTATACCGAAATAATATTCTCGTGACGAAACCCCATCATAACGTTCGCTTCACGCTTAAAGCGTTCGGACAAGGTCTTCGCGGTGGAGATACTTAAACGTTTAATCACGATATGTTTTTTTAGGGTGGGATGGATGGCCTTATATACTTTACCCATTCCGCCTTCACCCACTACGCTTACTATTTTATATTTATCGATCATTTTATCTGCCATTGTCTAACCTCGTATTTAAGAACTATAATAAAACCGCTCTTTATGAATATAAAGCCCCGGCCTTATTCTCTATTTCAATAATACTTTTTTCCAAATCGATCTCACCTTCCGGATCAACAATAGTCACGTAGAACTTGAGGGGATTATGCAGCTGAATATACTTGCCTTGGGCCCGTTTATTATGAGTTCCGGAAACCGGCCTGTGTCCGCCAAAATACATACTCCGCCACCATACCTCCTCAGGGAGATAGTATTGAATCATTTTGGTGACGCTGTCTTTTTCCGCATCATTATTATCCGTCCAGGTAAGCCCCGTTACAACATCAGGATTAGTCCTGTAGTTAATGATTTTTTTGGCCTCATAAAATGTTTTGGGTTCGGAGTGGGAAATAATAAAATGCCGGCCTATGGCCAGCAGGGGCATATTCTTTTCAAAGGCATAATACACTTTAAGGAATTCTTCCCCGTAAAACCGTTTGACATACTCCAATACCATGGCACCTTCGTAGGCGTACTTTCTAAAAGGGAAGTTCCCTCCGCCGTTTTCATTGCTTATATTTTCATGATTGCCCTTTAAAAAATGGAAGTTGGCGGGGTATGCTCCCTTCAATTCCATCACCATCTCCATCACTCCCATGCTCTCTTTCATTTCTTCGTCCATATATTTGCGGGTCTGATACAGATTCTGGAATTCATCAAAGGCTTTTTTCCAACGATCGGCTTTTCTGCCTTCGGCGTGGAAGCCGTCACCCACGCATACTACCTGCAGTTGGTTGAGTGCCAGTTTTTGCAGCACGGACACCCCGGATTCATCGCTGTAGAGCATGGTACTCAAAAGAAATTCCATGCGCGCGTGCAGGTCGGGCATAATGAGTGTGGGGATATCCTTTTTTAAATGTATAATACCGCCCGCTTTACCTCGCGCGTCTTTGGGGCGGATTGATTCATCTTCATTTTCGAGCACGCGATTTATATTGTAGACAAGCTTTAAATACTCATTCCCATTGGGAGGCGTGGTTCTGGTGTATATTTTCTTTAAACGCTCATGCAAAGCAGTTATAGGACCGTTCTCCTCACCGGGTTGATTTTCATTTATAATTGTATCGCCCATAATAAAACAGTTTTTGGCGGGAGATGATATGCGGGATCTCCCTTACCTATCAGTTACTCCATGATAGTTTTATTTACTTCCACAAATTCCTCTTCGATGATAGTTGCGGTTTCAATAATCGTCTGCTGCTGTTCTTCGGGACTCATCTCTTCGTCTTTACATACGGCAATTTTAAATATCTGAGAGGTACTTTTAACAGGGCCGCCCTCGAATTGAATAATGCCGTCCACCTGGACATCGCTTGCCAGATTCGAACTGTCGCTCTCGGCGCTTTCGGGGATGTCGGTGCGCATGCCGATACTCGAATACTTTACCGTACGCGCTCCGTCCACAAGCGGACCTATATTTACCAGAGAACCGGAATAGGTCAGGGCTATGGCTCCCTTCTCATCTTCTTTATTCAGGCTGTCAATCTCTTCCATGCCCATCTCGGAAATTTTATCTTCGAATACCGCCTTTTTTTCAAGCCAGCACTGAGCCACCTTTTCTACCGCGTCTTCTCCTTCTTCCGTTTTTACGGACTGCGCCAGCCCTTTGATATGCTGCTGGATATTTGAAGGTATTTGATCCAAATACTCACCCATTGTGCTCCTCCTTTTTTAATACTGATAACTTAAACCAGAATAATCCGCAATCCCTGCAATGTCAAGGAAAAAATATATTAGAAATTTATTTTGCAGCAAGCGTCCGTGCAGCGCAAAGCGCCCTTGACAAACAGGTGGAGACAAATTAGCATCGACCTTAATGAAAAAATCAGCGTTATTAGCGGGCGTGCTCGTATTAATAATATGCTGGGCCCAGGCGCAAAGTTTAACTGAAATTTCCCGCACACGTATCGATTTCGGACCGGGGCAGGCCCAGATCGGGCTGGAGAGCAGCGCGGGCGAGCAATGGAAGCCCCTTTTTTTCGCTGTCGACGACCGGGGCCTTATCCATATCCCGGATTTCTATAAGCAGCGTATTGCCCTGTTCGACGCAAAAGGAAAGCTCGTGGCGGCCAAGCCCTGCGCCAAGGGCATTTCCCCACGCATGAACTTTTTCGCCCTGGCGCCCAATGGCAGCTACGTCACCTTTTCAGACAGCGCGCTTTTTCTGATTAAGGCGGACGGCGAGTTGGGCTGGCAGTACAGCTTCGGCCCCGCGGTTATTCCGCAGAGAATCTTTACCACTGATGCTGCCCTGTTCGTGATTCTACCGCCCCACCTGGACTCGGACGGCAGGGCGCTGGTGTTCGACTACAACAACTCCCGGCCTCTGGGACGCTTCGGCATCCGGCATGAGGGAAAAGGCATACCGGTTGTTCAGAACTCCGGCGAACTGCCCTTTACCCTGGATATCGCGCAGATGGCGTATCTTCCGCAGTACTCGGGAAAATTCCAAAGCGACAGCGGCGCGGCGCTCATTTATATCAGCGGCAGCGGCCAAAGCGTGTGGAAACAAAAACACTCATCCGGTGAAACAATCCTGATCTACTCCCCCCAGGGCGCGCTCACGCATCAGGGCTCGATCTACTATCCCGAAGGAGCGAGCGGTACGGGCTTTTGGACGAGTGTCGATGAAAAGCTGGTTGTGTATAAAAACTACTTCTCCGACGAGTATATGGAGATTGTGGGGTACGGGTTCAGGTAATCCTCACATATTTTTTATTGCCTGCGCGGGTTTGAGATGTAATAAAAAATCTGTTACGGGCAAACATATAATACCGTCTTCTTCCTTTTTATGCTCACCTCTGTATAAAAGATATGCATCACATTGCGGATAATCGGTTTTAAATGCTTTAAGGGATTTTAAATCTTTGCCGTGAATCTTATCTGAATTTTTAACTTCAAAAGCGTAAAATCCGCAATCACCATAGATGACGAAATCAACTTCAAAGCCGCTCCTGCTGCGCCAGAAGTAAATTTTGGCATTATAGCCGCTGTAAGCAATCCACGCCTTTAAATGTTGATACACCAGGCCTTCCAAAGCGGGACCTGAGATTTCATCCTGTTTGTCTAAAGGACCAAAAGGCCTTAATGAGGAAAACACCCCGCAATCGAAATAATAGAATTTATTATGCGCCACAAGGGATCTTTTGCCTTTCCTTGAAAATACAGGGATAAAATCAGCAAGCAGCAGATCGTTTAGTATTGATAGATATCCCTGAACCGTCGTGCGTTTGATTTCGCTTTCACGGGCGATCTCCATTGTATTGAGTAATGAGCCGTGGGAAAAACTGATAACCTCTAAAAACCGGGCAAAAGAATCAATATTTCTTACCAGGCTTTCCGCCTGAACTTCCTTTTCCAGGTACAAGGACGCATAGCCATTCAGAACATCCTTAGGTTCTGCTGCCGATACAACGAGGGGAATCATGCCGAGAGTCAACGCCTGCTTCAGTTGAAATCCGGTTTTTATTTCACCCGCCATAAACGGATGAAACGTACATAACACAGCTCTTCCCGCCAGAAGATCCGTTCCCGAACGTCTTAATTTTCGCGCGCTGGAACTGGTAAGAATGAATTGAATATCTTTACGGTCCTCTATAATCTGATGCACTGTAGGGAGAAGTTGAGGGATACGTTGTACTTCATCTATTATGCACACCTTCCGGTTCGTATGGGCTGAAATAATGTTTTTCAATCTTTCCGGTTTGGAAAGCAGCTCTCTGTATAACTGTCCGTCCAACAGATCCAGAAACAAAGAATCCTTATAGCACTTTTTTAACCATGTTGATTTTCCTGTTCCTCTGGGTCCGAATAAAAAATAGCTGCCCTTAGGAGGCTTAAAATAACGTTCAACATACTGCATGTTTTGATTTTATCACTTGTTTCGGCATTTTTCAAGTAAAATTGCCGAAATTGTCGGCATTTTTAAGATCATTCCACATCAGGATACCCGCCGAAGCACCAGCCTTCTAAACCGTCTGATGAGCGGCGGATTTTGTACCAGGAGGCGGTGATGCCGTCTATGGTAACTTTGACAGCGCTGCGCTCAAGGATTTGTACCTGCTCATTCTTTTTCAGGCTGCCCACTACCGCCGCGTCCAAAGAGGATGATGTACGCACGTGAAGGCTGTCGGTGGTGACGGTTGCCATATTGCTGCCTGCGCCCTCTTTAAGCAACTCCGGATCCTTGACCCCGCTTTCACTGTACCAGCGCGCGCGACCTTCGGGATCCCAGACGTTTTTCACTCGGTAGAGGTAATTCACTTATTTCCATGGACCCGGGGCTAACCATATACTATTGAAATCGAGTTCAGACAATATACTATTAACAACAGGTTTAAGAAACTCAGAAATATATTGAATGACATCAGCAAAATTCTCAGATACTCCCATTATTTTAGACTTTTTTATAAAGGCCTTCCACATGCTGTTTTTTGTCTTGATAGATCCTTCTGTGAATAGAATTATAATACGAGGTAAAACTGTTCCGCGATTATCAAAAGTGCTTTTTATTGCTTGAAAAAGGTTTTTTCCATTAAAGTCAAATTGCCCGGCAAGAAGCCATATATCATAAAAATCTTTCATACGGCTATTCAATTCGCCAAATCTTATAATCGCCTCAAACTTTTCGGCTATGACACTTTCTCGTGTGTAACAAAAAAGATCCGGCTCTTTAAAATTTAATTGTACCGGCAACTTTACCTTCTGTGGCGCAGGAAATACTTTGTCTCCAAAACCGATATCAAGTTGCATTTTTATTTCTGCATTACCCAATTTCGCGGTAAAGACAACTCGTGCACCTTCATAATTCGCTTCTTCAGTTATTTTTTCTCCTTTTATACTTTCATGATCAAATTCTACACCATCGTTTTCAATATTTATTCGACAGATATCTTTTATTTGATTCATAATATGACCAAGATCATTGCTTGTTAATCCCATCATATCTATATCTTTAGTAGGACGAGTAAGCGGTGCCTTCCAGGCTCTAAGCAAGAATGCTCCTTTTAAAATAAATTTATCAGCATACGGTGATTGAGAAAGACGATAAAGAAATCTCTCCATAACATAATATTGTAGAATTTCAGAAAAAGGTCGCTGGATTTTTCTTGCCTCATTTAATAAACGCTGATAAACAGAAGCACTAGAATCCTTTACAGTCTTTTTTTTCACAGCATAGCCTCAAAATAGGGGATTATTATCTTTTCTACTCTGCATATCCTTGCATATTTCAATAGTTTGGAAACATTATATTTTTTCCCATTTTTATATATTCTAAGCGATTCGAGTACCACATCCATTCCAAGTTTATTGCGGAATTTAAAACAATCCGCAATGGTTTTTTCAATATTATAGATTTGAATCTTCACACCATCAATAATATGTCGTTCTATCCCGGCGCTGTAAGTATGAGCGGAAAACCAATGTACACTAATAGGCGGGTGCTTTAGTCTTGGTACCTCAGATCCTTTTTTTAAGGCTATTTCCACAGAATGAGGAACTTGGGTTGTTAGTTCGTGAAACGATAAGGCGGAGATAAGGCATATCACTGCTTTGGGAATCCTGAGAGCGACAGTAACAAGATCGGGATTAGAGATCGGCGGCAGATTTGTCAATCTGTAGACACCATATGATATCTGCTCAATTTCACCTTGATCGCGCAATAGATAAAGGGTCCTTGGGTGAATCCCTGCTTCAATTGCCACACTCGTTCTAATGCTGCCACCATGAAGCATAATGATATTTTTAGCTTTTTCCCTGTTTTTTTCCGCTTTCTCACTCATGGATAATATTACCTTTACTTATTGATTTCTATAGATAATATTATCCAGATTAATATGAAATGTAAAGAGGAATGTAGAAAAATATTTAATTTATAAGAGTAAAATGATAGTTTTTAATCTGATAAGAGTATCACTCCCCTGGTATATCCAAATACCCGCCGAAGTACCAGCCTTCCAGGCCGACGTACAGGCGGCTGATTTTGTAGTATTTGGTGAGACGGTCGGGCAGTTAAAGTTTATCTTTAATCCAATCTTTAACCAGTGATTCAAACTCAATAATGTTTTTAATTATCTCTGCTTTTTCCTTTTCTGAGACAACAGATGCTCTATCATAATCAACATCATTTCTTTTCTGGCGGCATTTATTAAAATAAACAGCATAATCCGATATCACCTTAATATCAGCCATTTTAATAAAATTAAAAGTGGTTCTATGGTGGTTAATACCACGAGTTCTATATCCTTCACTAGCGACAATAATAGTACATAATTGTAGTGCAGCATTATAAGCTATGGCAAAAGCTCTGTCATCTGATAATCCGTCCACTTGAGCATCTTGGATATCCTTTTGGAAACACGAAACAACTCTTGGATCTCCTGCTGAGATGTTTTATGTTTAACGATTAGATTTTTATCAGATAATATTTTGTATTTCATTATCAGAACCTTTTATATATATTTTCTTGTCCTTTACAACTGATCTTATAAAGTGATTTTCATGATTATATTTCCGCTTAAACTCTAGCTCAGAAATTACATAAGGATTTATTTCTCTACCAATTATGCTTTCCGGTTTTTGTAATTTTATTGAAAGCTCCATTGGAGAAACATCTCCTATTACAAACATGTCAATATCACTATCTTTACTATCAACACCACTAACATACGATCCAAATATAAATGCGACAGTTATATTTTTTATATTTGCCATATCTTCTTTTAGTAGATAAATTAGTCCCCCCTGTTTTCTCACGATGTTTTCAAGATCCTTATATATTGGATTAGCCTCAACCAGATGATAATAAATTCTATTTCCGCTCTTTTCAGAATCGATTATATGCAGACTCATCAAATTACGCAGTTCACGTTGTACAGCACCGGGAGAAAAAGAAAGATTATGAGCTATCTCTCTAAGGTAATACTTTTTGTTTTTGTTTAAAAACATTACAGTGAGAATTGCTTCTCTTATTTTTGAGCCAAATAAATTGATATTCTGCCCTGTACTCATTGTGAGTACAATTGTACTCTAATTGAGAACAGTTGTCAATATACGACACGGAAATATATTCCAAACCACCAATATATTCCTCTTTAAACCCAATCTTTTCTTATTCGAATTTTATTTCTATCAATTATAATTAAAGAATTATTGATTTCATCATCTTTGATTTCTTTAAAAAGTCTTTCAAAAACCTTTTTTATCTCTTCCACAGTTATGGGCCACATATTCAGCCGCACTACGCCGTAATGAGGCTGTTTGAATATCCTTATATCTGTGAAATCTTCGTCGAAAGTTATTATGAGAGCTTTCTTTTCCTGCGCAATTGAAAATATATCTTCATCTGTTGCTGTTTCGAAGTTAATTTCTGTGGTGTGAAATATCTCACAATCAGGTTTAATAGTCTCTAACCATTGCTTTATTTATTTTGGTATATTTTGATCTAACAGTATTTTCACTTTATGTGCTTATAATTACTTTTTCCTCATCTATTACTTGAGAAGCATAATTAATTGCCGCGATAATATCGTCCTTTGTTAATTCGTGATATTCATCCATTATTTTTTCAATCGTATAACCGCCCGCCAGCATGCCGAGAATGTTCTTCACCATTATCCTCGTACCCGCATTACAAGGTTTGCCGCTGCATATTTTTGGATCTACACTTATTCGTTCCATTTACTTGCTCCATTTTAAATAATACCTTATTTTTTAATTTTTACAATATTTAGTAAAATTGCCGAAATTGTCGGCATTTTTAAGATTATTCCACATCCAAATACCCGCCGAAACACCAGCCTTCTAAACCGTCTGATGAGCGGCGGATTTTGTCCATTATTTAGAAATTGCAACTTTCATAGCCCAATTATGAACTTTTTCTGCCAGTTCTACTGCCCTTTTATATTCTTGCTTCCCAATCTTAACATAATCTCCAGGATAACGTGTTTGTACAGCATAATCTGTTAATTCACCAACCTTCAGTATTTCTCTTGGTATTTTTATATATTTCTCCAGTTTTGCTATTAATACACTGAATGAATGAGTTTTTGGGATTTCTGAATTATGCATTATCAATAATGCCTTAAGAGATTTTTCAGCACACTGATGTGCTTCAAAACATAAATCTTCATAGAAAATATCCTTATCCTTAGCAATCTTCGCCATCTTAAGATTACTTTTAGCTCGCTTTAACCATTCTTTGTAATCCTCACCCATATAATACAATTCCTTCTTCATGAGCTTTTTTATATATCATATAGTTTTTATTCAAATTCTTTTTCCACTTTTTAAAACTGCACGCTATCAAATCAACTGATACCGGTATGCTTTTTTCACATAATTCCCTGTAAATGGGGCGAGTAATCTCTCTTTCATTTTTAATATTATGTTTCAGAATAATAAAATCATAATCGCTTTCTTTATGAGCATTCCCTCTTGCATGGGAGCCAAATAGTATTACCTTATCCGGATTGGCTATGCTGATGATAATCGAAAGAAGCTGTTTAATTGTTTTATTATTTATCTTTTTTTCTATCATATACTCTGATTATATATAAAATATTTCTGCTTACCAAGTATTTTTAACAGTAACAAATATATTCTTTTAGCTTTAATATATTATTCCACATCCAAATACCCGCCGAAGTACCAGCCTTCCAGGCCGACGTACAGGCGGCTGATTTTGTACCAGTAGGCAGTGATGCCGTCTATGGTAACTTTTGAAGCGCTGCGTTCAATGATTTCCACCTGCTCATTCTTTTTCAGGCTTCCCACAACCGCCGCGTCCAAAGAGGATGATGTGCGCACGCGCAGGCTGTCGACTCTTACGGTTGCCATATTGCAGCCCTGTTCCTTCTTTAAGCGGCTCCGGATCCTTGACCCGGCTTTCCCTGTACCAGCGCTCACGGCCTTCAGGATCCCAGACGTTTTTCACGCGGTAGAGGTAGACTTGTTTTTCGTCGTAGTCTAAGAAGTAGACGTCGCCGGAGGGGTGGACGGCGGGGCGGGTTTTGGAATTTTATTGGGATCAACCACAAATAAGTCAAGCATCCAGCCGTTTTTATCAAACACGATAACACCAGCATTATCACTCCAGTAGTAGTTCCCATTAATATCCCGTCCCATATATATCACTGTTGGAAACGGTAAACTGAATTCACAGTACAATGGTAAA